>CAZZYA010000033.1:0-20119 GCA_964658115.1 uncultured Rudaea sp. | reverse complement strand
CAAATAAAAGTCTCGTTTCAGCGCCCTCCGCCCATCCGAAGACCAGATGCGAAGGAAGAAGTGCACTCAATAAGTCTTCCAACCAAACTGGAACTGCTCCTACCCTCCGATATTGGTCGCTCCAACCAATCGCTAAACTGACCAATATGAAATGAGTAATGAAAATCGCTATGAAAATCTTTATGAACGCTTTCATGTCAGTTTCTTTTTAAGTTTGGGCCTTTCGGAGGTGGTCCATAGGTACTGGGACCGAACGTGAAAAGTTTCTTGAACAACTCTTGAGAAAAATCGCGGCAATTATAAAAAAGACCGTATCCGCCACCCGAGTCAACTAGGCTATTCAAATAATTTTCAATTTTCGCATCGACTTCCGAGTCACTGAGTCGGTAATGAGATACATCAGGATCATTGCCTGCACCGCGATCTACGTAAACACTACCGTGCGCGCCGAGTAGCCCGCAACAGACGCTATCGGCGCCGTAACTGATACAAAAATTCGCTTTCCAAGGCTTCCCGACACATACGCTTTGGTGTAACCCGGCAACGCTAGTACCGTTATCCACCCAAAAATCCGTGCCTCTCATGTCGATAGCTAACAGAGGATTAGCACCAGTATAGCTATACGTGTCAGCTCCTCCCGCAAGCCCAATAGGATCACTTTCGATATATCGGCCAGTACTAGACTCGTAATCTCGGAAATAGTTGTAGTTCAATCCGGTTTCGCTATCAAAATATTGGCCCGGGAACCTAAGGTTAAACGTAATCGTTTGAAGACTCGGCGTGTTCTCACCAAACGCACTTGTGTTGGAAAAGTAGTCCCATTTCCATACCAACACATCGTTTGCTGAAGTTGATCCGGGTTGAATAACCTGCCGCGGCGAACCGAGCTGATCGGTTTCGATGTAATAGAGTATGCCTTGATATGGAGGTCCAGCATGTGGCAAGAACACAGCGACCGGGACACCGTCCAGGTAAATGTAGTCTGCACCGAGCTTCCAGGTGGGTACGAGTGACTGTCCAGAAGGACATTGCGCTGGCAACCCGGTGTTTGAAGGTTCAGAGCCGTGAACGATAAATGTGGCGACACCGCACTCCCAATATGCGGCCAACTCTGAGCTGAGTGCACCATCTTGTTGGTAGACAAACCACGTTGAGCCGACTAGCGCGTTGAGCACAGGCATACTCGACGGATGTGCATTGTTGACCCGCTCGCCTGAGCCGTTGTAGTCAAACGTGGTCGTGCCGCTTGCTATCATGCGATTACGATCGTCATATGTCAGTGTGAGTCCGTTCAATTGCGTGGTGTTTCCATTGGCATCGTAAGTACGAATTGCGCCTGCCACACTTTGCAGCTGATGCGTCGTTAACGGATTCGTGTACCCGTAGGTTTGTGTCGATTGTCCACTTACAGCCTTAGTCAATCGGTCACCAGTATTGTTGTAGGTAAAGGCTTCCACTGACGTCAAGCTGCTGTTCTCGACTGTTGTCAGCCGATAGAGAGGATCATACAAATACGTCTGGGTAGCTGGCGACGAGCCGACAGAACTACTGGCATTGATGACGTTCCCGAGAACATCGACCGTGGCATCGATCACGAGCCCCGTGTTATTTGAACTGACGATTTGATCGATCGCATAGTCTTTATCATAGGTTTTCGTCAGCGTGCGGCCATTGCCAAACGGCAGTGCATTCAATGGACCGAACGGATAGTACGTCGCGCTATTGACGACGCTAATAGCCGTAGTGCTTCCCGCCGGCGTATAGGTGATTCCGGTGATGCGACCGCCCGTGTCACGCGTGTAGTTGACGCGACCGCCGGATGGATAGGTTGCAGATAAAAGACGATCGCCCAGCGAGTAGCCGTACTGCTCATTGAACGAGCCCGACCCGTCTGCGGTGTTCTGGGTTTTGGATAAGAGATTGCCGCGTCGGTCGTAGCAGTAGTAGGTGGTTCCTGAATGATCAACCATCGTGGTCAATCTACCCACGTTGTAGCAACCACTGAATGCCTCGTCGAACGTATAGCTGATCGACAGGCCAACCGTTGGATACGTCACACTGCGCAGACGATTCAATGCGTCGTATGCGTATGTCTTGACGATCCCACGCGCATCGGTTTCTCGGAGGCGATTGCCGGCGGCGTCGTAGCCTGATGAGCCATCGGAATTTTGATACGTAGTAGTTCCGGTATCGTGACTTACCAGTGAAGTCAGATTGTTGAGCCCGTCGTAGCTATAGGTCGTCGTAACGTTGTCTGGATCGATGACACTGCGCAAATTGTCTCGGGTGTCGTAAGCATATTGCGTTGTCGTGTTTGCGGTCGTTCCGGTACCCGCGTGATCTTGCAATGTCTTCATTAAGCGATTCAGTGGATCGTACAACTGCTCCGTACCGACGGGCGTCGCGCTTCCATCGACCGAATAGATCGCATTGCCGTCAGGGTCATAGCCGTTTACATATGTCGCCGGTGCGCCTGTCGGATTGGTAAATGACTGCACTGCCTGCGCAGCGTGGTTTGATATCGTTTCGAGATGGTTGAGCTGATCGTATTGTCTCGTCAGCGCACGTGTCAGCGTAGGCGACGGATCGTACGTGCTCTCTTTCGTACGATTGCCGACTGCGTCCAACGTGTACTGAAGATGATCATTCAGATTGTCGTAAACGTCGGTCAATCGATGGGCGTTGTCGTACGAAAACTTCAAGTACACCCCGTCGGGCTGAGTGATTTGTTTTACATTGCCAACGTTGTCGTAGGTAAACGTCGTCGCCGCGTCCAACGGTGCATTCGGGGAACCATCGGCATTAGCACGAACGATGCGCGTGAGCAGCCACCCGCGGGCGTGGTACGTCATATCCACATAGGTGCCGTTGGCATCTTTGATACGAGTGGGTCGACCAGCCTGGTCGTAGCTGACGTAGGTCGTAATTTGGTTCAGCGCGTTGGATATGGTTTGCAGATCGCCCTTAAAGTGACACGCACCGCCCAGCGTCGTGCAATGAGAAACGTCGGTGGTTTGATAATAGGTGTAAGTCGTTTTATCGATAACGTCCGTCCGAGGCCCATCGACCGTTAGCACCAGACCCAAGAGGGGACACGTGCCGGCCGTGATCGCCGGTTGCTCGCAGTAGGTGTACGTCCACTGCCGCACGCCAGCCGGCGCATTGGCCGCATTCCCGCAAACGTAGGCGGAGGCGCCACTAACACCCGGATCGATTTCACAGCGTGACAGCACTTGACCACGGCTGTTGTACGTCCACTTTCGAAGCGACTCCGGCGCGTTGCTGGCATTCTCAACAGTGATTTGATCCGGCAGATGGAAATTCGTATCCGGCGTCGTGATGATCGTACGCTGCGACGTTGTGCCGCTTGCCTCAACGCGCTGCGTTTCAATACCGCGTGTGTCATCGAACGTGTAGGTCGTGAGGTTGCTGTTGTAGTCCGTTTTGGACGCCAAGTACCCGGCTGAATCGTAATGGATCGATGTCGTGACGAACGACGCACATCCGCTGCTCGATAAGCAACGCTTGACGCCGGAATCTTTGACGTGTCCATTCGCGGCGCTGAAGTTGCGAGTGCTCACATTACCGAGGGCGTCGGTGACGACGGCACTTGATGCGTAGCCGTTGGCGAACGTATACATCAAGCTGACCTTATCGATGACATCCGTTTGCGCTCCGTGCCAGCTTGCTGTCGCAATTCCGTAACGGCCGGCGTAAGCGTCGTAGGTGTAGTTCGCATACCGATTGCCATTTTCGTCGGAGATCCCGGTCACCAAGCCCTCTGTTGTGATCGAACTCGGTAGATTTTTAGTTTCGTTGTTGGCATACGTTCGCGTGCCTGACGACGGATAATCCACATATCCCAAATTACCCACCGTGTCGTATCGATATCCGGTGATGTTCCCGATTGGGTCTTTGACTTGGCTTAGAGACGAATCGGCGTTGTATACCAATTGCAATGTTCTGCCCGAATCGTCGGCCACTTGAATCAACAATCCCGCGACGGGCGCAATCGACGGGGGCGTGGATGCCGTGCTGTAGGTGAGCGTTTGAACACGACCGGATCGCGGTGTGATCGTGAGCAACTGCCCGGTCGATGAGTACGTTTCGACCGTGTCCTCCGCTGTCGTGTACTGCCAACTGGTGATTTGACCGGATCCGTTGACGGTGGAAGTCAGCCTTTCGGGTGCGTCCGACGCTGGCGTCCACGTAGAGCCTGATGCAACGAAGTAGCGGAAATCGCCCTCTGGCCGGATCGCGTACGCGACGGTGACGTTCGGCGAGACGCCCTGCTCTAAAAGAATGCTGCGTTGATAGGTGTGGTGCCATAAAGCGCCAAGAACTGTGGTGTCGTGCTCGGCACCCACCGGCGTATGAAGTCCATTGCTATTGTAGTAACGAACAAACGAGAGAGGCGATCCACCGCTACCTTGAATATCGGTTTCGGTCAGTGTTTTCTCACCGCCCGCAGGTTGAATCGGATTACCAACGCTCGGTGGTGCGCCACCGTTGCAGGTGGGGCATACCGGGATTCGGTAGCAGTAGGTATTTGTCGCATCTGGAGTGAACGTTGGCGGGCATTCGACTTGACGTTTGCAGTACGCAACGAGGCAATCGTTATCTGCGCATGGAAGGTTCTCTACTTCAGTGCAAGCGTTGTGCGAATCCAGATATGTGACTGTCCAAGCGTCGCCATGCAAAATTTCAGTGTCTATTCCTAGAGACTGTGTGATGTAAGTTTGGGTGCTCGTAACCGTCGGACCGGCACACGTCTGTGGAAGCAAAGCGCGGTAGTTCGTAGAAAATGCAGTCAGAGCTTCCTGCTCAGTGGGACATCCTGTTGCATTGGGGCACTGAGGTTCACTGTCTACGAGCGCTGCCACGCTTGCTTGGCAATTCCAAGGGTGAGTAGCGATTGGCGCTGTGCACTCAGCCTGTCCACCGGCCGTGTAGCACGCCAGGTTAGGATACTGTGCGACGGCAACGTCAGCCAGAGCTCCACAAATGATTAGTCCAGCGATTGCGCGCGGGAGCAACGAAAAAAGCCGCATAGAGATTCCCCGAGAATGCGATTCGATCAGACTCGCATACATTAGCGGCCAACGTATGACGATGGTTACCTGTCAATTCTGTCAGTTGACTTCGTGCTCAACGATTAGCCAGACCTCGATCGATCGGCGTCAACTGTCAGTCCTACGGAATGATATCGAGTGTTTTAAACCATTCGATTCCAGCCTTCATCTCCTCATCGCGTGAATTGAACACCTCGCGCCAGCAGGCCGGTCCTCGCACGCACGAGTAAATGAGAAGCACCCAGCCCACAGGCTGCGGCAACGCCGAACCTGCATCCATTCGATCCAACGTGAGGTAATTGATGTTGTAGGAACCGACGCGCCATGCGACGCGTTGCGGGCTGCCGCGTTCAGGCGACATCGGAAGCGTATCCGTGGTGACTCGCATCTACGCCGGTACGGCCATATTTCGCTTTACGCGCAGTCGCCTTCCGCTTCGGATACGGCTGTTTCGTACCCATCGGCGGCATCACGTACTTCGCCGATGTGATCACTACAATCATCGGTAGCCGAAGCTTTTTAGCTGGAATCGTCGCAGCGCATCACAATTCTGTGCCACGTATCTATTAAGCTTTCGCAATCGATTCGCGGTCCTTGCAGAACGCGCGACTCATTTATGAAATTGCGCGCTTTGCTTCGGCAGTCTCAAAATTAATATAGGCAACAGTATGCTCATCGAACAACTACACAAGCGCTTCCGACTTACCGACTGCATTCGCCTGTTAGTCGCTTTGCTGGCGTCGTTCCTTTCGATAGAGACTGCGCTGCACACCAGCAATGCGCAGGCCCAACTTCCTGCAGGTGTGCACTGTCCACAGGGGCAAATTCTTTACCTAGAGTGGGCGGGAGTCATCGATAGCACTTACGGGTCAGGGTTAATATGCCCCTACAGCCTGCAGCCGTACGTATGGTCCTCACTCGGGTCGTGGGGATCTACAATTACCTCAAATTGCACGGGCGCGTATTGGGGCAATACGATTCAATGGCTACAGCCCTATTTTTATACGCCCCCTGGATACACTGTCCCAACCCGCGCGAACATCGACGCCTATGAAAATAACGTCCCCACACTTAAGCGCTTCGAGGCGGAAGCTGACTTCGCTTGTGCTCATGGATACTTTGTCATTTGGCCCACTCCCCCGAACCCCGGCAAGCAGTGTCCCGCATGCGGTGATCCGATCAATCCAGCCGATGGAAATGAATATCAAACGTTCACTGATTACGCGTCGTCCGATGGTCGACTCAATCTAACGCGATCTTACAACAGCAGCACGACCATCCAAGGTTCACTTGGTCCCGGATGGCAGCATAATTTCTCGCGACAAATTCTCAATCAATACAATGTCACTTTGGCCGCTCCGGGTGGCCACTCTTATTTATCGGCAATAGAAACAACGGCGGCAAACGCCTGCACAACAGGGTGGTCACAGATTGCGGCGTCCACCCCGTATCCCACAGCGACTGCGACGTTTTCGAGCGGCGTTTGTACATTATCGAATGGACAGAATTTACCGATCTACAGCACAGACCTCTCGAACGCGTGGAACGGAGCGCCGAACATCGCAGCTACCGTTGCCTTGCAGCGTAGAGACGGCCGAATTGAAACCTTTAGCTGCGCAGCTGGCGTCTGTACAGGAAGGGCAAACATTCCGCTTGGACTTACAGCTAACTCAAGTGGCTTCACGTTAACTGATGAAGCGGGAAACACTGAGCAGTACGCGACGGACGGCCAATTGTCCTCAATTGTTTTTCTTGATGGCTATGCCCAATCGTTTGCCTACAATACAGATGGCACGCTGAGTTCAACGAGCGACAACCACGGACGGTCGATCGGATTTCAGTACACGAACGGGATTCTCAGCACTGCGCAACTGCCGGACGGGACCACCGTCAGCTATAGCTACGATACTTACGGACGTCTAAACACTGTTACATTTCCAGGCAGCAAAACACTTACATACGGTTACACAAATAGTCAGTATCAAAGCGCGCTGACGAGCGTTACCGACGAAGATAGCCAACTATTTGCAACAGTTGGATACGACTCTCAGGGTCGCGCAAACTTCAGCAGTTTAGGAGGCGGCGCCGACACAACGGCGATCGTTTACAACTCTGGCGGAAGCGCAACCATTACGGATGCCTCAGGCGCCGTGCGAACATATCACTATCAAAATGTTCAGGGTCGCCAATCCATCGCGTCGATTACCGGCGCGCCTTGCGATTCTTGCGGCAGTGCTTCGACGACATACGACGCGGCGGGATATCTCGAGTCGACGACTGACTTTAACGGAAACGCAGCTCACTATATTTACGACGACGCCCATGGACTCGAGACTCAACGAATTAAAGGCTTTGGTACGACAGCAGCTAAGACGACCAATACTGCTTGGAACACAACGTTTCGTGTACCTACTCAAGTCGACATTATCGATTCGGGTGGCGTTACCGAAACAACAACCAAGTTGACGTACAACGCTCGCGGTCAAGTATTGTCGCGCTGCGAGATCGACCCGGCGGTGAGCGGTGCGTCTTCATACACGTGCGGCTCAGCGCCGAACGCCCCGACGGGCGTGCGGCAATGGACATACACTTATTGCGAGTCTGTCGGCGGTGTCTGTCCGTTAGTCGGACTCCTGCTCACTGTCGACGGTCCTCGAACGGAGGTGACGGACGTTACGACATACGCCTACTACACGACGTCTTATCTGTCGGGTTGCGCGACGGGTGGAACGTGCCACTACGCGGGGGACTTGCAGTCCGTCACGGATGCGCTTGGCCACGTTACGACCTATGTGAATTACGACCGGAACGGCCGAGTAACGCGGATGCAGGACGCCAACGGCACATACACCGATATGGCGTATCACCCACGCGGCTGGCTGCTGACTCGCACCGTCCGCGCCAACGCCGATGGTAGCGCATCGGTGAACGACGCCACTACGACGTTTGCGTACGACAACGTCGGCAACGTGTCGAAAGTCACCCAGCCGGACGGCGACTATCTGTCCTACACGTATGATACGGCGCATCGGTTGACGGATGTCCAGGACAATCTCGTCAACCATGTCCACTACACGCTGGATGGGGCAGGCAACCGCACCGGTGAACAGACGTACGATCCGAGCAGTTCTCTCAAACGGTCGCTGACTCGCCAATACGATTCGCTCAATCACTTGACTGGCATTCTCAACGCAACCCCCGCCGCGGTGCAGACGTATCAGAATCCTTCGGAAGCACCGCCAACCGGCATAACCTACACGAACGGATACGACGGCAACGGCAACGCGATCTATTCGATCGACGGGACCTCGGCGCAGGTTGGAACAGAACAACAATACGATCCGCTGAATCGATTATTGAAGACGCTGCAGGATCATGCTGGCACTGGTGCCACGCACGATACAACGACGCAATTCGCCTACGATGCACGAGACAATTTGCGTAGCGTCACCGATCCCGACAACCTCGTCACGAGTTACACTTACGACGGGTTGAACAACCTCACCCAGCTGAGTAGTCCCGATACCGCCACGACCAGCTATGGCTATGACGCAGCCGGGAACCGCACCTCGCAAACCGACGCGAGAACCGTCACCACCAATTACTCCTACGATGCGCTCAACCGGCTCATCGGCATTACGTATCCGACGACGAGTTTGAACGTCACGTACGCCTATGATCAGTCCAACGCGATCACGGGCTGCTCGACGTCTTACCCAATTGGGCGGCTTACAAAGATTACCGACGACTCGGGAAGCACGACGTATTGTTACGACCGGCGAGGCAACGTCCTCGCGAAAACACAGATCACCAACGGCACGACGCTTGCCACCGGCTACGCCTATACCAATGGCGATCGCATCGCGACGATCAGCTATCCGAGTACTGCCGTTGCCACCTACACGCGTAACAGCATTGGTAAGATTACGTCGATCGCCTACAAAGCAACGCCCACCGGCACAGCAGCGACGCTCGTCAGTTCCGCCACCTACTTGCCGTTCGGTCCTTTGAATGTGCTGACGTTTGGCAATGGACGCACGCTGACCAAAACCTATGATCAGGACTACGCCATCGACAAGGTTGTCAGTTCTGTCAGCACCGGGCTCGTCATTGATGCCACGGTCGATCTGTTGGGCAATCTGACCAATGCGAGCAGTACGGTCGGTGCCAGTCCGCCCACGCAACTATATCAATACGATCCGCTTTACAGGCTCGCGACAATAACTGATGGCAATGCCAGTCCACTGCTGTCACTCGCTTACGATAATGCGGGGGATCGCATGTCGAAGGAGCCACTCGGTAAGGTGGCGCAATCACAATCTTACCTTTATACATCCGGCACCCACCATCTGACGAAGATTTCCGGCTCGGGCGGCTCCACGCGTGCCGTCGATGCAAACGGCAACACAACTGCGATAGCCACAACCACGTTTACTTACGACAATCGGAATCGTCTAAGCGCTGCTGGAACGGAGACGTACAACTACAACGGCAAAGGCGAGCGGGTTAGCAAGAGCAGTCCGGCAACGCTATTCGTCTACGCAGAGAATGGAATGCTGCTTGGTGAGTACAACAGCGCGGGCACGGTGCAGCGCGAATATATTCCGCTCGATGGATTGATGGTTGGTGCAGCAACCGGCACATTTCTGTATTACGTCGAAACAGATCAGCTCGGCACGCCGAGGCTAGTCATTCAGCCTGGCTCGACTCCAGCCAACGACGTCATAGTTTGGAAGTGGGATTACTTCGCGAGCAACAGCGCGTTTGGCGAGAACACACCGAGTGTGCAGACGATCACGTTCAATCCGAGATTTCCTGGCCAGTATTTCGATCAAGAGACCGGGCTTAACTACAACTACTTTCGGGATTATGAGCCCGGGACTGGTCGGTATGTCGAATCCGATCCGATCGGGATGTACGGCGGGCTCAATACCTACGCCTATGTGAGCGATCATCCACTCACGACCTTTGATCCGAAGGGTCTTGATGCAGCTCCGTGGCCGCCACCGGTTGCACCGCCGCCTACAGGGATTTGGCCGCGCATTTGGAAAGTTTGTCGCGTGGCAAATCCGGTCGTCACTGCAATCCTCATAGGTATAACACCTACTTCGACAAGCGGTTGCGATCAACCCAATCCGCCGCCACAAAACCACTGCGACAAGGGTGATAGTCATTGCGAAGAAGAAATCAGCGACTGTCGCAGGTTGTGCCGCAAAGCGAGCAATGATCCAGACATGAAAAACATCTGGGGCGGAAGTTGGGCAAGGTGCATGGCAGGTTGCGTATCGTTTGCTTGCCAGGATCACCTTGACCCGAACGAATACCAAGACCGCGGAAAATAGGGTAGTCATCATGACGAGTCGACACGAAGAATTACTTGCGAAAGCGGCAAGAGGACTGACGCCTGCACAAATTGAGCTTGGACATAGCTGTTTAACTGGCAAGCTCGATGGCCAACCATTTCCACAAGATTTTGTAGAAGCACGGCGCTGGTTCGAGTCAGCACATGAACGCGGAGCATTCACGGCGACAGTCTTGCTCGGCTCCATGTACGAAGAAGGGAAAGGTGTAGCAGTCGACGTGCCGAAGGCTGTCGAGTTGTACGAGATGGCCGCGAAACGTGGTGCATATCTGCCGTGCCTTTACCTCGCGAGAATCTTTGCTCATGGTAGGGGTGTTCCTGTATCGCCGGAGAAGGCTGTTGCTTGGTACCGGAAGGTTCTAGCCAATGAAGGCAGTGTTGACGACATGGGTGAGATGGCCGAAGCACGCGGGTACCTGGAAGGCCATTCCGCATAGTCAGGCATACGCGACGCATCTTGCGATGTCAGACAAAAAAGGGCGCCGCGCGCCCTTTTTTTCGTTGCGGCCCCGCGCAATTAGCTGGCAGCGCGATCGGAAGTTGTGGGTCCTGACATTCTTTCGGCGAGAGGGCTCAACGAGTGAGGGTCCAATCTGGCCGCGGTGAACGGCTGGGCAGCTGATTTGAAATAGACCGCGTTTAGCAGGGTGCTTGTGCCCCCTGACTGGCCCGCTAACAGTCACAGCGGAAAAGCAATGTTTGCGACGTGCGCAATACAAACGAGTGCAGCATACTAAAAAAGTGGTAGCTAGGCGGGTAGCTATCAAGACAACTTAAAAATTAATTCTTTTAAATTCAATCTATTAATTCAATTTGTTAGAAGTCCATGAAATATCTAACTTAGTGTCTTCCATTGTCCGCCTCCTTCCATTTCATAATCGACATCGAAGAAAAAGCCAGCTGCAGCAACAAAATACTGTCCGCCACGGTCTCTTGCCGTCCACGCCGGGTCGGCGTATAGTGGGTAGCTAGACTGGTAGCTAGGTATTAGCTACCCAGCTAGGAGAAGCTGTGGCGAAGCTCCAATCAAAGATATTAACGGATACGCAGCTGCGCCGATTGGTGAGCAAAGGCACGCCTGTGGCGGTTAGTGATGGCGATGGACTCACGTTCACCCTCTCAGAAGCCGGGACGGCTGCCTGGATACTCCGCTATCGCTTTGGCGGCCGCCGGCGCGAACTTACGCTAGGTCGTTATCCCGATATTTCGCTGCAGATTGCGCGTCGTCGCGCAGCCGTGGAGCGTGTGCGCATAGCCGATGGCATCGACGTCGCGGCAGACAAGCGACGCAACAAGGCGACCAGCGTGACCGCCTGCACCGTTAGGCAATTGGTCGAAGACTACAAAGCCAAGACGCTCGCACAGGCCGCGGCGTCAACGCGGAAGCTTTATTCGGGCTATGCAAACAATTGGGTGATGCCTCATCTGGGCGCAATGCTCGTACGCGACGTGGCGCCGGCAGATGTTGTTGGAATGCTGCGCGCCTGCTCGACCCGGGGCAGTGGGGCCATGCGAACGTTGCACGCCGTGACGCGTAATGTATTCGACCACGCGTGTGGCCAAGCAATTCGCGCCGACAATCCGGCGGTACCGATCAAACGATCAACGATTCTTCCGATGCCCGCGCGTAGGAAGGGGCACGCGTTGGGTGGCGCTGAACTCGCGAAGTTTCTCCAGGCAATTCCGAATGACGCGAAAGGGCGGGCTCTGCGATTGCACCTGCTGACCGGGGTTCGGCCGGCGGAATTATGCGAAGCGCGCTGGAGCGAGTTCGACTTAGAGGCAGAGACTTGGACCATTCCCGAGGAACGTTCAAAAACGTCCTCGGCGTACACGATCACGTTACCCGATCAGGCGATGATGCTGTTGCGCGCGATTAGGGCAGACGCTGGTGAGTCCACGTGTCTATTCCCTGCGTCTCGCGGTCGCGATCGCCCGATCCCTTACCAAACGTACCGCGCCTGGCTTTGGCGAGTACTAGATGAGCTTGGTGTCGCTCGCAAACTCGTCAAACCGCACGACTTGCGGCGCACCATGCGCAGTGGCCTCACGACCTTGGGCGTGCGCTATGAAGTGGCTGAGCGCGCGATCAATCACAAGTTGCCCGGACTGACAGAACTCTACGACCGCAACGATTACGCGCAAGAGCGTGCCGTCGCCTTGCAGCAATGGGCGGATTACCTAGACACGCTAGAGCAGGGCGGCAATGTCGTCCCGATCAAGCGCAAGGCAGGCAAAGAATCCGGCACACGCCGGTAGAAGCGGCGGGCCTGGGTGTAGTCGCACTCAGGCTCGCCTAACCATCAACGTACTTGGAGCACGAAAATGGCTAATGAAAGTGTATCAACGGTAAGGTCCGATATGGATACCCGCGTCCAACTTCCCGCGAACCTTTGCATTGAAATAGGTAAAGCGGCGTCACTGAGCCGACTCGCCCTGCAGGAAATTTCCGGTCGTGACGCAACCGACCTCGATAAGGTTTTCGCAAGCAGCCAGATCAACGCCGACGACTTTATCTTCTTGCTCATTGGTCTGCGCGACTCTCTCAACGAAATTTGCAGAATAGGCGGGTGCTGACATGAGCATTCAGGACATCTTCGTTTCTTACGTCAAACAAATTCAAATTATTCGTGCGCGTGAAAGAATGCCCGGTCCGATGGAAGGCGAGCCTGGTTACGATCCGGCTGATGAAGAACGGCTGATGATTCTGGCGAATCAGATTGTTGAGCTGGAGGATGCTGAGGCATATCGTCAAAATCGCTCTGCGCCACTCCGGCTCGTTTATTCCCGTGACTAGGACGCCACTAAAGTGCCTCGGCAAAAAGGCGGGCTTCGAAGGGCCGAAACCCGCCTTACCACTGTGTCCACTGGTGATGAAACAGTTGTGGCGCAGAGTATTTATCAAGGCGACCGTTAAGAATGCTTGTCTCCCAGGTAGCGTCTTCTGGGTTCAAGAGAGGGTCGTGTGGAAATAACAACATGAAAAACTCAAACATTCAAAAAACATTCCTCACACTCGAAGAAGCTGCGAGCCTACTCGGCACGGATTTGGATGGATTGCAGCAGTCTTTTGAGTTTAGAAAAATTAATTTGCCACTTTTTGTGCGCTCGCGAGCTAAGTATTTTTTTGCGTCCTTTCAGGGCTCCGCGCTAGATGCCAGCGGAGCTTGGAAATTGACCGATGGCCGGCGTGCTGGTGAGACCTTTCCTTTCGACGAGCACGATCACAATTTCGATATCGATTATGCGGACCTGAGTGACACTTTCGGCGATATCAGGTTTTTCAATCTCAAGAAGTCTGCGAGTTCGGACCGCTATTTTGCGGACTTTATGCTGGAGGGCTTTTTCCGAGTCTTCGCGTCGGACGTGAAACGTGCGGCGCGGAGCGGATCACTGATGCACGTCCACGTAGCGCCGACAGCATGGTGGGGGGCTGACAGCCTCATCCCGCAGCGGTCAGCGGGAGGGCCCCTCTGGGGTTTTATCATTCGAGAATATGATGGGGATGAGCCGTCTCGTCTTGAATGGGTAAACAACTTCGATTTCACCGATGCTCTAATCCGGGCTGAGGATTTGCAAGTTTTACTATCCGGTGGCGAGCAAGAGGAAGCGATTGATTCAATATCAATGTCATCAAAATATGTATCGTCCTATCTATCATTTCTTAATCAGGCATCCCGTAAATTTTGGGCAAATGCAGCACCCGAAGACCGCAGTACGCACCCGACGAACGACGAAGTCGCGCGCTGGTTCGTCAAGCGAGGTTTATCGAATACGCTCGCAGAAAAAGCAGCGACGATCGTGCGGCCGGATTGGGCTCCACTCGGAAGAAAAAAGGATGAATAGCTTTCAAGGATTTGCTTACTGGTTAGCGATAAAAAAATAGTTCCACCATTTATAGAAATACTGTTTCTGTTTTTTCTGCACGTGTTGATCGCTCTAATTCGTCTCTCTGGCACCACGCCGGTTATCGAGAGACGCACATGGAAAACTCGAACACCCCGGATCGGCAACCCATCCGGCTTATCACGCTCCGCGAAGTAGAGCGCACCTTAGGAATCGGCAAATCCACCATCTACGCGCGCATCCGCGCAGGTACGTTTCCCGCGCCGGTTAAATATGGTTCGTCAGCGAGATGGGTTAACCATGAAGTGGAAGCCGTGGCACTTCAATGCATCGCAGAGCGAGATGCGAAGGCGGCGGCATGACCACAACTGCCAAGAGGAGTGTCCCCAAGAACTGGCGCACGCGCATGCCGGCTCCGGAAGGTTATTACCGCGAGGTACTTCCAACATTGTCGCGGACCAACGGGACGGGCTGGGCGCAAAGTAAATGCCCATTCCACGACGACAGCACAGCAAGCCTGAGTGTGCACATTGACGGTGATCGCGGTGCGTGGCGTTGCTTTGCATCCTGCGGTGGCGGTGATCTCGTCGGCTTCCACATGAAGCTGCGTGGGTTGGACTTCAACGACGCCATCATGGATCTGCTGCGGGGTGGTCGATGAATGTATTTGTAGCGGACTATTTAATGCAGCGCGAACGGCGCTTGCTCGACAAACAATTCCTTCTGCGAAATGTTCTAGAGGGCCTGGACGCGCTAAATGTACAAGTATCGGCATGGCCCTACGTCAGACTGACATCCGCGCATCTCAGTTCCGTTGACCGCACGCTAGACGGAGTAAAGCGTCTCCTGCGCGACCTTCACCACCACGTCACGGAGGATTGATCGATGCATCAGATCAACGAACGGAAGCGCGCACGAATGGTAGGAAAGGGCGCAGGCCATAGCTTCATAGCTCTGCCGCACCACATGCTTGCGTCAGAGGCGTGGGGCTCGCTATCGCCGTATGCGGTAAAGGTCATCATCGAAGCCGCGCGCCACTTCAAGGGTGACAACAACGGCGATTTGTCGTTGCCGTGGTCGCGAATGCGTCGGCGTGGTTGGAAAAGTAAATCGACACTGAGCGCGGCTATTCATGAAGCAATCGAAGCGGGCTTCTTAGAACGCAGTCGATTCGGCACGCGAAATCACATCTGCGCGCTCTACGCGATCACATGGAAACCCATCGACGAATGCGGGGGCAAGCTACAAATACCGGCGACAAAAGTCGCGTCGAATGATTGGAAGAAATTAGAAAACAGGTCGCTATGTGTTCCTTCACAGGTCGCTATGTGTACCACTTCACCAGAAAACGAGGCTAAAGCGGCCTGAACTGTTCGCTATGTGTACTTATTCGCCCCCTTTTCACTACCTCAACAGGTCGCTATGTGTACACCTTCTTACAATCTAGCCAGAGGCAGAGCTCTTTCTGCGCCTCCAATCTCTGCATTAATAGCTCGGGCGCAAAAATCGCCCGGATGGAATCTGCGAACGTATCTCCCGTGTATCGCAGAGCTAGACGGCGGATGCATCTTGCATGTTGTGCCAGCGTGGCTCTGGCAACCGCGACCCAAACCGCGAGTGATGCACTTCGATTCGGAAGCCATTCCGATCAGACGCGTTCGATGAGTAACGCTCGCACCGTTACCTCAGCGTTACCTCTGGCGCTTCGCTACCGAATCGCTAAGCGATTTGCCAAGCGCACGAACCTATTGGTATGCGGCTGGGTAACCCACTTGGTTACGACTGGATATCGCAGAACCCTTGCCTATGGCATGGCCAACTCATCTCTAGAAAGGTTGAGCAATGTCCCGAAACGGTTTCGCTGCAAGCATGTGCGCACAAATGCTAGCGGACTTTGGTTATCCAACACGGAAGCTAAGGTCATTTCAAAGGTTAACCATCGTGGTTTCGTCCCTCGCGAAAACACTTCGCGAATGAACAACGATTTCTTTTACATAGAGAGGAGGAAGTCTACGCCCGCCCGTCCGCATTTAGTCCGCTCGCGTTGCGGAAGTTTTGTGGAAATAGCTCCGCCATCGAAATGGAACGGCTTAGCTATGACTGCATCTCATGAACTCATGAGCGATATCAGCTAACGATGGATCATCACCAGCGCTCGGGGAAACTCCATAACGAAAACCACTCGCCCCTCTTCTTCAGCGATGATGAATGGAGCGAGATCGGCGACGCTTGCGAGCGAATCGCTCACGCGTTTGGTTACGGTCCAACCTGGCGCTGCCCCACGATCGAAGGACCGGCCACGAAAGACGGTGACGTAACGGATCACTCGCTCGACATCATCCACCGCGGTTACAAGATGGAAGGCGCCGCACGAGGTATCGGCGGATCAACGAGTAGTCGGCAACAGCACACCTGGGCTAAACATGCTGGCATCGTTTGCATGCCCGTCTCGTCGCCTGATGTTTACGGCCTGATCGCGATCAGTATGAGTGCGCCACCGCTCCTGAAGGGTTTTGCGCTCGAGACACCATGTGACTTACGTGCCGCGCTCGCGGCCGAAGGGTGTGTGGACGGCCTGGAGCTAACCGCTGGCCATGACGCGTTAGTTCGGATCATGTTTGGCCGCCGCTATTTCCAAACGCGTCCGCACTTGCGGCTCGATAGTCGTGCGAAACAATTTCGCCTGCGCGCGTCGGCCTATCGATTCATGGTACGCAAGATTGAGCGAAGGCTCCGCACGAAGTTGCTGGACATGGCGCGTGGGTTGAACCGCACGCTTCGCGAAGACGCAGGCACCACCACACCGTTCTACGGCTCCGCAACGGTGAAGTTGCGGACGCAGACATTCTGGCATCCGAAGCGTGCGGGAATATCAAAGACGGTTCGCACGTTCGTTGGCGAACTGGCTATCGCTCATTGCCGACGCTATCCGGCGCAGCCGTCCCTCTACGCGCGTCCGATTGAAAACGGGACGGCGAAACACCCTGCCAATGGCATACAGGGTGAAGGCGTGAAAGTTGGCGAAGCGCAATACGATTCGGGTGCGCAGCCATCTAGCGCCCAAGTATTCGGCAATTTTTTTCAGGGTTTGAATCATGAAAGCATGTGAACGAACGGTGCAGACGTTTGTGCGGCCGGAGTTGCACTGCGCGCTCAAGATGCGCGCAGCTCAGATGGATCAAACCATTGTTGAAATCGTCCGCGACCTTATCGAAACGTATTGCGCGGGATCGTCAACAACGGACATAGATCCGCGGACTGCTATCCCGAGGCGTGATGCACGCCACGTCGCGTAGCGCGGGGCATTGCAAATTTACTTAATAAAATACTGGTGAAGGAGTAACGCGTGCGCGGCCAAATAATGGGCTCCATAGACGAAACAGATATTGCGCGTGTATTGGCCCTACTGCCACGCGTGTCCGGGTGGCAAAACGAAGTCGGCGATCTGTTGGATAACCCCAAACTCCAGCGCCTGCTGGGGAGTGATATAGGTGTCGCCAAGTTTTCTGGCCGTCACCAAGTCAGCGGGGATAGCTGTTCTGTCAGCGATGATTCTGTCGATTCGATCTTCATTAGCTTGGGCCTCGACTAGAGCAGCTCGCAATTTAGAAACGTTCATCCTAACGGCATCAGTCTCAACTGGGTGAATCAAAAAATTGGAGTTCGTTGAGGCGTATCGTTGTTGTGCGCCGAGAAACGCAATGGTAGCTGCCGAGTGAACAGTGCCAGTGTTGTAAAACGCCGTTAAAACCGGCATCGCGCGGAGCGCATTGTAAAAAGCGACTCCAGCGTCGATAAAGCCGCCTGTTGAGCTGAAGCTCACATGGACGTCAGTTGCATTTCTATTTGTAGCTTCTCCTATCAGCCGGAGGAGATGGTCCACATTGTGTTGATTTATTTCGTTGCAAAATCTGAAAAAGAAAGGTCGAGCGCCTACATTTATCGTCACAGGGCACCTTCCGCCTCGCACACCACGCGAGCTTTAAGTCTTAGGAATCGAAGCATGAAACTGAATTTTCTCGATCTCGAATATCGGAAAAATTGGCGCGAGTTCGACATCAGGGGTCTTCGTCTTTCAAAGAAGATGGTTGCGAAAACTCCTTTGGTGCCTCTTGGAAGTACAGAACGCGCAGAGCGAGCGGCCTGCCTTCTACGGCGCTCACAAGAGATGAAAGGCGAGCTGTATCTTTTGGGAGCTCAAGCAGCCAAACATTTTCGCTGGGGCGCGACTTACTTCCTCGTCTACCTGCAATATCGTCTACATCTTCTGCGAATTTGGGCCAGCCGGCGCTTACTCTTGTTGCTTGGTCGAGCGGCTTTTCGACAATGACTACAACGAACATAAATAAGTTCTCCTAGGCAGGGTTGTAAGGCTACCGTTTCTTACACGGATTCTTCAAACGTGAACCGCGATCCGCTCACATGGTCTAGCGTCATCTCAAACCGCACTCTCCCAATGTAACAGCCACCGACGCACGTACTCACGAGCTATTCAATTGCTTCCGCCCCTAAAGGGGTAACAAAAGGTAACTCCCGATCGGATGCTAGACGCCGCGCTTCAGGAGCGACTACGCCATCAGACACGTTATTCCCACGACCCGCATGAAGCGGGTTTTTCATTTATGAGTACAAGAAAATGACACCTCACCCAATTTGCAACCTATTGCCCCGCTGGTCCAGAGATCATGTTGGCTGTCTGATGGACGCCCTCCGTCAGGCCGGCATCATGACTGACGAATCGTTCGCGCCTGATCGGACCGAGAATCCTTTGGCGTACTTCGCTATGGACTCGTTCGAACATTTCGTTCTCGATACCGGACGCAGTGAGGCGCTGAGGCTGTTGGACGAAGTCGGTTACAACGGACCCGACATAGAAGAAGCCGTCGACCTTGTGCTGGAGCAATACGCATGAGTCCATGGGCATCCATTGACCTGAGAACAGGATCGGATTAGGCATGAAATTCACGAAAGGCAAATCGGGCAATCCCGGCGGTCGCCCCAAAGGAGAGACCAACGTGCGTGCGTTAGCGCAAGCGCACGGAGAAGAGGCAATCAATCGCCTAGTCGAACTAATGCGCGAGAAGTCCAACGATCGAGTCTCGGCGTTGGCCGCTCAAGCACTTCTAGATCGCGGCTTCGGGCGACCGGTTCAGAGCACTGAGCTCACGGGCAAGGATGGCGGCCCACTCGATTTTCGCAGTCTCACCCGAGAAGAGTTGAACGAGAAGATTCTAGGGTTTTTGGCCAAGCCGGAATTGATGGCTAGTTTGCGCGTTCCCTGAAGAGGCGGGGTAATTCGACAGACGGGATTACCCCGTCTAGTTTTTTTCGAAACGAGTAAATGCTCGTTTGAATACTCAGCATCGCTGTTCGGCGATTCAAATCAAATCACAGGAGTAATTATGTCAGGCATTGGTAGTGCGCTTGGAAAAGTTTTCCGTGGCATCGGTAGCGTGGTGTCCAAAATTTGGAAGCCTTTGGTGATCGCGGGTGCAATTTACCTAACGGGTGGTCTTGCATTGGGTGCTCTCGGAGCCGCAGGAGGTGCCGCCGCTGCCGCGGGGGCCGACGCTGCCGTAGGAGTTGGGGTCGATGCTGCAGCAACCGGCGCCGCCGATCTCGGCGCCGGAGTCGCAAGCGATTTTGCAGCAGGGGCAGCGGGTGATCTCGGGGCGGGCGTGGCGGGCGACTTCGGAGCCGCAGCAGCCGGCGGTATCGGCGATGCCGCTGCGGCAGGCGGTAGTGCGTTAGCTGCCGATGGCGCCGCTCAAAGTGTAGGCATTCTTGCCGATGGTGGCGCGGATGCCGCGAGTGGTCTTAGCGGTGCCGCACAAAGTAC
>CAZZYA010000032.1:0-20186 GCA_964658115.1 uncultured Rudaea sp. | reverse complement strand
CGCAGTTTCAATCGCCTTTATACGCGGCGCATCGGCGTGCTTAATCAGCGACTGCTCGACAGCTCGTTTTCGCTCACGGAAGCGCGCGTTCTTTATGAGCTGGCAAATGGGCATGGGTTGACTGCCAGTCAAATTGGGACGTCGCTAGAACTCGATCGCGGATATCTCAGTCGAATACTGCGCGGCTTTGGCAAACAGCATCTCTTGATCCGCAAGCGTTCCGCTTCGGATTCTCGCGAGTTCACTCTGGCGCTCACCACGGCGGGTCGCCATGCATTCCGTGAACTGGATCGACGGTCGCGCAAGCAAGCCTCTGTGATGTTATCGGCCTTGCCCGACGCCTCGCGTGAGGATCTGCTCGGCGGCATCGAGCGCGCCAAACGCGCGCTTTCCGCTGATGTCGGCGTAGAGAAGAAAATTATTATTCGTGAACCGGCGCCCGGCGACATCGGATGGGCGATCGAACGACACGGCCACTTGTACGCCGACGAATTCAACTGGAACGCCTCCTTCGAGGCATTAGTCGCAACGCTTTTCGCGGCATTTGCGACAAAACACGATCGATCCAAAGAGCGCTGTTGGATCGCCGAAGTGGATGGGCACCGTGCGGCGTGCGTCTTCGTCGTGCGCAATGAAGACAACCCGGAGATGGCACAGTTGCGCTGCCTACTCGTTGATCCGTCCGCGCGCGGTTTAGGCATCGGTCGACGCCTGGTCGATCAATGCATCGCGTTCTCCCGATCAGCGGGCTATCAGGGAATAATGCTCTGGACGAACGATGTTTTGGTATCGGCTCGAAAAATCTATGAGCGCGCGGGCTTCACGCTCGATCGCGAATATCGGCATCGAAGTTTCGGACACAATCTCATCGGACAAATTTGGTCGCTGGACTTTGGAGCACGGCGCAAGGTCGAACGCCTAAAACTGCGCGAATAGAGAAGCGCCGCAAGCTGGACCATGATGATTAAGGCGCTTGGTTTATTCGTTATTCGAAAAATTACACGGTGCTGCTCGTCTCGAATCCTCCTACAGCGGGAAAGCGGATTGGCTTCCAGTAAGCATTTTTTTTGGCAGCGGCTCGTAAATCGAGCCGCAGTGATTCAGGCGAAGACTATTGCGATTCGCTCATTTGCCTTCGAATCCGTGATCGGTGAAGACCGTGTCCTCGTACGCACCGATATCGAAGTAGCCGAGTGCCGGAAACGCATAAGCGTCGCCGGCAAGATCGGTACTGCGGAAAGATCCTGCCGCCGCATAAACCGCGAGCAGAGGCGAATCGCCAGCCAAGCGAAAATTCTGATTCGTCGCGTCGGCGAACTTCGGCGTTACCGACACGTTCCCTAAATTAGGACTCGGTGTCACGCCCGTCATGGCTCCAACGTCGTTGAATTCAAAATCTGCGGGAGTGCCCTGGAAATTGATGCCGAAATTCGCGTTGTCCCACAAAATGTTCGCGGTCACCGTGGTAGTTCCCGTAAAACCGCAACAAGAAACTCCGCCCACGCCGCCAGACACCGTGGTCGTGTTGTTGTAAACCGTGTTTTGGCTAAACCGTGCCTCGATACCGTCCAGACTTATTATTAATCCCGCGCCATAATTGACTCCCGACGAGTTACCTACCACGAGATTACCTTCGACCGCGATTTGGCCCACCGTTTCAACGTAAAAGCCGCCCGCTTCTCCGTTCATATGATTATTCTGGATGATGTTGTCTGAAAGCGTGATTGCGCCGCCGGTCGAAGCCAGCGCAACCGCGCCGCCTTCGTGCGCACTCGCGCCATTCTGAATCGTCAGGAATTCGACATCGATATCGTTGTTCGAGTTATAGATAGACAACACCGGCGTCATGGCGTCCCCATCGAGCACGGTTGTGCTGGCGTCGGGCGAGAAACTGTCGCAATTGACGCTCCACCCGCCACTCACGATGATGTGGCCCGTCGATGCGGTCGAGCTATACGCGAAGAGTCCGTTCGGGAAAATATCCCCGGTATGGTACGTTCCTTTCACGAGATTGATTTCGACATCCTCCCCGGCGTACAGACCGTTATCGGAGGCCTTCGCCAAATCGTCGTGGAGATCTTGCGCCGTGGCGGCGCACAGGCTTAACGCGCCGACTGGTGCAGCCAGCAACGCCAACATGATGCCTGCAGCCGCGGCGGCAAGACGCCGACGGTAAAATTCTTTCGAGTGGAAAAGCGTGGTCATCGTAGTTCTCACATAGTAGTCGTGCGGTAGTACGACAATGACGAGAAAATCCGGACACGCAAATTTGCGGCGCCTGCGTATCGGCTAAATCTCCGTTCGTTTTTTCCGATGATCGGCAGCTATATTTCCGGCTTCGGGATACTCACGACCAGTGCCTGCGAAATAATCAAGCCGGCTTACCCGGCGATGACAAGCCCGTCGCCTGAGAGATGACATTTTCAAGATCAATACGACGAAACGGCTTCGCCAACCGACGAACGTTGTCGGGAATTTTCCCTTCCAGCTCTGCGTACCCCGACGCCAAAATTATCGGAAGGTTCGGCTGCAACTTCCGGACGCATACGGCCAATTGCAGGCCTGTCATACCTGGCATCGCGTGATCTGTAAGAACTAAATCAATCTGACCAGAATTTTCAAGCCTCGTTAGTGCGAGTTCCGCATCTTCCGCTTCGATTACCGAATAACCCATATCGTCCAACAACGCCGACGTACTTCGCAAAACCAGCGCATCATCGTCAACGACTAAAACGGTGCCTCGACGCGATGGCGATTGCGCGACGGGACTTTCCAAAACATTTTTGGCGGCGACATCCGGTGACGCTGGCGCGACCTGCGGCAAAAGAATTTTTACCGTCGTGCCGACACCCAGTGAACTTGCGATGTGCAATTTGCCGCCCGATTGCTCGGCCAAGCCCTGCACCATCGACAATCCCAAGCCCGTGCCTTTTCCGATTCCCTTAGTCGTAAAAAACGGCTCGGCGGCGCGCGCGATCGTTTCATCGCTCATCCCTTCGCCACTATCCGAAACGCTGAGAAGAACATAATTGCCCTGCTTTCCATCGATTACCCGACGATCTTCGGCCGATGCAGCGCGCGCAGTGATGTGAATGTCTCCGCCCTCGGGCATTGCGTCACGCGCATTCAGCGCTAAATTCAGAAGTGCGGCTTCGAGTTGATTCGCGTCCGTGCCTACGGGAGGAAGGTCGACCGCGATGTCCGTGTGCACTGGAAACAACGGGCCGACTGCGCGTTCGATCAAGCCCCGCATGCCGACGACGAGGGCGTGGAGATGCACAGGCTCGATCGTCAAATCTTGCCGCCTCGCGAATGCGAGCATTCGTTGTGTCAACCGCGCACCGCGTTCGGCGCCGTTGATCGCGTTGTCGAGCAATGCTTCTGAACGATCGTCTTGCGGCAATCGTGTTTTCAAAAGCTCGAGACTGCTCGTTACGGCTGTCAGAAGATTATTGAAATCGTGTGCGATGCCACCTGTCAATTGACCGATGGCCTCCATCTTTTGTGCCTGCCGTAATGAATCCTCTATACGGGCGCGTTCGACGATTTGTTCCCGCAGTTCTTTGGTCGCATCGGCGACCTGTTTCTGCAATTCGTTCGCCGCTTTGTCGCGCGCTTCGAGCAAGGCTTTCACCTCATACTGACGATTGCGCGCACGAACGGCAGCGTGAACAGTGCTCGACAACGTTATCGGTTGAACAGGCCGTTCCAGCAACGAAACGTTGCCCAAAACATCGACGATCTTTCGCCGCCACGCCATCACGCGCGGTTGATCGTGACGGCTCGTCAGCAACACAAATGGCAAATCCGACCACGCCGGTTGACTGGCAACCCACTCCGTCAGTTGCGACAAATCTTTTCCAAACAACGCTTCCTCAGCGACGAAAACAGCAGTCGCTCCTATGACTAGTTCACGGCACAATTCCGCAAAATCCGCGCATACGAACGTCGGCGTACCTGCACGCTGAAGCAATTCCGCCGAGGCCGGCCCGTCGCGCCCGATCGGAGCAAGCACCAGTACGCGTTCTAGAACGACATCAGACATGCGGTCCGTCGCTGATTTGGAATAACGGCGCGCTGTCGCCCGTGTACGTTGGCGTTCCGGAAAATATGCCGCTGAACCCAAACAACGGCTGCCCAAGGGCTATACCGTTTTTCGTCAATCGGAATTCGCGAATCGTGTGCTCGTGATCGCCGCTGCGCTTCTTGACGACAGACAGCGCGCGATGCACGGCGCCCGAATATTCGAAGTAACGCAGCATGATAACGGCATCACTCAGATAACTGATATCAAGCGGCGTTTCCATCGGCCCGACAAGTCCGTTTTGCGCAAGCACCAAAATCGTAAGTACGCCCTGCTGCCCCAAATAGCTCAGCAACTCGTGCATTTGAAGGATGAGAAATCGCCCGTCTGGCATCGCGTTGAGATAGCCGTTCAAACTATCGATCACGACAACGCGCGCGCCCTCTTCCACAACGGCGCGGACTTTGGCCGCAAATTCGCCGGGCGAAAGCTCGGCGGGATCGATCTGCTGAAAGTGCAGCAAACCTGCGTCGACAGCCTTGTCCAACGGAAGTCCAATGGTTCGCGCGCGCGCGTCCATGGTGCCGAGGCCTTCGTCGAATGCGAATAGAACGGCCTTCTCACCGCGCTTCGCCGCGGCCACCACGTACGTCAACGCCAGCGATGATTTACCAACGCCGGCGGCTCCGATCAGCAGGGCATTCGTTCCACGCTCCAGTCCGCCGCCGAGTAGTGCATCCAAATCTCCGTTCCCGCTTGGCGTGAAGTCGCCGGCAAACTTCGTGTGGTGCTCGGATGCCACGAGTCGCGGATAGATTTCCAGTCCGCCACGTTTAATGGTGAAATCATGGTAGCCGCCGCGAAAATCGATACCGCGCATTTTCTCGACGCGGAGGCGGCGCCTCTGCGCGCCGTAATCGATAGCGAGCTGCTCGAGTAAAATTACGCCGTGCGAAATCGAATGCAGTTGCAGATCGGTTTCGTGCGACGTCAGATCGTCGAGCAGCACGACGGTACAATTGCAGCGTCCGAAATAATGTTTCAGCGCGAGAACCTGACGTCGGTAGCGCAATGAGCTTTGCGCCAATAGCCGCAGTTCCGACAAGCTGTCGATGACGACGCGCGTCGCATTGCTTTGCGTCACTTTCTCGAAAATCAGCTTTGACGTTTCGCCGAGTTCAATTTCAGCGGGCGATAAGACGGTAAGTTCGCGCTCTGGATCGAGTGTTGTTTCTGCCGGTACGAGTTCGAAAATGTCGATCCCATCCAACGACCATCCGTGCCGCTTTGCCACGAGGCGAAGTTCCCGCTCAGTTTCCGACATCGTGACGTAAAGAACGCGCTCGCCGCGTCGCCGTCCTTCAAGCAGAAACTGCAGGGCGATGGTCGTCTTACCCGATCCAGGGCGTCCTTCGATGAGATACATCCGATCGGCATCGAGACCTCCGCCGAGAATGTCGTCCAGCCCGGCGCTTCCTGTTGAAACGCGCGGTTTTTCGTCCTCGTTGTCCATGGTCATGAGAGTGGCTTCCTTTTTTATTTCGACGACTCGCAGCGCATGCTAACCGAATTCTTCAATCGCATAGGATTGCCTTCGACGCGGAAATGCACGAGCGTCGTTCCAGTAGTAAGTATTCGCATCACGCGAGCCACGGCAAATACGCACAGGACGCGTGAATTACGCATCGTTTTGTCCAATTCGGTCGTGCAATAGAGGTTGCGCGGTCGGTAGTAAAAAGTCGACCCATCGATCGGCTACGCCGCGCCAAACAAAGCGAATTGAAAACAGCGCTCCCATTGCGCCCGAACTCTCGCCAACCTTCTTCTAAAGCTTCAGCCTCGCGTGATCGCCGACCTCCGGTTGATCGCCGGTGATGGCCGCCGCGAGCATCAATGCGCCTGCGAAAAGTTTGTTCGGGCCATCCCAAATTTCGGCTTCGCTCGGGGCAACTTCCATTACGCGAATGTCCGGATCGTCTGGCGACGACCACCAAGCTTTCGCGAATGGATTCCAGAGTTCTTTGATTTTTGTTCGATCGTCCTTTACGCGCACGCGTCCGGTCATCGATACATACGTGTTGCCTTCAATGAAAAACACGGTGGCCGTCTCGTTGTCGTTTTGCGTCTTGCGCGACCGCGCCGATGTCAAAAAATAAATACGCTCGGCTTCAGCATCCACCTTCGCTCCCATTGGGCGAGCGACGGGCTTGTCGCGTTCGATCGTAATGAGCGTCGCCGTGTGCGTGCGCGCCGCTACGGTCCACACGCGATCGATAAGTTCGGTCGACGTTTTGTTGGTTTGGTCTTCACTGGTCACTACGCACTCCTTGCGTTGGCGGGTTGAAGGATCGCATCTTGCTCGATGCACTCGCTATTTTTATAGTCGAGGAAGCGCTAACCCGAGCTGACTGTGAAATTTGACCGGCGGCGCGCCACCGTCGCGCGCGGAAGTCGCGTAGGCTCGCTAAGATTTGAGAATGTGCGGCGTGAGCGGCGTGCCAATCATGTTTTCTTTCCGGCACGTTTTCGTGGAGAACCTTCACTCGCACAATGTGCGTCTGCGGACGTCGAGCGGTGATAGCTTAGGCGTTAGGCAGAGATCCGATAAATCAATGGAATAGTCATGAGTAAGGTTTTCGTCAACATTGCGCTCAGTCTCGATGGCTACATGGCACCGGAAGGAATGACCATGGAGAATCCTCGCTACAAGAATTGGGGCGCCAAATGGGGCGCGCTCATGGCTTGGCTAATCAATCAACAATACTTCCGCGAGAATCTCAAATTCGGACCGGGAGGAGAGACCGGTCCAGTAAATGACTTGGTTCGCAACACCACGGAGCGCATCGGCGCCAACATTATGGGCAAGCGAATGTTCGACCAGGGCGAGTGCACCTGGCCCGAGGAAGCTCCGTTTCACACACCGGTATACGTTCTTACCAATGAGAATCGCGAACCCTGGGTGCGCCCGGGCGGAACGACCTTTTACTTCGTCAATGACGGACCGGCGCGGGCCATGGAGCTCGCTAACGAATCCGCAGGCAGTCGGGATATTCGTATTGCCGGTGGAGCGGACGTAATCCAGCAGTATCTGAACTTGGGAGCCGTCGATGAGCTGGAAATCGCCTTGGCACCTGTGTTGTTCGGCAGCGGACGGCGTCTCTTTGAGAACCTGCAACAGGCAGGGCAGCAGTTTCGCATTGACAAGGTTCTTGATGGACCAGCCGCAACGCATCTGCGTTATGTGCGTGAGTCGGCACAGCCGACAGCAACCTAATAGCGACCTGACTTTCTTTGCTTAGACCAGCGCTGAAGCCGTGCTTATGGGTTATGTGCCCGAGTTGACGGTAGGCGCGATAGTGTCGACTGGCAGGATCGCGCGTATTTCTTCGCCGTCGCCGCGACCATGCTGCGCCGCCTGCTCGTCGACCAGGCGCGCGCGGTAGACAGACCACAAGCTTCTATCGCTGAGGGCGTTAAAGCACTAGGCTCGGTCATATGACGATGCAAAGCCGCCGTGTGCGACGTTTCGCCTCGGGGTTAGCAGCTTTGGCAGGGTATGTCGACGTGATTGGATTTCTTACGGTCGGCGGCTATTTCGTGTCGTTCATGTCGGGCAATTCCACGCGCCTTGCGATCGACGTGTCGACCGACCCGAGCACTGCAGTATTGCCAGGATTGCTTATCGTCATTTTCGTGGCTGGCGTGATCACGGGCGAGCTAAGCGCGCGACGTTGCGAAGTACAGCGCGCTCGTCGGGTGTTAAGCATTGTGACGCTGTTACTCACGCTCGCTGCGCTGAGCGCCGCGTGTCGAATGGAATGGTGCGAAGGCTTCACCACGGCAATGGCAATGGGTGCGATGAACACGGTTTTCTCGCACAGCAGACGGCTGCCCGTAGGTATGACCTATATGACGGGCGCCCTAGTAGCGTTCGGTCGCGCGATCGTTGCGATCGATCCAGCAGAGCAAAAAAATGCACGCTATTTTTTACTTCACTGGTGTGCTTTGGTAAGCGGCGGCGTGGTGGGTGCGCTTATGCACCGCGTCATTGGCGGGCAAGCGCTTGTGATCGCCGTCGTTGCCGCGTTAGCACTTCTCATTGTGCAATCCGATCCAGAAAATCTTTCTTAGTTGCCCGACTTGAGCAGCGCGGGCAGCTTGGACGACCGATCTCTAATCCGCGTTCCATCTAAGTGCGTTGTCGTACAGAACGAACGCTCTGCCAGGTGCATGCTTCGCATTCAAGATGTCGGGAAACACGATGAAAGCGGATTCCGAATTGCGGCTCGATGTACTTGCCGAACTCGAATGGGAACCTGCGGTTGACGCAACCGGCGTCGAGGTGCATGTCGATGACGGCATCGTCACGATCACCGGTCACGTGCGCGGGTTAACTGAGAAGCTCGACGTCGAGAACGCGATACAACGCGTCTGTGGTGTAAAGGCCCTGACCGTCGAGTTGAATGTCAAACTGTCCGAGTCGATAGAGCGCTTGAAGGTGTTCGCAACGTTATCGATGCGATCAAAGTCGTCTAGTAAGCAAGCTTTCAGTTAGCGGCATTGTTTCTTGCCGGCTAGTCCCGTGCTCGCGCAAGCAGGCGATGAAGCCAGGTTCACGTCGAGGGCTGTCACGTCCGCGACCCTTAAACACAGCGGAGAACAATGGACGCCAATACCGACAAATATCTTTCATCCGACGTGCTTCGCAAGATGCAAGCGTATTGGTGCGCGGCAAACTATTTATCGGTCGGACAGATTTATCTCCGCGACAACGCCTTACTTGAAGAGCCGCTTCGATTTGAACACGTCAAGCCCAGATTGCTGGGACACTGGGGAACAACGACGGGTCTAAATTTCATATACGTACATTTGAATCGACTGATCACCGAGAACGATCTGAATATGATGTATGTGATCGGTCCGGGTCACGGTGGTCCTGGACTCGTCGCGCATGCATATTTGGAAGGGTCGTATACCGAGCGTTATCCGTCGATCGAGCGCAATCGCAACGGATTGCAACGCCTGTTCCGCCAGTTTTCCTGGCCTTATGGCATCCCGAGCCACGTTTCGCCGGAAACGCCGGGCTCGATCCATGAAGGAGGTGAACTCGGCTATTCGCTGACGCATGCCTACGGCGCCGCGTTCGACAATCCCGACCTTCTGGTCGCCTGCATTGTCGGCGACGGGGAAGCCGAGACCGGCGCATTGGCTGCGAGCTGGCACTCGAACAAATTCCTCAATCCCGCGCGCGATGGTGCCGTTCTGCCCATCTTGCATTTGAACGGATTCAAGATCGCCAATCCGACCATTCTCGCGCGCATCAGCCGACACGAGTTGACGCAATTGATGGTCGGCTACGGCTACGAACCGTTTTTTGTCGAAGGCGACGACCCGATGCTGGTCCATCAGTCACTCGCCGCGACGCTCGATCTCGTATTGGTGCGAATTAGGAAAATACAGAGTGACGCACGCGATGGCGTCGACAGCAAAATCACCGAGCGTCCTCGTTGGCCGATGATTGTGTTCCGAACGCCCAAAGGATGGACTGGCCCCAAAATCGTGGACGGCTTACCGGTGGAAGGCACGTGGCGCGCGCACCAAGTTCCCCTTGCGGATATGAAAAATCCGGAGCACTTACGACAGCTCGAAACTTGGATGAGAAGTTATCGTCCGCAAGAGTTGTTCGACGCGGACGGGAAATTCCGCGACGAGTTTGCTGAGCTGGCTCCGACCGGACACCGACGGATGAGCTACAACCCGCACGCGAACGGCGGAGAGTTGTTGCGACCGCTGGCACTGCCGCATTTCCCTGACTACGCCGTCGCGCTGTCCTCGCCCGGAACCGTTCAAGCGGAAGCGACGCGGGTTCTCGGAACCTTCCTCGCCGACGTAATGAAGTTGAATCTGGATCAACAAAACTTTCGCCTGTTCGGACCTGACGAAACGGCATCGAATCGGCTTGAAGCGGTGATCGCAGTCACTGGCAAAGAATGGATGGCTGCCGTCGACGATGTCGATATCGATTTGAGTCCGACAGGCCGCGTCATGGAAGTGTTGAGCGAGCACCTCTGCGAAGGATGGCTCGAAGGGTATCTGCTGACCGGCAGACATGGCGTGTTCTCCTGTTACGAAGCCTTCATCCACATCATCGATTCGATGTTCAATCAGCATGCGAAGTGGCTGAAGGTCAGCCGAACGATTGGCTGGCGCAAACCCATCGCGTCATTGAACTATCTGTTGACCTCGCACGTGTGGAGACAAGATCACAACGGCTTCTCGCATCAGGATCCGGGCTTCATCGACCACGTCGCCAACAAGAAATCCGATGTCGTGCGCATTTACTTGCCGCCCGATGCCAACTGCCTGCTATCGGTAATGGACCATTGTTTGCGCAGCCGCAATTACATCAATCTGATCGTCGCCGGCAAACAGCCGGAATGGCAGTGGCTCGACATGGCCGCGGCGACGCGACACTGCTCGATCGGCGCCGGCATCTGGCATTGGGCGAGTAATGAAGAGAACGATCCTGATGTCGTCATGGCCTGCGCCGGTGACGTACCCACTTTGGAGACTATTGCGGCCGTAACGTGGTTGCGTACGTATGTGCCTGACATCCGCATTCGTGTGGTCAACGTCGTCGATCTGATGGTGCTGGAACCGCAGTCCGAACATCCGCATGGCCTGAACGATCTCGACTTCGACGAACTTTTCACCGTCGATAAACCGGTAATTTTTGCTTTCCACGGCTATCCGGCAATGATTCACAAACTAACCTATCGCCGTCACAACCACGCCAACATCCATGTGCGCGGCTACAAGGAAGAAGGCACGACGACGACACCGTTTGACATGGTCGTTTTAAACAATCTGGATCGTTATCAACTGGCGCTCGATGCCATTGAGCGAATACCGCGATTGAGAAGCCAGGTGGAAAACGCTCGAGCGCGTTACTGGACGACGATGGAACGTCACAAACTGTATATCAGCGAGCACGGCGAGGACATGCCCGAAGTGCGCGATTGGCGTTGGCGTCCGTGAGCGTTTTAGAACGCGCGGGCGTACAGCGGTGAGCGAAGGTGCAGTCGTGTTGGCGCTCAATAGCGGATCGTCCTCGCTGAAGTTTGGCTTGTACCGGCGCGAGCAGTTCGAAACTCAGTTGCTGCTATCCGGAATCGCCGAATCGACAGCTAGCGGTCGCATGGATTTTCTGGCCCACGATGTCAGCGGCCGCGCGGTTCACGAGACGGACCGGTTACGCGACCAGAACGACGTTCTCGCGCGAATCGTTCAACTGCTTAAGGATTGGAACGCGCCAGCGCCGACGTGCGTCGGACACCGAATCGTTCATGGCGGCCCCACGCTGCGCGCGCATTGCCTGATCAACGAAGCAGTCCTGCTGGCGCTCGATTCCGCGATCGCCTTCGCGCCGCTGCACATGCCAGCGGTACTGGCTGTCGTCCGATTTGCGCGCGAGCACTTTGCCAACATCCCGCACGTCGCATGTTTGGATACGGCGTTCCACACCACGATGCCGTCCATAGCTCGAACACTTCCGCTCCCACAATCACTACGATCGGCTGGCATCGAGCGTTACGGATTCCACGGCCTGTCGTGCGAATCGATCGTGCGCCGACTTGGAGAGGATCTGCCGCCACGGCTCATCATCGCGCACCTCGGTAATGGATCGAGCATCACGGCAGTGCGCGACGGACACTCCATCGATACGAGCATGGGACTCACGCCCACCGGCGGGGTCGTTATGGGAACGCGGAGCGGCGATCTGGATCCGGGGCTTCTCGTCTATTTGATGCGGGAGAAACATTTCGATGCCGATCGAATCGAAGATCTTGTCAACCATCACGCCGGACTGCTCGCCTTGTCGGGCACGACGAGCGACATGCGCCGCTTGAGAAGCGCGGCCGATGACGATGCGAGCGCATCATTGGCTATTCAGTTGTTTGGCTATTCGGTCGCCAAGCAAATCGCAGCGATGATGACTGCACTCAGAGGCGCCGATCTTCTCGTTTTCACGGGCGGCATCGGCGAGAACGATGAACGCACCCGATTGCTCATTTGCGGTTATCTCGAGTGGACCGGCATCGCTCTTGATGAAATAAGCAATGCAGCAGCGCGGAGCATGATCGGTAAGCCAACTTCAAAGCTCCGCGCGCGCGTAATTACATCCGAAGAAGATGCGCAGATCGCCATTCACAGCGCCGCCGTATTGCAGTCGCTTTAAATGCAGCAAGGCATCAAGCAGCTATAGCTGGTGCATCATTCAATACGGTTCGGGCTTTATCGATTTCTCCCGGCGTGCCGTGTACGACGAGTACATATTTGTCGGCCTTGAGCGCCTTTTCATACTTGATAACCTGCTCGCGAGGCATTCCAATCTGAGTAAGCGCTGCGCCAAACGCCGATACGCCACCGACGACAACCGCGCCCTCAAGCGCACCGACCAACAACGACACGATGGGTCCCGCCATGGCAACCAGTCCGATTCCAGGCAAAAAGAAAACCGCTGGGGCGAGTAGAAGTCCCCAAAGCCCGCCCCAGAACGCGCCGGTTCCCGCCCACGTCTTGATACGGTCGCCCACGGTATAAAAACCGATGGGATGTTCTTCGCTGTGATAGCCCTTACCGACAATCGACAATTGCTTCATGTCGAATCCGGATGCGTTAAGTTCACGAACAGCGGCTTCGGCGGCCACGTGCGTGTCATACATGTGCACGGATGAATCCTGTTTGTTTTCCACAGTCATTCCTTTTGAATTAATTAAATTGATAGGCACACTTCGCGCCGCCGCGATCAGTAGCTCACGGTGATGTTATCGATCACGTCGCGCACGCCAGGTGCGTTCCACGCCGAATTCGCTGCCGCGTTGCGTTCCGAAAAACTGTGCACGTTGCCTGTCAATGTCACTTCGCCGTCTCGTGCTTCGACGGAGATGTTTTGATGATTGGGACGACTGCTTCGCTTGAGCGCTGCTTCCACGCTCGATTTGATCGCGTTCGAGGCGGCGATCTTTTTGATCACAATCTGATTGGTGACGCCTTTGAGGCCAAGTAAGTAACGGATGCTGTCCACGGCAGCCTGCTTTTGAAACTGCCAATCCACTTCACCGGTCAGCGTGACCCAGCCACCTTCTGCCATTACTTTCACGGTGTCGTGAGGGAACGAAGATCCCCAATCCAGAATATTTTTCGCCGATAGCGCAATGTCCGCGTCGGTTCGCGAAAAGGAGTCGGTCAACTTAACGTCCATCTCGACAGCCAGCGCCTTAACCCCCGAGACGCGCTGGGTCGCACGCTCTGCGTTCCACTTTTCGACAAAGCTGCCGACGTGGCCCGTAAGGGTCACAACACCCTGCTTCGCTTGGACTCCGATATCGGAAGCGTGCACGGACGGCTCCCATTGCAGTTCATCCAGCACATCACGTTGCAGTTGCGAATCCGTCTTCATCGTTGTTCCTTGTTAAGCGGGGAGCCCGACTTTGACGCGCGGTTGTTTCCGCGTCTGTACGTCATCGCGCTTAGAAAGACTGCGACGTGTCGCGAGGTCAAATACTGACGTATGCAGCGGTCGTCGCAATGACGCGCCAACCGCCATCGCAGAAACAGGAGTGAAGAAGATCGAAACGAAAAACGCCGCGCTGACTTCTCAGGTTTTTATCTCGTGTGTCACCCGACCGCGGTCCCAAGGGAGAAGCCGCGCGAACTCACGTCTCACGACGTCGTAGCATTCACACGCCATCTTCTCCAACAGCGGCCGATCCAGAACCCGGATTTTTCCGCGGCGATATTCGATCACGCCCGCACGCTGGAGCTTTCCCGCAGCGTCGGTGACCCCTTCACGCCGGACGCCGAGCATGTTGGCGATAAGTTCTTGCGTCATCGTCAGCTCATTCGACGGCAAGCGATCCATGCTCATCAACAACCATCGACACAACTGTTGGTTAACGGTGTGGTGCCGATTGCAGACCGCGGTCTGTCCCATTTGAGAAATCAGCGCTTGGGTATATCGAAGGAACAATTGCTGGACCGGACCGGCAAGCAAGAATTCTTCGCGAATGTATCGACCTTCCATGCGGAACGCATAACCGGCACTTTGAACAACAGCGCGATCCGCCGTCGAGCCGCCGCCCATGAAGAGCGAAATGCCGACCAGCCCTTCATTGCCCACGATGGCAATTTCACCGGCATCGCCGTTCTCCATTACATAGAGCAATGACACGATCGAATTGGTCGGGAAATAGACGTAGGGCTGCTCTGTGCCGGATTCGTAAATGACGTCGCCCAGCTTCATCGACGTGGGCCGCAAATGCTGCGCAAAGCGTTCCCATTCCGCATCCGGAATCGCAGCGAGCAAGTGATTGGTTCTTGGATCGGTCCGTGCGGTTGGCAAGCAGCTGATCCTTATAAAACCGTCACAGCCTCGTGGCAGAAGCGATCATAGAACAAGTTGGTAAAAAAAAACGTCTGATCGTTGCGCCTATGTCGGATACCGCACCGACCCCGTCTGGCGAAACGCTAGTATCAATGACCTGCGTAGCTGCGCGCGATCGCTAAAAGTCTTCGCGCGACGAACGCAAGCAAGCAGATGTTTTGAAAATATCGACAAGCAACAACAAGCGATAGCCGAGTCCAAAATTATGTTAGCCGAAGAATCCGATCAACGAACGCAGCGCAACGAACCCAAACCGACGCAGTGGACGGTCGTGCTGAGCGATGGAACGCCGGTACTGATCCGCCCTATTGGTGATGCCGATACCGAGATTGAGCGCCGTTTCATCGAGCGCCTCTCGCCGACATCGAGTCGATTCCGTTTTCTGGGTGACGTAAAGACGCCGAGCGCGCAGCTATTACGGCAATTCACCCACCTCGACCATGCGACCGAGGCGGCGTTCATTGCGGTCATCGCGAAAGGGCCGGACACGCAAGAGGTCGGCGTCAGCCGTTTTAGCGCGCGCACCGACGGACTCGGTTGCGAGTGCGCGGTAGCCGTCAGCGATGAATGGCAACGCCGCGGACTCGGAACGATGCTCATGCAGCACCTGATCGACGCTGCGCACGAGCGAGGTATCGTTATGATGTATTCCGTCGATGCAGCCGACAATTTCCCGATGCGCGATCTCGCCGATCATCTCGGATTTCGACGTACCCCTGATCCCGACGACGCGACGCAGGTGATCCACACGTTGGATCTTACTGCCGCACGGCGATCCAACGGGTGATCGATAGGCGCGCATACAAGCGCCGGCGACGCAGGCGGAAGTGTATGTCGGTGAACGAGACGTCGAACAGCATCGTCAATGAACCGCGTGCAATCCGAACGCGATTCAGCTGAATCTCCCCAAGTTACGCCGTTGCGTTCGCCAGCGAACAGACTACGGATAGGTCTGCGCTCACTATCGTCTGACGAACGACTTATTCGGGACGTCATGAAAACCAATCGACCGCAAAGCAAAGTAGTTCCAGCGCACGAGCGCGCGCACGTCTCCGGAGGCAATCAACGGACCCTGGAAGCGCTCTTTCGTCATCCGTCGGCGCACAACCTCGAATGGAATGACGTCGTTGCGCTCATCGACAAAATCGGTGACGTAAACCGGAGAACCAACAACGAATTCGAGTTCAGCGTCGGCGGCGAAGTTCACTTTATGCGCAAGCCGCACACCAAGGACATCGAAGGAACTGACGTCATTAAGCTGCGGAAGTTTCTCGCGCATGTCGGGTGGACGTCGGAACAATGTCCGGTGCCGGCGCCGACGGCTGACGATTCGATGTCGAACCTCATGGTCGTCATCGACCACCACGAAGCGAAGATTTACGACATCGCAACAGATCCTGAGAACGCCGCCGAAAAAACGATCAGGCCGTACGACCCTCACCATTTTCTCCATCACCTCACACACAAAGACCAGTCCGCAGCGCGCGGACAACGGGCACCGGAAGACATCACGTTCTATCAGGCAATCGCGAGCGCGCTGACACGGGCAAGCAGCATCATCATCGTCGGTCATGGGACCGGCAAGAGTAATGCAGCGAATCACCTGAGCGACTATCTCCGCAAGCATCATGCGGCGATTGCGGAACGCATCGTGCGCGAGTGCGTTGCAGATCTATCGAGTATTACGGAGCCGCAGCTCCTTGAGCTTGCCCACAAGCAATAAGGATCACTGGTGCGCCAGCGGTCGAAGCGCGCCAAGTCTTATCGCTGGTCACCCCGGCCAATTGTTCAGAAAATTCATTCTCGGGAACCCTGTGGAACTGATCGAACAATGAAATCAGATTCATCCTCGAGGCTTGGTGTCGCCAAAAAAACACATCCAGGATGGCGCCGCGAGTTCGGAAACTCCACTTCCCCAAGAAGTAGGAGCGACACTTCCCGAGCAACTCGCCTATCGGGTTCGCCAGCAGCAGCTCACCGCAGATTTTGGGCTTTTCGCGTTCAAGACGCACGACATTCCGACATTGCTTCACGAGGCCACCCGTGCGTGCGCGGAAGGTCTTCAGGCGAAGCTCTCAAAGGTTTTGGAATATCTACACGCGGAAGGTACGTTTCGTAGTCGCCGGCATCGGTTGGCATTCAGGGGTGGTCGGACACGCTCGCGTGAGCGCCGACATCGACAGTCCAACCGGTTATGCATTTCAAAATGGCGAATCAATGGGATCGACTGCGCTGTTCAAACGCCACATCGAACGTAGATTTTTCCGCCAGCACTGCGTTAATTGATCGGGACGTGCCCGAACGTGCCTGACTCTTTGTTTGGGAACTTCTGCGACATAGTTAAATTGGGGGGCAAACAGGGTGCTGCGCCTCCATCGCGCGCACAGCGACAGCCATTTGCACGGCCAAAGTGCGGACGATCTGCTGATGGCCCGCTGCCAACGCAGCGTATCCTGCAGCGACATCTTGTGACGCCTGGCTAGTGCACATCAACGCGACAGAGCCTTCGCGTCGAACGCTCCAGTCGGCATCGATCAACGCGTGCTGCCCCGGCACGGATTCGAAGCGACGTATAGCGATGTGGATGATGTATTTCCTCGCTATAGTTCCGCTGGCTTCAACATCGCGTGCGCCGAGTTTCTCTTGTAAGGTGTTTACGAACGCAGCGTGCAGTTCGTCGCTCAGCGGAGCAGCCCAACGTTCGCCATCGAGAATGGCGACTTCACTCGGACTCACGCGCACCAGCCACGCCGCTTGATCGTTTTCCGCGGGCACGACCACTGGCTCGACGTGAATCGAGAACGAAGCCTCTGGAACTGACGCGTTCGCGGGCGGCGGTAGCAGCGTATAGAAATGTGTCGGTGCCGAACTACAGCCTGCCACCGCCGTCACCGTCGCGATCACTCCGGCGCGCAGAAAACTTCGCATCAGTGATCTCCCGATTCATGAAACGCATCCGGCAACTTGCCGCGCAACAACGCTTCCGGATGACGTGCCAGGTAGTCTGCAAGGCCGCGCAGGGATTGCGCGGCGCGCCGTAACTCTTCCAGCGTGCCAGTGAGACCGTGTTGGAGCGGCGAATCGCTTGCAAGGGAACGGCTGGCCGATTCCATTGCCTGTCGTGCACTGGCCAGCATCGCCTTCGCCTCCGGCGCTAGTTCGGTATCGAGTCGTTGGATCAGTGCGTTCGTGCTATGTAACGTGTCGCGCAGCTCCGAACCGATCTGGTCGAACGGCACTTTGTCGAGTTTGGCGAGAATGTCAGCGACTTGCTCCTGGAGTTCTTCAAGACTGCCGGGAGCGGTCGGAATCTCCAGTGGATTCGTGTCCGCGTCGAAATGCATCGGCGTTGCGTGCGGCATCGGCGCGAGCGCGATGTATAACTGCTGCGTGAGTAGACTGCCCAAGCGCGCCTGAGCGCGGAATCCGTGGTCAATCAATACCTGGAATACCGCACGCGCGTCGCGGTCGGCGTCACCGGTCGTGGCGAAATGCGCAGCAAGGCTGCCCAAACGCTTTGGATAGATCGTGGCGCTCACGTTGGCCGGGAAGGTTTGCGTCTTTGCATCGTAATCGAGATCGATAGCCGTGATTGTGCCCACGGCGACACCGCGGAAGTCGACCGGAGAACCAATCGCCAGTCCGCGTAGTGTTTCGTTGAAGCGCATGCGCACATCGATCGACAGTCCATCGGGGGGCTTGAGCGCATCTCCCCGTTCGCGAAACAGTTCGAACGTGGCGTTTTCTTTCGCCTCTCCGCCGGCGCCATCCAATGCATCGACGGCCTGGAACGCGACTCCGCCCGCGAGCACGGTCGCGAACGATTCGGTATTCACTTTCAAGCCTGCGGACGTCAAGGCCAGGTCGATCCCGCTGGCGTTCCAGAAGTGAGTTGCCGCTGTCACATAACGATCGTAGGGCGCATCAACAAACAACTGCATGCTCACGCCTTTGCCGTCATTGTCGAGTTGGTAGCCAGTCACGCGTCCGACGTGGATGCGACGAAAGTACACCGGCGAGCCGACGTCGAGCGATCCCAGATCCTCGCTATGCAGCGAGAACGTGCGGCCCTGACTACCGCGCAAAACGGCTGGTGGCGCCTCGATGCCGGTGAACACCTTTTTCGTGTCTTTGCTGACGCCGGAATCGGCGCCGATGTAGGCGCCGGAGAGCAAGGTACCGAGTCCAGAAACCCCGCCGAGGCCGATGCGTGGACGCACCACCCAGTAGCGCGCGTCGCTTGCGGAAAAACCATGCGCTTGCCGATCAAGCTCGATGTGCACGATTACGCGGGCGTTGTCGTCGCTCAAGTTGACGGCTGTGACGCGGCCGATGACCACTTCTTTATAACGCACTTGCGTCTTGCCCGCCTCCACGCCTTCGGCGCCTTGGAAGCTTACTTCGATCTTATCGCCGGCCTGACGCCAGTTGGTAATGAGCAAAGTGGCGCCCGCGATGGCGGCAGCCAAAGGCACCAGCCAGATCAGCGACGGAAGAAAGCGCGATCGGCTTTTTTCGATCGGCTCAGGCAGCTCCGCCAACGCGTCGCCTGGACTTTCGTTTTCAGCCATGACGAAGTCCTGCATCGAAGATCAGGCGCGGATCGAAGCTCGCTGACGCGAACATTGTCAACACCACGACCGAACCGAAAGCCGTGATGCCGGGTCCCGGTATGACTTCGGCCAATCCGCGAAAGTGCACGAGCGCGACCAACACCGCGATTACGTAAACATCGAGCATGGACCAATGACCCACCGTTTCCAGCATGCGATACAAAGCGGCGCGCTGGCGCAAACGTGAAGACCACCTGCGCTGCACACCGAGCGCCAGTAGGCCGAGAATCAGAATCTTCAACATTGGCACAACGACGCTTCCTATAAAGACGATCGCAGCGAGGTACCACGAGCCGTCGTTCCACAACTCGACGACGCCACCGAGAATCGTATGCGACTCCGCACTCGAAAGAAGCGTCCCCGTTTCCATCACCGGCAGCACGTTGGCTGGTATGTAGAGCGCCAGTGCAGCAATCAGCAACGCCCAGGTGCGCCCGATACTGTTGGGCTTGCGCACGTGCAACGATGCGCCGCAGCGTGGACACGCATGGCACATGTCGTCATGCACATCGCGGCACAGCAGGCCGCAAACGGGACACGCTACTAACTTTAAATCCTGCGCGCGGACAATCATCGGTCGCGCTCCGTCGCGATGTCCCACAGCCACGCGTGATCGAAGGAAGTGATGAGCGTGATGAGCACGGTCAGCACTGCAAACGCTCCAAGTCCGAGCCCAGCGTGAATCGTCGCGATGTCGCCCAGCTTCACCACTGCGACGATCACGCCCAGCATGAATACTTCAGGCATACTCCAGTTTCGCGCGAAACGTAGCACGCGCATGCCGACGGCGAATAGCGCACCGCGCCTGCCCCGCGCGAGCGGTGCGAGAACGACCAACGCAGAAATCAGTTCGGCCAATGGGAAGAAAAACAAGGTGAGCGCACTCAACGCCGAAACGACGGACGAGTGCTCCCGCCAGCTCGTCATAATGCATCCCCACAACGTTGCCGCGTCATTCGCTCCACGCACATCGATGCGAGCAATCGGGTATACGTTGGCGACGACGAACACAATAAGTGCAGCGAGGGTGAGCGCCAGCATTCCGCCCACATCAAGCCGTTGAGCACGCTCCAGCGGACCCAGGCAGCATGCGCAACGCGAT
>CAZZYA010000031.1:0-20195 GCA_964658115.1 uncultured Rudaea sp. | reverse complement strand
TCCGAGCGCGCACGCCGCCGCGCTCGATTTCGGCTGCGGCGTAGGACGGTTGTCGCGCGCTCTTTCAAAACGCTATGCACGGGTGATCGGCGTCGACATCGCGTCATCGATGCTCGCGCGCGCTCGCGAGTTGAATGTCGATCGTGCGAACATCTGCTTTGTAGAAAATGCCGCTGCCGATTTACGTTTCGTCGACGATGCGAGCGTCGATCTGGTGTATTCGGCGATCACGCTGCATCACATTCCCGCCGACATGCAACGTGCTTACATCGGCGAATTCATGCGCGTGCTGTCTCCGCAGGGTATCGCGGTATTCCAGATAGCCAGCGGCTACAGTGCGGACCTCGCCGGCTGGGCTTATCGCGTACTACCGAACAAATGGCTCGCGCCGGTGCGGCGCAGAGTGCATGCAGTCGACGTGGCTGCGGAGATGCATCCGCTCGATGAACGCGACGTCACCGCGATCGCCCATCGCGCGAACCGGCGCATACTTTTGGCAATCGATGTGGACAGCGCCGGCCGCGGTTTTCGCGGCCGACTGCTGTTCGTCGGCTGATTCGACGAATCGAACGCGATCAGTTCTGTTCGACGACTTCGTGCAGCGCGATGCCGGTCGGCGTCGCTGTGAAAGTCACATCGCCCGACTTCAGCCACTGTTCGTACGAAGCGAACATCTGCTTTTGCGAAATGAACTGCGCCTGTTTGTCGGCGGGCATCGCGGCGGCGGCCTTGTCCATCATATCGGCCATCAATTTGTATACCTGGCCGGTGAAATGGAAGCGCAGGAACACCGGATCCTTCGACGCCGGTTCGGCGAGGAATGCGCCAAGCGTCGCGTCTTCGCCCGTGCCGCTGGACATGCCGAGCGTATCGGCCGTCATCGCCACGGCGATCGGTTGCGTCGTCATCGGGACAGTGCCGGCTGGCAGTTGAACAGGCTTGCCGTCCGGCTGCACTTTCAGCGTCGCCAGTTGCGGCACTGCCATCTGCGCCATCGCGAGTACAGCGATCGGGTTGTTGGTGCGCATCGCGAGCATCGCGTACACGTCCGGAATCGTCATGCCGGGTTTCATGTCGAGTTTGTCGAGCACGAAACGAAAACCGGTGAAATCGCTAAACGGCGGCGGCACCGTCACGTCGACTTTCGTTTTCGATCCGGCAAAACTTTCGTTGAGCGAGGCAAGCTGCGGACACGTGTACGGTTTCGCCGCGACGGCATCCGCCTGTTTGATCCAGAAATCCTTGAGCTTCAACACGGGCAGCGAGAGCGAAAGTTCCATTACGCCGCGACCCGCCGCAGCGGTGCCGGGCGCCGCGTTCAGCGCCGCGGCGAGCGGTTGTGCGATCGACGCGTCGATCTCCATCTGGGCGCCGATGCGAACGCGCTGCACGGCGAGTTCTTCGACGCCGCCGACCAAACGCGGGAACTTGTGCGCGATCTCGAGATAGTCCGCGCGACATGCCGGATCGGCGCCGGCGAACGGAATGCCGAGCGCGCTTGCGAACTTTGCATCAGTACCCGTCGGCGGACTGCTGAGGCGTTCGGTCAAACGCACGAAGTCGACAAATCCGGCGCCGTAATTCGAGTAGTTGTATTGCTTGATGAGCGCCTGCAGCGTTCCGGCGGCGCCGAGATTCTGCGCTGGCTTGGTCAGTCCGAGGATCGTCTGCTTGAGCGTGTCGTCGGCGGCGACAGGCAGGATCGACAACACCAGGTGATTGCCTTCGATCGCGGCAACGCCCATCGCCTTTTCATCGCCGAGAAACCAGTATTCCTGGTTGCCGACTTTGCCGACCGGCACTTTCTCGCCGACCTTCGCCTCGATTTTTGCGATTTCCGCTTTGAGCGCCGCCGGATCGCCGAGTTCGGTGCGGATCACCGGCACCATGCCGATGCCGTAGAACGCGTAGCGTGCATCAGGCTTGAAACCGATGGAGCGAAGACGGCCGATGAGATCGTCGGTGTTGAGTTCGTCGAGCAATGCTTTGGCGATTTTGATGCCGCGCTCGGCATTCAGATCGGACGTCTTCGCGCTGGCGGCCTGGTCGAGCATGCCTTGATACATTTGTATCAACGACGGCCAGTAAGCTTTCATGCGCTGCGACCACGCATCGTAGACGGCTGGCGGCGTCGCTTCGAGGTTCGCCATTACGTACGGTGTGTCGGAAGGTACGAAGGACAACGGTGCGTTGTCGTCGTTTGCAGCATTCTTGCTGCACGCCGCGACAAGGCTGGCGAGCAGGAAGGGCAGGGCGAGACGGCGGATCAGGCGCATGACGGACATCCCAGGTTGGCTGCGGTGCAGCGTTTCGGCTCGCCGCCATTATGCCCGAGTCGTGTCGCGTTTACGCGGCGTCGAGAAGCTCCAAAAGAGCCGCCATGCGGACAAATACGCCATTGGCGACCTGTTCGAGGATCAGCGAGCGCGGCCCGTCGGCGACTTCGGATTGAATTTCCACGCCGCGGTTCATTGGGCCTGGATGCATGACAAGACAATCGGGGTTTGCGCGTTTGAGCCGGTCGATGGAAAGACCGAAGCGCTCGAAATAATCCGTTTCCGACGGAATCGATGCGGTCTGCATTCGTTCCTTTTGCAGGCGAAGCATGATCGCCACGTCGGCGCCGGCGATGGCTTCGTCGAAATTGTGGAAAATGCGGCAATGTGGAAACTCGACGGCATCCGGTGCGAGCTCGGACGGCGAGCAGAGCCGGATTTCTTTCGCACCGAGCGTTCGGAATGCATGCACGTCCGAACGCGCGACGCGCGAATGGCGGATGTCGCCGCAGATCGCGATAGTCAGCGCCGAAAAATCCGGGCGGTGCCGGCGCAGTGTGAGTGCGTCGAGCAAACCTTGGGTCGGATGCGCGTGATTGCCGTCGCCCGCGTTCAGTACGCGTGCTTCGCTGCGCAGGTTTTTTGCGATGAATTCCGGCGTGCCGGATTCTTTGTGACGGACGACGAACGCGTCGCAATGCATCGCTTCGAGCGTGTGGATCGTATCGAGCAGCGTTTCGCCCTTCGTTGTCGACGAACTGGCGATGTCGAAATTGATGACGTTCGCGCCGAGACGTTTCGCGGCGAGATCGAACGACGTGCGCGTGCGTGTCGAAGGCTCGAAGAACAGGTTGATGACGGTGCGGCCGAGCAAAAGAGCGAGCGGTTTCGCGCCGTTTCGCGTGCGCTCGCGCAAAAATTCCGCGCGATCGAGCAACCTCGTCACCGTTGTTGTTGATAATCCGTCGAGCGTCAGCAGGTGGCGCAGTTTTCCGTGCGCGTCGATTTGCACATCGCTGCTCATTGCCGCGAATTCAATGTTTGCGTCAGCCATGTCTCGACGATCACCTGCGCGGCGATGGCGTCGAGTTCGTTCGCATTTTTGCGCCGCGTCTGGCCACGGGCGCGGCGGTCGGCGAAGCGTTGTGACGCTTCGACCGAACTAAAGCGTTCGTCGACCATGTGCACCGGCAATTGATAACGCTCGCCGAGCGCGCTGGCGAACGTGCGCGCGGCTTTGCTCGTCGCTTGTTCGGAACCGTCGAGCATCAGCGGAAGACCGACCAGCAATGCATTCGGACGCCACTCTCGCACCACGGTTGCCACGCGCGACCAGTCGACGCCATTGTCGTTGTTGCCGAGCACGCTCAACGCGCGCGCATCGCCGGTAAACGTGTTGCCGACCGCCACGCCGATGCGGCGTGCGCCGTAGTCGAATCCGAGAACGGTGAGTGTGGCGCGGGATGGGTTGGCGTGCGGCGTCGAACTCACGTCGTCACGCATGGCCGGCGTAATCCGTGAGGCTTCCGATGTCCACACCGACGATCGCCGCGGCGGCTTCCCAGCGATTTTCCAGCGGCGTTTTGAACAGGATGCGTTCGTCCGAATCGACGGTGAGCCAGGCATTGTCTTTCAGTTCGGTTTCCATCTGGCCCTGACTCCATCCGGAATAGCCGAGTGTGACGATTGCGTTTTCCGGTCCGTTGCCCGCCGCCATCGCGACGAGTACATCGCGCGAGGTGGTGACGCAGATGCGATCCGAAATTTTGAAAGAGGATTCCCAGCTTCCGGTCGGCGAATGCAGGACGAAGCCGCGCTCCGGTTGCACGGGACCGCCGATGAGCACCGGCGTGTCGCCGATGAGGCTGGTTTCGGCCGAAATGTTCATCTGCGCGAGTACGTCGCCGAGGCGGTACTCGGAAAGGCGATTGATGAGCAATCCCATCGCACCTTCTTCGCTGTGCTGGCACACGAAAGCGACGCCGCGACGGAACGTGGGATCGCGCAAACTCGGCATCGCGATCAGGAGGTGATTGGTCAGTGTGCTGATCGACTCCATGTCGTCATTCTACGTGATTGGGCTTCATGCCGCGATGCGGGAAAATCGCTCGTTCAGCGATTGCGCAGGATGTCCCCGGGCAGGAATTGCCACGTGCGCGTTACGTACAATTCGTCGACGCCGTCTTCGGTGGGAATCGGCGGAAAGGGGGCTGCTTGATTGACGATGCGGATCGCCGCGTCGTCGAGCACTTTGTGGCCGCTGCTTTCGATCACGTCAATGGTCTTGATGGTGCCGTCCTTGCGCAGAGCGACGGTCAGCACGAGTTCGCCGTGCATCTGTTCGCGCCGCGCGTCGTCCGGATAATTGAGGTTGCCGATGCGCTCGACACGCGCGACCCATGCCGCCATGTACGAGGCGTACTGATATTCCTTTGTGTTGGCCGAAATGTATTTTTTCTTCGGACGCTTGGCGTATTCCTGCGATTCTTTCTGGATCTCGGCGGCGAGTTTGGCCATCTCGAGTTTTTTTTCCAGAAGGTCGCGCGTCGTCGGTTCCGGAATCGGCGGCTGCTCCGGCACTTCCTTGTCGGTTTGCAGACTGAAGGTCGATTTTTGCTGCGTCAGAATTTCGCGCTGCGTCGGCGGCTGCGGTTTCGGCGCGCTCGCCTGCATCGGTTTCGGCGCGACGCCGGCATCGTTCTTGGCGATCGGGCTCGACATCAACTCGCTCGGCCGCAGCGATTTGTCGTGTTCACCGCCGCCGCTGTTGTTGGCTTGCGCGAGAAAATCCGCTTTGGTCGGTTTTTCACCGGATGCGGATTGCACGAGGATCACGTCGAGCGACGGCAAACTTGGTTTCGGCTTTTCGTATTCGAACGTAAGCCCGAGCGCGAGCACGCCGTGTGCGATCAGCGAGAACAGCAGCGTCACGCCGAACCGGTCCCCGCTGCCGACTTTTCGTGGCAGCGGTTTTGGATTCGCAGATGTCGCCGTCACGTTCTCTTTTTCTCGATCACGTCGAACAGCATACCGGCGATGTTGAGACCGAACTGCGCGTCGAGTTCACGAATGCACGTGGGCGAGGTAACGTTGACTTCGGTGAGGAAACCGCCGATCGCGTCGAGTCCGACGAACAGCATGCCGCGTTTGCGCAGCTCAGGCGCGACTTGCGCGGCGAGCCAACGCTCGCGTTCGCTGATCGGTCGGCCGACACCCTTGCCGCCACGCGCGAGATTGCCACGGAAATCGTCGCCTTGCGGCATGCGCGCAAGCACGTACGGAACCGGTTCGCCGTCAATCAGCAGGATTCGGTTGTCGCCGTCGCGTATCTCGGCCAGATATTTCTGCGCGACCGTGAAGGCGCGACCGTTTTCGGTCAGCGTTTCCAGGATCACATTGAGATTCGGATCGCCGCGATGACTGCGGAAAATCGAACGGCCGCCCATTCCGTCGAGTGGTTTGAGGATGACGTCGTCGTGTTCTTGCACGAACGCTTTGATCGTCTTTGCATCGCGCGCGACGACGGTCGGCGGGATGCACTGCGGAAAATGCAGCGAAAAAAGTTTCTCATTTGCATCGCGCAGCGCACGCGGATCGTTGACGACGAGCGCGCCACCCATTTGCGCGAGTTCGAGAATCATGGTGTCGTATACGAACTGCGCATCGACCGGCGGATCCTTGCGCGCGAGGATCACGTCGACCTTACGCAAGTCCAGCCAGTTCGATTCGCCGAGCGCGAACCAATCCGCGGAATCATCCTTGACGCGAAGTGACGCGGCGTGCGCGACAGGTGCCGCATCGCGTACGGCAAGGCTCGATTGCGTCAGGTAAATAAGTTCATGTCCGCGCCGCTGCGCTTCCAGCAGCATTGCGAATGTCGAGTCTTTTTCGATGTGGATGGACTCGATCGGGTCCATCAGTACGGCGACGGTCAGGCTCATCGGTTATTGGCACGAGACGTGCTGCAATTTTTCAGCATTTGGCTTGGGTAAGCGGTGAAGATCGGGTCTATACTACCATCGACGCGGACGGCTTCCGGGCTGTTCGGCAGGGGCAAAATGGGTCAACAGCGCGGTCAACTTTTTCCAGCAACGGTGCGTGGTTAGCGGATTTACTTGACAGGTTTGCTAAGTATTGGTTAAACAGCACGGTCAGCCGCCGCATTTAGGGATACGCGACGGGGTAACTCACACACACGGGGCCGCGGATGCGCTTGATGCGCGCGCGTGCTTTCGAATGACAGTCAGCTCTCCGAAGGTTTGGGGGTAGTACGTGGAACAGACAGCGAAAGATGGCGGCTTGGCCGGACTCAAGGTCATGGTCATCGACGACTCCAAAACGATTCGGCGCACCGCCGAGACGCTGCTCAAGAAGGAAGGTTGCGACGTCATCACCGCGACCGACGGCTTCGAAGCGCTCGCCAAGATTTCCGATCAGCAGCCGAACATCATTTTTGTGGACATCATGATGCCGCGTCTCGACGGTTATCAGACGTGCGCGCTGATCAAGAACAACCAGATGTTCAAAAGTACGCCGGTGATCATGCTGTCTTCGAAAGATGGCCTGTTCGACAAGGCGCGCGGCCGCATCGTCGGTTCGGAACAGTATTTGACCAAACCTTTCACGCGCGAAGAGTTGCTCGGAGCAATCCGGCGACATGTAGCGAAGTAACTCGGGGCCATCCGGGAGAGTCAGGGGAAACGAATGGCGCATATTTTGATCATCGACGATTCGCCGACCGACGTGCGTGTGTTCACCACGCTGTTGGAAAAAAACGGCCATCGCGTCAGCAGCGCCGCGAGCGCTGAAGCTGGCATCGCGCTTGCGAAGCGCGAGCGGCCCGACCTCGTGATCATGGACGTGATCATGCCTGGCATGAACGGTTTCCAGGCCACGCGCACCCTTAGCCGCGAAGCGGATACGTCCGAGAGTCCGATTCTCATCATCACCACCAAATCGATGGAAACCGATCGCGTGTGGGGCCTGCGCCAAGGTGCGAAGGATTTCATGGTCAAACCCGTCGGCGAGCAGGATCTGCTCGGACGCATCTCTCGACTGTTGAGCTGACGGCATGTCTTCCGTTCTCGACCTGCGTCAACTCTCGCCCTTCGAAGCGCTGGCGACTTTCGAGAAGCGCAGCCTCGCGCATACCGCGGGCTTGCCCGAACAGATCGAAGCGCCGGGTTTGTGGCGCGGCATCGGTTTCCGCATCGGCGCGCGCTACATGGTCAGCAGCATCAATGAGGTCAACGAAATCCTGACCCAGCCGCCGCTCACCATCGTGCCCGGCACGCGGCCATGGCTGCTCGGCGTGGCCAACGTGCGCGGCAATCTCGTGCCGGTGATCGACCTCAAGCAGTATCTGGAAGGCGAACGTTGCGTGCTCACCGATTCCAGCCGCGTGTTGCTGGTGCGGCAGCTCGGCGGCAGCGTCGGCCTGCTCATCGACGAAGTGCTCGGCCAACGCAATTTCTCGGAAGAACAGCGCGCTGAAGCCATTGGTGAAGAAGACGATCGCTACAGCCGCTACATCGGCGAGAAATATCCGCTGGGCGACGTCAACTGGGGCCTGTTCTCGATGGCGGCTCTCGTGCGCAGTCCCGATTTCGTGCAGGCGGCGGCGTGATTTTCGAAAGATCGTCGCCGAACACAAGCAACATGCAGTCAAGGGGTGAGTTATGAGCGTGACAACCGGTACGGCGGGCGGCAAGGAACGAACGGGTGCGAATACGCTCCTGGTCGTTCTATTGATCATCGCCATCCTTTTCGCGGTCGCGGATTTCGGCTTCCTGACCTGGTACGCCGGACAGGATGCGAAAGCGGCCGGCCTGGTCACGAAGATCCAGGTGCTGTCGCAGCAGTTGTCCAAACAGGCCAACGACGCGGCCAGCGGCAACATCGACGCGTTCAAGGGCCTCGAACAGACGCGCAACACCGTCGACGATCTGCTCAACAAAGTAAAAAACGGCGATCCGACCACGGGCATGCAGGGTTACAAGGATTCCGGCGCTTCCGCGCAAATCGCCGAACTCGATACCGCTTGGGCGCCACTCAACACCGACGCGACGAAAATTCTCTCCGCCAAGGAACAAGTGCTCAGCGCCGCCAGCACGGCCGCGGACTTCAACAACAAGATGCCTGTGCTCAACTCGCGCATGGAAGAGGTCGTGAAGATCCTCGCCGAGCGCAACGGTTCGCCCACGCAGGTTTCCATCTCCTCACGCCAGATGCTGCTCGCCGACCGCATGCAGCGCCGCGTGCAATCGATCTTGCAAGGTGGCGAAGAAGCGCAATCGGCAAAAGACGGTTTGCAGCGCGATGCGACGTTCTACGGCGCGGTGCTCAACGGCCTCATCAACGGCAACGCCGACCTCAACATCCGCGCGATAGACAACGCCAACGCCAAGAGCATCCTTTCCGACATCAATGACGGCTGGACACAACTCGTCGGCGATCCGGTGAAGAAGCTGCTCGAAGCCGCGCCGTCGTTGCAGGACGTGAAACAAGCGGCCGATCAAGCCTCCATCGATTCGCAAAGCGTACTGCTGAAAGCCGATCCTGTCGCGACGCGAATTGGTCAGTTGCAAACGAGTCGTCCGTTCCCGAACTTGTTGCTCGGGGCAGTGGCTGCGGCGGTTGCCATTTTCTTGGTCGTGCTCTTGGTCGCCAGCCAGATCCGCGGCCAGCGTCAACGCTATCAAGTTACCGCCGAACTCAATCAGCGTAATCAGGAAGCCATTCTTCGTCTGCTCGACGAAATGGGATCGCTCGCCGAAGGCGACTTGACGGTACGCGCAACGGTGACCGAAGACATCACCGGCGCCATCGCCGATTCGGTCAACTTCGCCGTCGAAGCGTTGCGTTCACTCGTCACGACGATCAACGACACCGCGATGCACGTGTCGACGTCGGCGCAGGAAACGCAGGCCACCGCCATGCACCTCGCCGAAGCGGCCGAACATCAGGCGCAACAGATCACGTCCGCTTCGGCAGCGATCAACGAAATCGCCGTGTCCATCGACGAAGTGTCGAAGAACTCCGCCGAATCCGCGGACGTCGCGCAGCGCTCGGTGCAGATCGCGTCGAAAGGCGCCGGCATCGTGCGCCAGACGATTCAGGGCATGGACTCGATTCGCGACCAGATTCAGGAAACGTCGAAACGTATTAAACGCCTCGGCGAATCGTCACAGGAAATCGGATCGATCGTCGAACTGATCAACGACATCGCCGAACAGACGAACATTCTCGCGTTGAACGCAGCCATTCAAGCAGCGTCCGCCGGCGAAGCGGGCCGCGGCTTCGCGGTCGTCGCCGACGAAGTGCAACGACTCGCCGAACGCGCGTCCGGAGCGACACGCCGAATCGAAACGCTGGTGCAAACCATTCAGGCCGATACCAACGAAGCGGTCACCTCGATGGAGCAGACCACCGCCGAAGTGGTGGCCGGTGCGCGCCTCGCTGAAGACGCGGGTTTGGCGCTAGGCGAAATCGAAAAGGTGTCGAACGATCTGGCGGATCTCATTCAGAACATTTCCGAAGCTGCGCGCCAGCAGTCCGCTGCGGCGACGAATATTTCGGCGACGATGAACGTGATTCAGGAAATCACCACGCAAACCTCCGTCGGCGCGAGCCAGACGGCCGAATCGATCGGCAACCTGGCGCAGCTCGCTGCGGACTTGCGCCGGTCGGTTGCGGACTTCAAGCTGCCGGCATAAGCCGGCGCTCGGTGCTGCCGGTGACGCATATGAATACGCCATCGATCTCACCGAGCTCGGATTCGATCGGATGTTCTGGAGCGGATCACTGCGGGCATGACGGCTGCGAGCACCAAGGAAGCGAGCGCGAAAGAACCCTGGTCGCCGCACGCGCCCATGCCGAGCATGGACGACGCGGAATTCGCACGCTGGGCGACGATGCTCGAAAAGCGCACCGGTGTGGTCGTGCCGTTGTCGCGCAAAGCATTCCTGGTCACGAGCGTGCGTGCGCGCATGCGCGAGACGGGCAGATCGAGTTTCGAGGATTACTTCGCGCAACTGCAAACCGTCCCGGAAGGTGCGATCGAGTGGACGACACTGGTCGATCGGCTGACGGTGCACGAAACCCATTTTTTCCGCCACGCGGCATCGACGACATTTATTGCCGAACAGTGGCTGCCGACGGTTCTCAAGAATGTCGCGAGCGGTTTGCATGCGTGGAGCGTGGGTTGCTCCAGCGGCGAGGAAGCGTACACGCTGGCGATGGTCTTGCATCGGCATTTGCCGGCGCGCAACGGATCGAAAGCGTACTTCGGCGTGACGGCGACGGATGTGAGTTTGCCGGCACTCGCCGTCGGCCGCGCGGGTTTGTATCCGACCACGAAATTGGAAGAAATCCCCAACGACTATCGAGCGTATTGCGAAGCGATGGATGGCGATTCGTTCCGCGTCGTCGAATCGTTGCGCAAACGCGTGGGTTTCGCGCAGTTCAATCTGCTCGATGCCGCGCGCTCACCGCTGAAACGACTGGATCTGATTTTCTGCCAGAACGTGCTGATCTATTTCGCGCGCGAACGACGCCGCGAACTGCTCGCCACGCTGGCCGGTTTGCTCAAACCCGGCGGCCTTTTGCTGCTGGGTCCCGGCGAAGTGACGAACTTCGCACATGCGGGCCTCAAGCGCGTGGAACATCGCCACGTGCTTGCGTTCACGCGCAATAGCTGAGAACGGTATATGAAACTTCAAGATGGCATCGACTTCACCACCCTCAACTGGGTGAAACAGGAACTCGACGAGACGCTGAAACAGGCGCGGCAAGCGCTCGAAGCGTATGTCGAGGATCCCGCCGATTCGAGCCTTATGCGCTTCTGCGCGACATATCTGCACCAGGTGCAAGGCACGCTGCGCATGGTCGAGCTGTACGGCGCGGCGATGGTCGTCGAAGAAATGGAACGTGTCGCGCTCGCGCTGCTCGACGGCAATGTCAAGCCGCAAGATGAAACGTACGCCGTGCTGATGCGCGGCATCGTGCAATTGCCGGATTACCTCGAACGTCTGCAAAGCGGACATAAGGACATCCCGATCGTCCTGCTGCCGCTGCTCAATGATTTGCGCGCGACACGCGGCGAAAAATTACTGACCGAATCTGTTTTGTTCTCGCCGGATTTGTCCGCGCCGCTGCCGACAGCCGCCGACGCGCCGGTGACGTTGCCGGATATGGAACTGAAGTCGGAGGCCGCGCGACTGCGCACGGCATTCCAGCTATCTCTCTTGCGCTGGATTCGCGACGATCAGCCGCAAGTGCAGCTCGCGCGGCTCATCACTGTGCTGGATCGACTGCGCGCCGTGTGCCGCGAAGAAAACTGTCAGCGCTTGTGGTGGGTTTCGACCGGCGTTCTCGAAAGCGTCGCCTCCGGCGCGCAGGAAACCAACGTCGCGCTGAAATTGCTGTTCGGCAAAGTCGATCGCGAAATCAAGCGTCTGCTCGATGGAGGAGAAGCCAGTTTCCGCGCGTCACCGCCCGTGGATTTGACCAAGAATCTTTTGTATTACATCGCACACGCGGCGGCGACAGGCCCGCGCGCGACGGAAATTCGCGAGGTTTACAAACTCGACACGCTGCTTCCGAGCGAGAAGGAACTCGAGCACGCCAAGGGTTCGATTTCCGGACACAACCGCACGTTGCTCGACACCGTTTCCGCCGCGATCAAGGACGACTTGATGCGCGTGAAAGAAGCGCTCGACATTTTCCTGCGTGCGCAAAACGGCGATCAGGCCGAACTGATGGCGCAAGTCGATGTGCTCGATCGTGTCGGCGACACGCTCGGCATGCTCGGACTGGGCATGCCGCGCCGCGTCGTGCTCGATCAGCGCAAGATCATGGAGGAAATCGGCAACAAGACGCGTCCGGCCGACGAAAGTGCATTACTCGACGTCGCAGGCGCGCTGCTTTATGTCGAAGCCTCGCTCGACGATCACATCGAACGCCTCGGCGCCGACACCACGAGCGACGCGGTCAGCGTCAATCCGCATGATCTCGAACTGCCGAAGGCCGAAGTGCGCAAAATCCTCGACGCGCTGATGAAAGAAGCGTCGGTCAACATTACGCAGGCCAAGCAAGACATCGTCGCCTTCATCGAATCGCCGTGGGATCACGCACGCGTCGAACCCATCCCGCGCCTGCTCGACGAAATCGCCGGCGCATTGCGCATGCTCAATCTTTCGGAATCCGCGCAGCTGATGAACGGCATCGTCCGTTTCGTCGAAGTGGAATTGCTGCGCCATCGCCGCGTGCCGACCGTCGAACAGATGGACAAACTCGCCGACGCGCTCGCATCCATCGAGTATTACATGGAAGCCACGCGCGAACAGCGCGGCGGCCGCGAGAAGATTCTCGAGGTCACACGGCAGTCGCTCACCGCACTCGGCTACTGGCCGGTGCCGCAGGACGATGGCGGCGGCTCACCACCCGCGCCGACGTCGCCGTCGGATGGTCCGTCGGGAAACAAGCGTGAGTCGCAGCATTTACAGACCGAGTCGGTATCCGCGTTCGGTTCGCCGTTCGCGACGCCGACGTTCGCCGCCGCGCCCACGGTCGCCACCGCCGATGCGCACGACGGCGAATTCCCGCGCTGGGGCACGGAAAACATGCCCGCCAGCGGCGAAGAAGGACTGAAACTCGGCGAAGATTCGCACGCGCAGTCGTCATCCAGCGAGTCATCATCCGTCGAACCGCTGGACCAGATGCCGAGTCTCGAACTCACGAACGAAAGCATCGACGCGTACATCGCGCGCATCGGTGCGACGAACGAAACGCCGGATGAAATTCAACCGCCCACGATCGAAATGGATTCCGTGGCGGAGCCGATTGCGGACATCAAACCGCCGCACGTCGAGATTGCGCCGGGACATGGTCTGGAAGATCTCATCGTCGGCGAAACGACAATGCCCGAGCCGGCCGAGCATGATCTGAGCGGCCTGCGCCTGGCCGAAACCGAATCGACCGCGACGCCAGCGCCGAGCGTGCGCTACGTGGAAGTCGAAGAGGAAATCGAAGAAGAAGTGCCCGACGTTGATGCATCGTCGCCGATGGCCGACGCGAGTTTCAGCGCGACGCCGTCCGACGACATCGACGAAGAAATTCGCGAAGTGTTCGTCGAGGAAGTGCAGGACGAAATCGATAATCTCAAGCGCGCGCTGCCGGCGTGGAAATCGGATTCCAACGATTTCGAAAAGCTGAAGCCGATTCGTCGTTCGTTTCATACATTGAAAGGTTCGGGCCGTCTGGTCGGCGCGATCGCGCTCGGCGAGTTCAGCTGGAAAGTCGAGAACATGCTCAACCGCGTGCTCGACAAAACGATCGCACCGACCCCCCACGTGCAGGCGCTGGTCGACAATGCCGTCGGCGTGTTGCCTGAACTGCTGGGCGCGTTGCGCGGCGACGGCATGCCGAAATCCGACATCGGTCAAATCATGGATGTCGCCGACAAGGTTGCTGCCGGCGAAGAGGCGTGGGTTCGTACCGGCGCGCCACAGCGCACGAAGAAAGTAAAACGCGTCGTGCGCAAACTCGTCGCGGTTGTCGACGATGCGCCGGCCGATTCGACAGCAGAACCGTTTGGCGAGCCGCAGACGTCGACGCGTGCCGACATCGCCGACGATTTTGATGTCCAACGCGCATTCGGTATGAGCGCCGACGAAATGCAGTCGTCGCATGCGGACATCAATCCGTTCGCCGACGATGAAATCGTTGCCGGCCCGCTGCCCAACATCGATCCGGTGCTGTTCGACATCTTGGAAAGCGAAGTCGCCTCGCATCTCGACACCATCGATAGCTATCTCGAGGTGCTGAAACAGACGCCCGGAACACCCGCGACCGAACCGTTGTTGCGGGCCGTGCACACGTTGAACGGCGCAATCGCGATGGTCGACATTCCGGCGATCAGCGTCGTGCTTGCGCCGCTCGAAGGATATGTGAAGCGGCTGCGCGCGCGTCAGCAAGCGCCGGATGCCGCCGGTGCGGCGGCGATGGCGGAAACCTCGCAACTCGTCGCGCATGTCATCGCCGAATTGCACAACGACAATCCGCAGATGCCGAGTTCCGACGAACTCGCCGCGCGTGTCGGGCAATTGCGCGACACGCTGCCCGAACCTGAAATGATGCACACGCTGTTCTCGCTCGCCGAAGACGAAGCGCGCGAACCCGTTGCTGCCGCCGAAGATTCGACGGGCGCGGATACGCTCATTGATTTCGATACGACCTCGATCGAAGCGCTGCCAACACACTCAATCAAAGCGCCGCTACGTGCTGACGAATCCGTCGCCGATACGCACATCGACTTCGACGCGACGTCGATCGAAGCGTTGCCAACTCGCGAGATCGACGCGCCATCGTTCGCCGACGAATCCGTCGCCGACCATCCGCAGTTCGCGGAAGACTCTACGCACGAAGACGATCTGACCGCATCCTTCATCCGCGAACTCGAAGCGAAGGAAGCGAGCGAACGTGCCGCCGCCGAAGCCGCATCCGCGGCGCAGGTTCGTGTGATCGAAGAGCGCATGGCGCGTGAAGCCGAAGCGCAAGCAGCCGCGGAAGCCGCGCGGCGCGAAGCGGAAGCGAACCAGCCGATGCCCGAAGAAACCGAACTGTTGTCGTTCGAGGATTTGGCACAAAACGAAGAACCCGCCGAAACGGTGGAATTAAGCAGCGATCGCATCGAAGAACGCGAAGCCACACAGCCGACCGCCGAGGCGCCTTCCGACGAGCAGATCGAAGAAACGATCGTCGCCTTCGAATCGCTGCCTGAGGTCGAAGCATTGCCGGAAATCGCCGCCAGCGCTGCAGAACACGACGTGAAACAAGACGCCGTCCAGCGCACGATCGAAACCGCGCAGCCGGACACGGCGTTCATGCGCAGCGTCGCGCATTTTCCGCCGCTCGCGGACGATCCGCAGCCGGAAGGCAAACTCGAACTGCCCGACATGGACGAAGACCTGCTCGAAATTTTCGTGCAGGAAGGCGACGATATCCTCGATCACTCCGATTCGCTGATGGCGAAACTACGCGAATCGCCGCAGGATCGCGATCTGATCACCGGTCTGCAACGCGATCTGCACACGTTGAAAGGCGGCGCGCGCATGGCCGGCCTCGCGGCGATCGGCGACTTGTCGCACGCGATGGAATCGCTGCTCGAATCCATCAGCGAAAATCGCCGCGTGATGGATCGCGTCACGGTCGACTCGCTCGAGCGCGGGTTCGATCGTTTACACGGACTCGTGCAACGCGTATCGCGCCGTCAAGCGTTAGCGATGCCGGAACACGCGATCGCGCGTTTCGAAGGTCTGGTCTCCGGCGAACTTCCGAGCATGCCCGCGTTGTCGAACGAGCCGGAAGCGCCGATCGTTGAATCGGCGCCCGTCGCCGAAAAAATAGTTGTCGAAGAATCATCCCACGTCGAATCGGCCGCGCCGGTCGTCGCGAAAGTACCGCCGCCGCCACGTCCGATTCGCCAGGCGTTGGTCGAGGAAGAAGATCCCGCCGCGCGCGCGCCGCAAGAAATGATTCGCGTGCGGTCCGATTTGCTCGACTCGCTCGTCAACTACGCTGGCGAAGTGTCTATTTATCGCTCGCGTCTCGAACAGCAGATTTCGACGTTCCGTTTCAACCTCATCGAGTTCGAACAGACGGTCAGTCGTTTGCGCGAACAGTTGCGCAAACTCGAACTCGAAACCGAAGCGCAGATCTTGTCGCGCTATCAGCGCGAACAGCACGAATCGGATGCCGCGTTCGATCCGTTGGAACTCGATCGTTTCAGCCAGTTGCAGCAGCTCTCGCGCGCGCTGGCAGAGTCGGTGTCCGACTTGGTTTCGATTCAGGGCTTGCTGGACGATCTCACGCGTCAATCCGAAACGTTGCTGCTGCAACAGTCGCGCGTCAGCTCCGATTTGCAGGAAGGCCTCATGCGCACGCGCATGGTGCCGTTCGATTCGCTGGTGCCGTCGCTGCGCCGCACCTTGCGTCAGGCCGCGCAGGAAGTCGGTAAACGCGCGCAGTTGAAAGTGGAAGGCGCGCAGGGAGAAATGGACCGCAACCTGCTCGAGCGCATGAAAGCGCCGTTCGAGCACATGCTGCGCAACGCGCTCGCGCACGGCATCGAATCGCCGGACGATCGCACGGCCGTCGACAAACCCGCCGAAGGTTCCGTCACGATCCAGGTGTCGCGCGAAGCGACCGAAGTCGTGCTGCGCGTTTCCGACGACGGAAAAGGCATGGATCGCGACGCGATCCGGAGAAAGGCCATCGAGCGCGGTCTGTTGAAGCCCGACGCACAATTGTCCGATCGCGATCTGTACGGCTTCATTCTCGAAACCGGCTTCTCCACCGCCGAGCACGTCACGCAGCTTGCCGGCCGCGGCGTGGGCATGGACGTGGTGCATAACGAGATCAAGCAGCTCGGCGGCTCGCTCGCCATCGACTCGCATCTGGGCAAAGGCTCGACATTCACCATCCGTCTGCCGTTCACACTGGCGGTCACGCAGGCCATTCTCGTTCGCCTTGGCGATTCGACGTATGCCGTGCCGATGTCGTCGGTGCAAGGTGTCGTGCGTATCGCGCGCGAAGATCTGGCCCGCCGCATGAATTTGCCGAACCCCACTTACACGTACGCCGGCGACGAATTTCTCATCTACGAATTGTCGCAGCTGCTGAATCTGCCACCGGCACGTATGACCGATGAAACGCAGCTTCCGCTATTGATGACACGCACCGGCGACCAGCGCGCCGCGGTTCGCATCGACGGCGTGATCGGTTCGCGCGAAATCGTCGTCAAGTCGGTCGGTCCGCAGATCAGCTCGGTGCCCGGTATTTTCGGTGCGACGATCATGGGCGACGGTTCGGTCGTCATGATTCTCGATCTCGCGCCGCTCGTACGTCGCAGCGCCGCGCTGCGCGATCGCGTCGAGGCAGGCGAAGTACCCGCGCCCATCGCCCCGCCGCCGCTGCCGCTCATCGAAGCGCGCACGCAGCCGCTCATCATGGTCGTCGACGATTCGATCACCATGCGCAAGGTCACCACACGCGTTCTCGAACGCAACGACATGGAAGTGATCACCGCGAAAGACGGCCTCGACGCGGTCGAGAAACTGCAGGACAAGGTGCCCGACATCGTGCTGCTCGATGTCGAAATGCCACGTATGGACGGTTACGAGCTCGCCACCTACATGAAGAACGACGCGCGGCTCAAACTCGTGCCCATCATCATGATAACGTCGCGTACCGGCGAGAAGCATCGTCAACGCGCATTGGAAATCGGCGTCGAACGATATCTCGGCAAGCCCTATCAGGAAGCGGACTTGTTGCGTAATGTGCAGGAAACGTTGAGGTTGAGTCGTGCCTAAAATCGCAGACAGCGGCGACATGCGTGTCGCCCTGTTGTATCCCACTACGCAGCACGGCAACCAGCTTCGCGATGCGCTGAATGAACTCGGCGCGTCGGTCGTTTACGAAACCGCCGCCGCCAATATCGATCGCGACGCGCTGGAAAACTCCGGCGCGCGAACGGTCGTGGTCAATCTTGGTCCCGATAGCGAGGATTACATCGACCAGCTCTACGACGTGCTCGATGCCGGCGACTACAACGTCGTCTTCAACGAAGCCAACGTCACCGAAGCACTGCAAGGCTGGGATCACGCGCGCTGGGCGCGCAATCTCGCCTCGAAAATATTGAGTCGCCCGGAGGTGGCCACGCCGCCACGTCCGCCCGGCGCCGAAGCCGTGCCCACGCCGGTGCAGAAATCCGCCTCGGGCGTGCCCGTCGCCGAGAAGCCGAGCACGTACACGTTCGACAAACCATCCTCGCCGGTCGAACCGCCGACGTTGACGCAACTCAAGCCCGTGGCCGAGAAACCGACCATGGAACTCGAGGTGCCGCAAGAATTCCGCATCGACGAAGTCGGCAACGAGGGCGTCGAAGGCGCGGCGCTCGACATCACCGATCTGGGCGAATTCGCCGAAGGCGATGCGCTCGATATCCCATCCGACGTATCGCCCTCGCCGGTTGCGCCGCCCCGTGTCGAACAGCAGCGCGCCGACGACGCGTTCGCCGCCGAACTCGACGCGCTATTCGCCGCTGCGGATACCGCGAAAACGTCGCCGGCGCCGAACAACGAATTCGACATCGGTCTCCCTGACGATTTCGATTTAAGCGACATGTCGTCGCAGCCGGCCGCCGCGCACGAGGAGACGATCGAACTCAGCGATACGAGTCTCGATCACAACGCGAGCGTCGCCGAACTTCACGACGAATTTCCCGCGATCTTCGATCAACTCGATGTTGCCGCCGCTGGCGTGCCTGAGGCGACGTCCGACGAATTCAAGCCGGCGCTCCGCCCGACCGCGGCGGAACAAGCGCAAGCTCCGTCACCCGTTTTGCCGCCGGACTGGTCGCTCGAAGATCTTTCCGAAGATTCCGGCGATGCGCCGAAAACCGCCGCGCCATTCGGCATCGAAAAAGTCGCCGCCGAGGATTATCTGGCGCCGCCGGTCGAAGAAGCCGCGCCGAAACAGAAATCCACCTTACCGAGTTTCGACAGCCTGTCGCTCGAACTGATGCCGATGGAAGAAGCGGTCGCGCCGCAAATCCAGACGCCGGTGCAAAGTACCGAATTGTGGCTGGACGGTTCGCGTGCGACGGAAAAAGTGAAGTCGGCCACGCCGACCGCCGGCACGACGACCGTGAAGAATGTTTTCGTGCTCGGCGCGTCGATCGGCGGTCCGGAAGCGGTGCGCGATTTCCTCGGCGCGCTGCCCGCAGGGTTTCCCGCGCTATTCATTCTCGCGCAACACATGGGCGAGGAATTTCTGGAATTGATGTCCGCGCAGTTGCGCAAGGCGATCGCGCTCACGGTGCGCAATCCGACGCACGGCGAACACGCCGGCCACGGCGAAGTGCTGATCGTGCCGACCACGCATCGCCTGCAGGTCTCGCGCGACGGCGTCATCACGCTTGCGCATCTGCCCGAAAAACCGCCGTACAGTCCTTCGATCGACATGGTGTTGCGCGATGTCGCCGATCAGTTCGGCGCTGATGGCGGCGCGATCATTTTTTCCGGTATGGCGCACGATGCCGTCGAAGGCAGCAAGGCGATCAAGGAAAAGGGTGGTTTCGTGTGGGTGCAGGATCCGGACACGTGTGTCATCAGTTCGATGGTCGATGGCGCGCGGGAAGCAGGGGTGGTGAGTTATGTCGGTTCGCCCGCGCAACTCGCGCAGAAGATGATCGCTGATCACAGCGGGGGGTAAGTCGTGTCCGAACTTTCAACGCGAGAAATTCGCGGCGTAATGATCCCGGTGACCGGAGGCCGCATTCTTTTGCCGAATGCGACGGTAGCCGAAGTGATCACGTACTCGACGCCCGAAAAAATTCCGAACGCGCCGCATTGGCTGTTGGGGCGGTTGTCCTGGCGCGGATGGCGTCTGCCGCTGTTTTCGTTTTCGATGTTGTCCGGCGGAGTTAAGGAAGAAAGCCTGAGCAACGCCAAGGTCGCCGTTTTGAAAGCACTCGGCGGCAACGCCAAGATGCCGTTTCTTGCGATGCTGGCGCAGGGATTTCCGCGTCTGACGACGGTTACGCCCGATTTGCTGATTCCGACGGGGGATGAGAGTGAGCATCCGCCCGGGGTGCATGCGAATGTGTTGGTTAGGGATGATCAGGCGGTTATTCCGAATTTGGGGCAGATCGAGGAACTGGTGGCTGAGGCGATGGGTTGAAGCTCGCGCTTTGGCTTTCCGTTTGGCGTTTTTCTGGTTGATGATTTAGGTAGCTTCTTTAAGCCGTAAGGGCTTCCGCTGCAAGCAGCGGGTAACTTTTTGTCCGGTGACAAAAGTCACCAAAAAACACCTGAGTTTCTCGCCTATGTTCTGTCCGCGATCGGCCATCCCTGGGCG
>CAZZYA010000030.1:0-20571 GCA_964658115.1 uncultured Rudaea sp. | reverse complement strand
AGATAACCGTTCGGTTCGGGCGGAAAGCGCGTCACCACGCGATCGCGCTTTCCGGTTTGCATGTCCTCCGCCACGATCTGACGGATAAAATGGTTGTGGCGCGGCGTTTCCTCGGACATGGTTCTGGCAAACTTGAAAGGTCGGCAAGTGTAACGGGCGCGCTAGCGAAAGCGAACCCGCCGCCGGTTGGACGCGGCGTTCCGGCACGGGATAATGTGGGGTCGCCACGGTCGAACAGAAGCGGAATTCATGCTGCATCAGAAGAAAATCGCCGTCGTCATGCCGGCTTATCACGCCGAGAAGACGCTCGAGGATTGCTACCGCGCGATTCCACACGAGATCGTCGACACGGTGCTGCTGGTCGACGATGCGAGCAGCGACGCCACGATGACCGTCGCCGAGAAACTCGGCATCCGCGCGCACCGTCATCCGAACAACCGTGGCTACGGCGGCAATCAGAAAACCTGCTATTCGCTGGCGCTCGCGGACGAGGCGGATATCGTCGTCATGCTGCATCCGGATTATCAATACGAACCGCGCCTGATCACGGCGATGGCGGCGATGATCGCGTCGGGCGTTTACGACGTCGTGCTCGGATCGCGCATCCTCGGCAAGACTGCGCTGTCCGGCGGCATGCCGCTTTATAAATACGTGTTCAATCGTTTTCTCACCTTCGCGCAGAATGTGCTGATCGGCACCAAGCTGTCGGAATTCCACACGGGCTACCGCGCGTTTTCGCGTCACGTGCTGGAAACGCTGCCGCTCGCCGCCAACTCCGACGATTTCATTTTCGACAATCAAATGCTGGTGCAGGCCGTTGCGTTCGGCACGACGATCGGCGAAGTGTCGTGTCCGACGCGCTACTTTCCGGAAGCGAGCCAAATCAGTTTCCGCCGCTCCGTGCGCTACGGCTTCGGCGTGCTGTGGACGAGCGTGCAATTCCGGTTGTGGAAATGGAAACTCGCCAAGCCCGCGTTTCTCTCGCGCGATACGGCATGGCGGTTGACGCCGATGAAGGCGACGTCGACATAATCCGGCTCATCACGGAATGATCAGTAGCTCGATAACGCCGCCGCGAAATTCCCGCAGCGCGCAATGGCCTTGGTTCGTGCTCGTCGCGCTGGCGATCGTCGCCGGCGCGTTTTTGCGCGCGTGGCAGCTCGACACGCAAATCCTGCTCGACGACGAATGGCATGCGATCCATAAACTGCTTACATCGGACTATCGGGACATTGCCACGCATTTCGGTCTCGCCGATTACTGCATTCCGCTGACACTGCTGTACAAGTTTTTCGCGCTGCACGGCGGACTCACCGAACCCGACATGCATCTTCCGCCGTTTTTATGCGGCGTCGGTTTGCTGTTTGTCGCGCTATGGCTTCCGCGTCGATGGCCGGATATACCCACGCGCGCCGTCTGGATCGCGCTGATGGCGATCTCGCCGATGATGACGTATCACAGCCGTACCGCGCGGCCGTATGCGATCACGACGCTGCTCGTGTTCATCGCTGTCATCGCGTTTTACGAAACGATGCGCGGCGAGCGGCGCGTGCGTTGGGCGATGCTCTATGCTATTTGCGCCGCGCTCGCTGGATGGTTTCATCTGGTGACGTTGCCGTTCACGCTGTCGCCGTTCTTGTTTTTCGGCGTCATCGCATTCGTTGACGCGATCAAAAACCGATCGTTGCTGAAGCTCGGCCATCTGCTCACGCTCGGCATCGCAACGATGCTGTTGTTTGCCGTGGCGTTACTTCCACCGATTCTTGGCGACTGGCAGTCGATCACCGGCAAAACCGGCACCGATTCGATCACGCTCGAAAGTGCCTACCGCACATCGCTGCTGTGTTTCGGTACCGCGCATCCGCTGGTGTGGGCGGCGATGGTCGCCGCGTTCGCGCTGGGTGTGTGGCAGATCGCCCGTCGCGATGCCATGTTCGCCGGCTATCTCGGATGCATCATCGTCGCCAGCGGAATGGCCATCGCCGCGATGCATCCGGCGTGGATCCAGCATCAAGGTGCGTTTGCGCGCTATCTGCAACCTGCGGTGCCGTTTCTTCTGCTTGCTGTCGCCGCGGGCGTAACGTGGGTACTGTCGATACTGCGCAACGCGCCGTTGCAAATGTCGGCTGCGACCATTTCGCTGATCGGATTGTTCGTCGCCGGCCCGATGCCGGAATATTTATACGATCCGAATCAGTTCATGGGACACGCGTATTTCCAGTTCGATTACGATCCGGCGCACAACCCGTATCGAACGTCGTTGCCGCAAGGTCCGATTTCTGAGTTTTACCGCAAACTCGGCGAACAGCCGCCGCGCAGTGTGACGCTGATCGAAACGCCATGGTCGCTCGAAACACCGTCGGATCCGCACGAGCTTTATCAGCGCGTGCATCGGCAAACCATCAAGATCGCCATGAGCACGCCCGAATGCGGTGTATATACGTACGGAAATATCCCGGAAAGTGAAGCGGGCATTCGCTTCCGCGAGTTCGTGCACGTGTCCGGACTGCTGCGCGGTGAAACATACGGTGGCGATTTCCTCGTCGTCCATCTGCATGCGTGGCCGAGCGCGGAACGTGCGCCGACACAATGGCCCGACATCAGTGCATGCCGGCCGCAGATCGAATCGCGTTTCGGCGAACCGGTTTTCCGCGACGAGGAAATCGAAGTGTTCGCGCTCAGCGATGCCGCGCGTTCGATCTTGCGCTGAGGCTTGTCGGCAACCCGCTATCTGCGTTAGCGTGGGCGCGTGAAAATCGTCTACCGCGCCGAAAACATCATCGATGCAAACCTGGTAAAGAACGCGCTGGAAGCTGAGAATATTCCGTCGTTCGTCAGCGGTTACTACTTGACTGGCGCCATCGGCGATTTGCCGCCGATGTCGCTGATCAACGTGATGGTGTCGGAGATCGATCTCGAACGCGCGATCGACGTCGCTCAGCGCGTAGATGCCGATCTCGCGGAATTTCGCGCGAATCCGGACGACTGGCTACCCGAACCGGCATGACGGCGAAACCGGCGCTGGTTATCGGCAGCAAGAATTATTCGTCGTGGTCGCTGCGACCGTGGCTGCTGATGCGCCAGTTCGGCGTCGCCTTCGATGAAATCACATTGCCGCTCGACACGCCCGAATTTTATTCGCGCGTCGGCGACTATTCACCGAGTGGCCGCGTGCCCGCGCTGCGGCACGGCGACACGCATGTGTGGGATTCGCTGGCGATTTGCGAATACGTCAACGAAATATTCCTCAACGGGCGAGGGTGGCCGGGCTATGCCACGGAGCGCGCTTATGCGCGTTCGATCAGCGCCGAAATGCATTCTGGATTTTCTGCGTTGCGAAGCGAAATGCCGATGAACTGTCGCAAGCGCGTCCACGATGTTCCGATCAGCGACGCCTGCCGCGCCGACATCGCCCGGATAAAATCGATCTGGCGCGACGCACGCGAGCGCTGCGGAAAAGGCGGCGATTTTCTGTTCGGTACTTTCTGTATTGCCGATGCGATGTACGCGCCGGTAATGTTTCGTTTCCTGTCGTACGGCGTGTCACTCGACGGCGTCGAGCGCGCGTACGCGGACACGCTTCGCGCACTGCCCGCGATCGCCGACTGGATCGCCGACGCGGTCACCGAGCCGCTCGCCACGTTGCACGAGCAAAACACACCGTGACTTCGCCGGCGCCTCGCGCCGCCGTGCTCAGCATGGCGTGCGGCGCCGCGCTGATCAGCACCACCAGCATATTCGTGCGTTGGGCGCATGTCGCGCCGACGGTTTCCGCGTTCTACCGCATGGTCTTCGGCGGGTTGATGCTCGTTATCGTGCTGCTCGCCCGGCGGCAATTGCGACGTATCGCGTGGGCGGACGTGCTGTGGCTGCTGCTGCCAGCGCTAGCGTTTTGCGTCGACTTGATGCTCTGGCATCGCAGCATTCGCGATATCGGTCCGGGACTGGCGACGCTGGTGGCGAATTTTCAGGTCTTCATCATGGCCGTCGTCGGCGTATTTTTTTATCGCGAACGATTGCACTGGCGATTCGTCGTCGGTGTCGCGATGGCACTGGTCGGTTTGTGGCTGCTGGTCGGCGTCGGCTGGAGTTCGTTCACGCCGCAGTTTCGCATCGGCGTGTATTTCGGATTGCTCACGGGCGTCGCGTACGCGGTATATCTGCTGAGTTTGCGGCAAGCGCAGTTGCGCCGAACGACGCTCGATCCGATGCGTGTGTTGTGCCTCAACAGTTTGCTTAGCGCGGCGATGTTGGGCGTGGCAATGCTGGTCGAGAACGACAGCTTTGTAATACCCGATGGGCAATCATGGGCCGCGCTGCTCGGGCTGGCATTTTTTGGGCAGGTCGTTGGGTGGGTGCTGATCGCGCGCGCGATGCCGCTTTTGCCGGCATCGCTGGTTGGGTTGTTGTTGCTGTTGCAGCCTGCTTTGTCGTTTGTGTTCGATGTGATTATTTTTGGGCGGCCGACGGGTGGACTTGACTGGGTTGGGCTTGCGCTGTCGTTGGTGGGGATTTTTGTGGGGTCGGTGCGAACGGGGTCTCGCGATTGATTTGTTTTGTTCGTTGGTTGGGGAGTTAAAATTTGGGTTTGTTGTTTCGAGCTTTTTGTCACGCAAAAAATCAAAAACATAATTACAGCGTTCGCTGGACCGACAACAAAGCCGCCACCCTCAAATCTTCGGCTTCTTCAATCGCGCCCCTTTGAAATACTTGACGCGCAAATCGAGATTGCGCTGACTTTTCCCAATGTATACAAAAGGTATCGGCGACGGCCAAACGGGCTGCTGCATCGTCTCGGCGAAACGTGCGTTCTCAAGTTCCAGCAGAACACCCACACATGCAAACTTGTTGTCGCGTGCATAGGTTTCGAGAATTTCCGTCGAACGCTGAAGCACGCGCAACACGAGACGCGTCTTGCGCCACTTTTTTCCGACGAAACAGCGGAAGTAATACATGGGTTGGCCCAACCGTGGCAGCGTCATCGCTGCGGCGGTGCTGACGGCGGCGACTTCGCCGTCGGCCGTTTCAGCGTGCAGAATCACTTGCCGCAAACGCTCATCGGCTTTGACGTCGTTCGCCAGCGCGCCTTCGCTTTTCCAGAATTCGACGACTTTCGCATCGCTGTCGACGAGTTCGCCGAGTTGCCAATGCGGGACGAACGAAAACGCCGAATCGGTCATGTGGGTTCACTCTGCGTGACTGGCTCCGCTGCGGAATAACCGGTGCTGGCGACTTGTTCGACGGGCGGCGGCGAGAACGCGACTTCCTTCAGCGCCTTGTCGGGCAACGCGTACGAATTGCCGAGCAGATCGCCTTCGTGGACGATCTCCGGAAACAGCACGCCGCGCACGGCTTGCACGGCGAAAATTTCCTGCACGCCGCCGGTGAATTTCAGGAACGCGATGGTCTTGCCGGTGTGAATGTGCACCGCCCAAACGCCGCTGAGGCGCTCGGTGTTGTCGTCCGTGATGGGAATGTCGGTGAACGGCGTGGTGCCGCGCAATTGGGACAAACCGATGAATGCGATCGGTCCGATGAAGTCGATGCCGCGGCAAAAACCCGGCACGCGCGCGACATCGGTTCGTTCGCCGGTTTTCAGGTCGACGGTGCACAACGCGCCGCGTCCGGATTCGAGTACCCAGAGGCGATTGTCGTACCAGCGCGGCGAGTGAGGCATCGACAATCCGCGCGTGACGATGCGGTTGGTGGTGACGTCGACGATCAGTCCGCCGTCGCGTTTGTTGGCGCGCCAGCCTTCGCGCGTATTGGTTTCGCCGAGCGCACTCACGTAGCGCGGAATACCGTTGCGCATGGCGAGTCCGTTCAGATGACAGCGATCCTCGGGTGCGTAATGACTGACGAACTTCGGCCGCCAGCGCGGTACGAAACTCGATTTGATGTCGAGTGTGCACAAACACGAAAACATCGTGTTGACGAACCACACCGCGCCGTCGGCATCCCACGCCATCTCGTGGATGTCGATGTGGCCAGTGATGTGTCCGCGCCGTGCCATGTATACCGCGTCGTGGCGCGGCGGATTCTGCAATCGCAGCGCGACATCGGGCATGTTGCGGAATTCGACGATTTCCATCAGCGATCCGAGCATCAGGCGCTGCTGATCGGCCGCCATGCCCATCGGACGATTGAACGAACGGAAATGCGTGTTGATCGAATCGCCGTCCGGACGAAGGATGACGAGCTTTCCGGCCTGATACGTGCTGACGAGCAGGCATCCGCCGAGTTCGCGCAAGAGATCCGGAAAGTTCGAGGTGTGGACGCTGCCGAGTACTTGCTCGACGGATTGCGGCGGCGGCGCTAGCTGCGCGGGCGCGTAACCCTGGCCGATCGGCGTGACGTTGGGAACTGCCTCGGCGGGTGTTTCATTCTCGGGCGACATCGTCATGCAACGATTGTCGCCCATTCCGCATGACGACAAAAGCGTGCTGCTACAACAACAGCGGGCACGTCTCGAAATCGGCATTGATTAAATGTCCGCTTACTGAACTTCATAGGCGCCGATATCGGGAGCGCTGCCCGATGTTCGCGCGTAGGGCGAGCCGCGTTGATCGAATGGCGGCGCCGTCGCATTGAGGCCGACGTCGATGGCGGGACTGCCTCTGAGCAGTCCGTCCGTAAATCTTGGACCCGTTGTCGCGCAGTTGACCGAGCAACGGGCATCAAAACCTTATCGCGTCCTGCGGCACGGCAGCGAAGGTCGTGCAACGGACAAAATCCGGATCGGCCGGAAGTCGATCACCTTTGCCGACCGTCGATGTGCAGCGAATCAGAACAGCAACGACGCCATCCTGCGCCGATACGTGCCGACCAGCTCATCATCGTCGATGAGGCTGAAAGCGGCGATCAGTCGCTTCTTGGCCTGACCATCGTTCCAGTCGCGCTTGGCGCGCAGGATGTGCAGAAACTCATCGAGACCCGCCGCCGTTTCACCATCGGTCAGCAAACGGATGCCGAGCTGATCGTGCGCGGTGAAATCGTTGGCGTCCTGTGCGATGCGCGCGCGGAGCGTCGCCGCGTCGGGCGCATCCTTGAGTTGGCGCGAGAACTCGATCTGGTTGCGCAGGCGTCGCGCTTTGGTATCTTCGGCGAGATTCGCCGGCAGCGAATCGAGTTCGGTTTGCGCGGCGTCGGCAAGTCCCGCACGCAAATACGCCAAGGCGAGATCGAGTTTGATTTCGGCGCGATCAGGCTGCTGCGTGAGCTCCTGCTGCAGGCGCGCGATAGTTTGCTCCGGCGTTTCGGTGGATGCGACTGTTTCCGGCGCGGGCGCGCCGGCCTCGGCCGGCTGCACATGACGCTGCAAGAATTCGCGCACCGCCGATTCAGGCACCGCGCCCATGAATCCGTCGATCATCTGGCCGTCTTTGACCAGCACGACCGTCGGCAAACTGCGAATGCCGAACGCGCTCGCGAGTTGCATTTGCGCATCGGTGTCGACCTTGGCGAGCTTGACCGCGCCGTTGTAACTCGCGACCACTTTTTCCAGGATCGGCCCGAGCGTCTTGCACGGCGCGCACCATGCGGCCCAGAAATCGACGAGTACCGGCGTCGTCAACGATGCCTGGATGACCTCGGCCTCGAAATTCGCCTCGGTGGCGTCGAACACTTGCGATGGTTCCAGCACGGTCGTGTCCTTGAATGAATGCATCGGCGTAACGTCGAGGCGAAGTTCGAGGATATCAAGAACGCTGTCGCGCGCGATGCCGCCGCGCTAAGCTGCCGCGGTTCCCGTCGCTGCGAGCCGATGACACCGAACGAAGCCACCGCCGAAATGTCGCCCGCGCTGTTCTCGCGGGTGTATCAGGAACTGCGACGCATCGCGCGCAGCCAGCGGCGATCGGTTGGAAGTCCCGCCACGCTCGACACGACCGCGCTCGTGCACGAGGTTTACATAAAGCTGCACGCGACCACGGAAGCGCGCTCGATCGATCGCGTGCATTTCCTCTCGCTCGCCGCTCGCGCGATGCGGCAGATTCTTGTCGATCACGCACGCGGGCGTTCGCGATTGAAACGCGGTGGCGCCGTTACGCTGACCGGTCTCAACGAAAATTCAGGCAGCGATGCGGCCGAGATGGTCGATCTCGTCGCGCTCGACGACGCGCTCGCGCGATTGAGCGAAATGGATCCGCGCGCCGGTCAACTTGTCGAATGGAAAGTCTTCGGTGGACTGGAAATCGCCGACGTCGCGCGATTGCAAAACTTGACCGAGCGTACCGTGTTTCGCGATTGGCGACGCGCGCGCGCGTTCCTCGTACGCGAACTGGGTCTGGATCAAGCACACGAATAGCGATGGATGCGACGTACTGGCAACGGGTGAGTGCGGTGTTCGATCGCGTCGCCGATGCGCCCGCCGCGGAACGCGCCGCGTTGTTGGATGAATTGTGCGATGGCGACGCCACCTTGCGGCGCGACGTGGATCAGCTGCTCGCCGCCGACCAAAGCGGCCATCGACTCGACGACAGCATCGATGCCGCGCGTGGCGAAGCGGCGTTGTCGTGGGTCAGCAACGATGATCGCGAAACCACGCACGCACGCGTGGGACCGTGGCGCGTGCTGCGCGAACTCGGTCGCGGCGGCATGGGTGTCGTGCTGCTCGCCGAACGCGCCGACGGCCAGTTCGAACAACGCGCGGCATTGAAGATCATCAAGCGCGGCATGGACTCCGATGCCGTTCAAACGCGTTTTCTGCGCGAACGGCAAATTCTCGCGCGGCTCGAACATCCGCACATCGCGCGCTTGCTCGACGGCGGCATCGCCGACGATGAACGTCCGTATTTCGCGATGGAATACGTCGATGGCGAACCGCTATTGCGCTATGCCATGCAATGCGAGCTGAGTCTGCAAAAACGCATCGCGCTGTTCTGCGATATCTGCGCGGCGGTGCAGTTCGCGCACGGACAACTCGTCATCCATCGCGACATCAAACCGTCGAACATTCTGATAACCGGCGAGGGCGAAGCGAAGCTGCTCGATTTCGGAATTGCCAAGCTGCTCGACGATTCACTCGGCGCGACGCAGACGCTCGACGCGCAGCATCGACCGCTCACGCCGGCTTACGCCGCGCCGGAACAATTGCGCGGCGAACCCGTGAGTACGGCGACCGACATTTATTCGCTCGGTGTGGTGCTGTTCGAACTGCTGACCGGCAAGCGTCCCTACGAATTGCGCGACGATGCCGATCGCGATGCCGCGCGCAACGTTTTCGACTCGACCACGACCACGCCATTGCCGAGCCGCGCCGTCGACGACACGGCGCCAACGAGCGCGCGCATTCTGCGCGGCGATCTGGACACGATCGTCGTGACGGCGATGCAACGCGATCCCTCGCGGCGCTATGCGACCGCCGATGCGCTGGCGCGCGATCTCCAGCGCTATCTCGTCGGGCAGCCGATCTCGGCGCGGCGCGACAGCGTCGGTTATCGCTTCGGAAAATTCGTCGATCGCCATCGCGCCGGTGTGGCGATAGCGGCGTTCGGCGTCGTCGCGCTGGTCGCCGCGCTTGTGTTCGCGGTGTGGCAGGCGCGTGAGAAATCGCAACAGGCGTTGGTGTCGCAACAGGTGACGCAATTTCTCGTCGGCATTTTTCGCGGCGCGGATCCTTCCATTTCGCGCGGCTCGAACGCGACGGCGAAGGATCTGCTCGATCAGGGCGCCGAACGTTTGCGCTCGGATACCAGTGTCGAAACCCATGTTCGCGCGCGTCTGCTTTCGACCATCGCGATGACGTACGCCGATCTTGGTTTGTACGATCGCGCATTACCGCTTGCCGAGGAATCGCTCGCGTTGCGGCGAAGCATGGCTGCGCCGGATGTCGATATCGCCGAAAGCCTCGACGCGCTCGGCCGTATCGATCGGCTCAAGGCCGATTTCGCGAAAGCCGAACCGGCGATTCGCGAAGCGGTTTCGATCCGCCGCGCGGCGTTGCCGCACGGCGATCCTCTGCTGATCGAAAGTCTCGACAACCTTGGCAATCTGCTGAGTGAGAAAGGGGATTTCCAGGCGTCCGCCGGCAGTTTCCGCGAGGCGCTCGAGTTGTCCGAGCGCCACTTCGGCGAATCGGCGCCGGAGACGGCGCGATATCTCGACGATTACGCGACGGATATGGACAATATCGGCCGCCGGCCGGAAGCCGAGGCGTTATATCGGCGCGCATTGCAAATCCGCGAAACGAAACTCGGCCCCGACGATCCGGATCTCGCCATTTCACTGATCAATCTCGGCACGTTCCTCGACAACGAAGGCAATTACGCCGAAGCGGTTCCCATGCTCGAACGCGCCGACAAGATACGTCGTCACGTCTTCGGCGCCGATCATCCGCTGACGGCTTCGGCGGAGATTTCGCTGGGCTCCGCTTACTTATCCGTCGAACGCATCGACGACGCGCAGAAACTGGCCGAGCACGCCATTGCGGTGTTCAGGCGCAATCTGCCCGACGATCATCCAAAGATCAGCGAAGCGCTCAACCTGCTCGGTATCCTGCATGTATCGCGGCGCGATTTCGCCGCCGCCGTGCCGCTGCTGCGCGAAACGGTGCAGCGCTTCCAGCACACGCTGGGCGTCGATCATCCCGACACGCTGACCGCGCAGAACAATCTTTCCTACGCGCTCGTGCGCGCGAATCTCCTCGATGAAGCGGAAACGCAATTACGGCAAGTCATCGCGCACCTGCGTCGCGACGACGGACAATCCCTGCTCGTGACCGTGCGCGAAAATCTCGCGCTCGACTTGGCCTCCGAGCATAAGTACGAGAACGCGGCAGCGTTCGCGCGCGAGGCGCTGGAGATCGCGCGCAGGAATTCCGGCGAAGCGACAGCGCCGACGGCGGTCGCGCTGCGCGTGTTGGGTACGATCGAAGAAGTGAAAGGCGACGCCGCCGATGCGGAGACGCACTTTCGCGCGGCGTACGATCTCGGCGAGAAGTTGCATGCTCAGAGCATCAGTTCATCGGCCGAATGGAAAATTCCGCTGGCCGATTTCCTGGTCGGAAAAAATCGATGCGGGGAAGCGTTGCCTTTGTTGCGCGGCGCGCGCACGGATCTGGAAGCGGAGCACAGCGACGATGCGATCGCCGCGTCAATGATATCGCTGCTGCTCCACGCCTGCGACGGTACGCGAGGTTCGGCCGATGATCGCGCCGCCGTCGACGCGTTGCGAAAGATTCCGGCCGTGGAAAAAGAGATGTACCCCACCGCCGAATCGCTGCTCAATTCCGCGCATCGATAGACGCCGTTGCGGGCAATGGTCTCTTTTCATTCGAAGCCGTTGGCGAAGATGCGATCGCTAAGCACCGGACTCGTGATGCGGCCGATCGATCCGTTCGCCGAACCGGCGCTCGCGAAGCCGTCGGCGCGAAGATAAAACGGCGGTCCGTCGAAGTTGTACGGCGCCGTGATTCGCCAGCCGTTCGCGATGCGCGCCATGGTGCCGACGTTCGTGTAGTTCACGCCATCGGTCGAGTACTCGAGCACCGGCGCGGCACCGAGTTCCGCGCCGCCGCCGGTGCGCGTCCACGTGAGGATGGAGTTGCTTCCCGACGTCGTCGCGGTAAACGACGAGGAACCTGCGTCGTTGCCGATCACGCGCGCCATGAATTGGCGCGATAGTCCGTCGGCGAGCGAAAAGTTGCCGATCGCGATGATGTTGCCGTCGGCTTCGGCGGCGATGCCGTAGATGTATCCGTTCGGATGAGTCGCATCGAGACTGAAGTTCAAATCGGCGAAACCGGTGTCGAGTGTAGCGTCGGCATTGAGTCGCGCGAGTGCGTGATGTCCTTGGCCGTTGGCGGTTGTGAAAATTCCGCCCACCAGGATTTTTCCGTCAGGCTGCAGCACGACCGAACCGATCTCGCTGTCGAGCATCGCCTGTTGCTTCGACAGCGCGATGGGCGCGCCCGTTGCGGAGTATTTGAGAATCGAGTCGTTGCCGATTGAATTGATGTAGATGCTGCCGTCGGGCGAGACGACGATCGAACCGGCTTCCGGCCCGGCGCTTCCGCTCAGAAACGCGGCGTTGAGCACACCGCTGCTGTTGAATTGGACGAAGTAGAAATGCGCAACGCCGCCGACTTGCGAGAAGAATCCGCCGAGCACGACGTCGCCGTTTGATTGGACTGCAATCGTTCGTGCCGGGAGGCAACAGATATTCGGTGGCGCGAAGCTGGTGTCGAGCGCGCCGTTGGCGGTGAAACGCGCGGCGTACGTTTGCGTATAAGTGCCGACCGGCGTGAAGGTGAAATCGCCGGCGATCAGCACTTTTCCGTCCGGCTGCAGCGCGATGCCCCACACGGCCGAGTTGAGATTCGGATCGGCGAACGTCGCGTCCGCCGATCCATCGGCGTTCAATCGCGCGAGATAATGGCGCGTGAAGGTGCTCACGGCATCGAAGTCGCCGCCGATGAGAATTTTGCCGTCCGGTTGCACGGCGAGCGCTTTCACTTCGCCGTTGACGAGCGGATCACTGAAACTCGTGTCGACCGAACCGTCGTGATTCAAGCGCGCCACGCGCGTGCGCACGGCACTTCCGACTTGCAGGAAACTGCCGCCGATCAGGATTTTTCCGTCGGCCTGCAACGCGAGCGTCGCCGGCGGTGCGTCCGGCATCGGATTGAACGCATCGATCGATTGCGCGAACGCATCGGCGCGACTCAGCGCCGACGCCGCGAGTATCCAGCAAGTCCACTTTTTCATTGCTACCTCGTTCCGCCGCAGCGGCGGTCGAGGTGGGTTACGTCAAAACGTCGCGATCACTGACACGCGCTCAGTAGCCGGACAGTTCCTCGCCCTGCGCGACGGGCGGCGAGGGCAGTTCGACGTCGGCCAGCGGCGACTGCGCCTGCCCGTTCAATTTGTATACTTTTCCTTCCTTCATCACGAAGTCGACGTGCTGCATCAGCGAAATGTCGTCGAGCGGATTGCCTTTCACCGCGACAACGTCGGCATATTTGCCGGCGCTCACGCTGCCGATATCCTTTTCGCGTTTGAGCAGTTGTGCCGCATGCGACGTGGCCGCTTGGAGCACGAACATCGTCGGCATGCCGGCTTCCACCATGTACTTGAACTCGCGCGCGTTCTGTCCGTGCGGATAGACGGCGGCGTCGGTGCCGAAGGCGATCTTCACGCCGGCCTTGTACGCCTTGCCTGCCGTGGCCTGGATGATCGGACCGACCATCTTCGCTTTTTCGGCCACTTGCGTTGGGTAATAACCGGGAATGTTCGCCTTCTCTTCAACGTACTTGCCGGCGATGATCGTCGGCACATACCACGTGCCGTGTTCCTTCATCAGCTTCATGTCTTCGTCGTTCATGAAGGTTCCGTGCTCGATCGAATCCACGCCGCCGACCACCGCGCGGCGAATGCCTTCCGCGCCATGCGCATGCGCGGCAACGGTGAATCCATTGTCGTGCGCCGCAGCGACGATCGCCTGGATTTCCGGAATCGTGAGCTGTGCGTTGTCGACGCTGGCACCTTCGTCGAGCACGCCGCCCGACGGCATGATCTTGATCAGGTCCGCGCCGAACTTGTAATGCAGGCGCACCGCTTTCCACGCGTCTTCGGGCGAATTGATGATGGAGTTCATCGGACCCGGATTGCCGGCGAGATCGTGGCGATAACCGTTCGTGTCATCGGCATGTCCGCCGGACGAGCCGATGGCCGGACCTGCCGTGAAAATACGCGGACCTTCGACCAAACCCTGATTGATCGCATTGCGCAACGCGACCGAATCGTAGTCGTTATCGCCGACGTTGCGCACCGTCGTGAATCCCGCTTCGAGCGTGCGTCGCGCATAGACGGTGCTGCGGATGGCGTAGTCGGCCGGATTCCAGCGGAACTGATCGTTGTACGCCGTCGGACTCGTTTCGCCGGTGAGATGCGTATGACTGTCGATCAATCCCGGCATGCACGTTTCGCCCGACAGATCGATCGCGCCGCCTGCGCCACCCGCATTTCCCGCGCTGACGTTCTGCACGCGCCCGCCCTGCACCGTGATTGTCGTCTCGCCGAGCAGCTTGCCGTTGTCGACGTCGACGAAGTAACCGCAATGAATCGTTGTCGCCGGCGAGGTATCGGTGGCGGCGAACTGAGTGGCGAGTGCGGCGACGATGAGCGAAGCGAGCATGGCGTTCTCCGGCGTTTGGATCGCCGCATGTTACGTGGAACGCTGGAGGCTGCCTATGCCGGAAGTCCGGTAGTCGACGATCAGACAGTACCGTCGTTGAGCCATCCCTGGCGCACCGCATAAAGCGCGATCTGCGTGCGATCCTGCAGGCGTAGTTTGGCGAGAATCTGGCTCACATAACCTTTCACCGTGCCTTCGGTGAGATTGAGCTTGCGGGCGATCTGCTTGTTCGACATGCCTTCGGCAATGAGTTTCACGACGTCATGTTCGCGCGCCGTAAGCGATTCGCGCGCGTCGCCGGGTTTTTTCAGAAGCTCCAGCAATTGCCGCTGGGCGGCCGGCGCGAGATACGGCTGACCTTGCGCGACGCTACGAATCGCGCGAATCAGATCGTCCTGCATGGCGTCTTTGATCAGAAAACCGGTGGCGCCGGCGTCGAGCGTGGCGCGGATCAGCGCGTCTTCGCCGAAACTTGTGAACACCATGATTTTGATCGTCGGCACGCGCTCGCGCAGGCCGCGGATCGTCTCGACGGCGGAGATGCCCGGCATCTTCAGATCGACCAGCGCGACGTCGGGCGATACCGATGCCGCTCCATTCAGCGCGTCGGTGCCGTTGGCATATTCGCCGACGACGTGCACGTCGTCATACAACTCGAGGATCGCGCGGACGCCTTCGCGAACGACGGCATGGTCGTCGACAAGGATCACCCTCATGACGTCGGGGCGTGTGTCGGAGGTAAGTGCATGGTCGGTGTCGGCGAAGAGTGCATTCATGATACGCAATCTGCAGCGGACAGCTTCCGGACAACAGACGCCTTGGAGGGTGACATGGGCTAACTTTGGTTAGGTAGGCGGGCTCTTTGAGCGCTTGTGCGCGTCGTTATTCGACGACTTCGCGATCGCTACGCGGCACGCGCGCCTCGACCAGCGTTCCGTTCGGTGTGTTCTGCGCGATCCGGAATTGGCCGCCTAGACTTTCGATGCGCGTGCGCATGCTGCCGAGACCGACGCCGGGTCGGAAAACGGTATCGAGTCCGCGTCCATCGTCGGCGACACGAAGTACGGCATGTGTCGATGTCACCGCTGCTTCGACGCGTATGCGTTGCGCGCCGGCATGGCGGACGGTGTTCGAGATCGCTTCCTGGCAAACGCGATACAGCGCTTCTTCGAGTTCGAGTTTTTGTGGCACGTAGCCTGCGAAACTGGATTTGACCACGATGGTTTCCGGTGTGGCGGACGCGAGCAGTTTGGTCAGCGCAGAAGGCAATGCGTGCTCGCGCAAATTCTCGACGCCGACCAGCACGCGGCTGCGTCGCGAAACCTGCGTGATCGATCCCAACTGCGACGGTGCGAGCTGATGCAGCAGCATGCGCATTTCGGCGAATGCGGTCTGCGCGAGTTGTTGCAGTCGCGCGGCACGGCGCGCGCCTTCTTCCGGACTGCGCTCCCACGCGGTCGTCAGCGTCTGGCTGAGCAGACTCATCGATGACAGGATTTGCGTGACGTTGTCGTGCAGTTCGCGTGCGAGACGTTGCCGCTCGGCCATCACGGCGGCGTGGCCGGCCTGTTCGAACAGCGCGGCGTTGTCGATGGCGACGGCGAGGTAGTCGGCGATCACCTCCATCGTGCGCCGGTCCAGATCGTCGAAGGTGCGATCGCTTTCGACGTTCAATACGCCGTGCACATGGCTGGAGGTTTTGATCGGCACAGCGAGTTCGGCCTGTGCCGGCACTTTGCCGGGCGGACAGATGTAGCGCGCGTCGCGACGCGCATCGTTGACGAGCTGCGTGCGCATCTCGCGTGCGGCCGCGCCCATGATGCCGTTGTCGATCGAAAGGCGATCGTCGCGCGATGCGTTATGCGTTTCGCCGCCGCGCGCGCGCAGCACGAGCACGCCCGCGTCGGTGGCATCGACGGCGGGAATGTCGACGGTGCTGAAACGCAATGTCTGATGGATCGCGTCGGCGGCGCGTTGCAGGATGGCGTCGCGGTCGCACTCGCGATGAACCTCCGCAGCGATGCGCGCGATTAGTTCGAAGCGCTGCGCGCTGCGTTTCTGGAAATCGACGCGACGCGCGTGCTCCAGCGCATTCGCGGCGATATTCGCCAACACCTCGACCAGTTCGACTTGCGTTTCGGTGAATGTGCGTGGGGTTGTCGTCGCGATGTAGCCGAGCAATTCCCCGTCCCATGAAATAGGAAAGCCGATCACGTCGTGTTCGCGTATCGCCGCAAGCACGGGCGAGGGCAATGCATCGTAACGTCCGCGATAGCGCTGTCCGGTTTCGAGGATGTAACCGCCGATGCCTTGCCCGCGCGACGAAACCGCGTCGACGTGCATCGTCATCGGCTGGTGCGCCAGCGTTCGCATCTGATCGGCATCGGTGTCGAGCAATCCGACGACGCCGAAATCCGCTTTCGTCAATCGCATCGCCGCGCACAGGATGCGATCCACTTTCACCGCCGACGGATGTTCCTTGGCGATCTCGGACGTGAGATCGGCCAACACGCCCAATGGACGCTCGGTGGCGGATTCGTGCATGCGCGGGTGCAGGGCAGGGTTCATCGCTGGGTTACAATACGCTCATACACAAGGAACGGCGGCACGAGGCCGCGCTTACAGCCCCATGCAGGAAAATTACGATTTCGCGGCCATCGAAGGCGCGGCGCAGCAGCTTTGGAACGAATCGCGCGCCTTCGAGGTGAAGGAAGACGCATCGAAGCCGAAGTATTTCTGCCTGTCGATGCTGCCCTATCCGAGCGGCGCGCTGCACATGGGCCACGTGCGCAATTACACGATCGGCGATGCGATCAGCCGGCACCGCCGCATGTGCGGTTTCAACGTGCTGCAACCGATGGCGTGGGACGCGTTCGGTCTGCCCGCGGAAAATGCCGCGATCAAAAACAACACCGCGCCGGCGAAGTGGACGTACGCGAACATCGATCACATGCGGCAGCAGTTGAAGTCGCTCGGCTATGCGATCGACTGGTCGCGCGAATTCGCCACGTGCAAGCCGGAATATTACGTACACGAACAACGCATGTTCGTGCGGCTGTTCAAGCAAGGTCTGGCATATCGAAAGAAATCGGTGGTGAACTGGGATCCGGTCGATCAGACCGTGCTCGCCAACGAACAGGTAATCGATGGCCGCGGCTGGCGCACGGGTGCGCTGGTCGAGAAGCGCGAAATTCCGCAATGGTTTTTCAAGATCACCGCGTACGCCGACGAATTGCTGCGCGAGCTCGACAATCTGCCGGGCTGGCCGGAGCCGGTCAAGATCATGCAGCGCAACTGGATCGGGCGCTCGGAAGGTCTCGAGATCACATTCAAGCTCGACGGCGGCGGCGATTCGATCACCCCGAATTCAGTCCGGGTGTTCACCACGCGTCCCGACACATTGATGGGCGCGACGTTTCTTTCCATCGCCGCTGAGCATCCGCTCGCGCTGAAGGCGGCGCAGGATAATCCGCGCATTGCCGAGTTCATCGAGGAATGCCGTCACGGCGGCACGGCCGAAGCGGATATCGAAACGCAGGAAAAGAAAGGCATCGATACCGGTTATTCCGTCGTCCATCCGATCACCGGCGAAACGATGCCGGTGTGGATCGCCAACTTCGTCCTGATGGGCTACGGCACCGGCGCGGTGATGGCCGTGCCTGGACATGATCAGCGCGACTGGGAATTCGCGACGAAATACGACCTGATGATCAAGATGGTGATCGTCAGCGACGCGGTGCGCGATGCGATCGCCGAACTCGGCCGCGAAGCGAATGCGAATTCCGATGCGATGACCAGCGCGCTCGGCCAATCGCGACCGCTCGATGTGGTCGAAGCGCCGGGCGCGCTGAGCGTGTTCAACGAATTCCAGGACGGCATCATCACCAAGGCCGCGTACGTCGAGCACGGCTGGCTGGTGAACTCCGGCGAATACGACGGACTCGATTTCGACCGCGCGTTCGACGCCATCGCGAAACGGCTCGAAGCCGACGGCAACGGCGCGCGCCGCGTGAATTACCGGCTGCGCGACTGGGGCGTTTCGCGGCAGCGTTACTGGGGCTGCCCGATCCCGATGATCCATTGCGCCAACTGCGGCATCGTGCCCGTGCCCGAAAGCCAGTTGCCGGTGATCCTGCCGGAGAACGTGACGTTCATGGGCGTGCAGTCGCCGATCAAAGCCGATCCGACGTGGCGCAAGACCGCCTGTCCGAGCTGCGGCGGCGCCGCCGAGCGCGAAACGGACACGTTCGACACGTTCATGGAATCGAGTTGGTATTACGCGCGGTACACGAGTCCTGGCGCCGCGGACATGGTGGATGAACGCGCCAACTACTGGTTGCCGGTCGATCAGTACATCGGCGGTATAGAACACGCCATTTTACACTTGTTGTATTTTAGATTTTTCCACAAGTTGATGCGCGATGCCGGCCTGATCAAAAGTAACGAACCGGCGACGAACCTGTTGTGTCAGGGCATGGTCATCGCCGAAACGTTTTTCCGCGAGAACGCCGACGGTTCGCGCGAGTGGATCAATCCTGCCGATGTCGAGATCGATCGGGACGACCGCGCACGCGTCGTCGGCGCGAAATCGATGAAAGACGGCCAGCCCGTCGAGATCGGCGCGACGGAAAAGATGTCGAAGTCGAAGAACAACGGCGTCGATCCGCAAATCATGATCGACAAATACGGCGCCGATACCGTGCGCCTGTTTTCGCTGTTCGCGTCACCGCCGGATCAATCGCTCGAATGGAACGAAGCGGGCGTAGAAGGCATGTCGCGCTTCGTGCGGCGGCTGTGGCGCGATCTGCGCGCCCACGTCGCACAGCCGGATCATCCGCAGGTCCACGCGAAATCGCTCGAGGCCAAACAGAAAGCGATGCGTCACAAAATCCACGAGACGATCGCCAAAGTCTCCGACGATTTCGGACGCCGTTATGCATTCAACACTGCCATCGCCTCGTGCATGGAGTTGCTCAATGCCGTGGCGAAGTTCACGGATCAGGACGATCAGAGTCGCGCGATTCGACACGAAGCGTTCGAAGCGTTGGTGTTGTTGCTGACGCCGATCACGCCGCACGTTTCGCACGCGTTGTGGAGCGCCCTGGGTCATACCGATCCAGTACACGATCACGCCTGGCCGCATGCCGATCAGGATGCATTGCGCAAAGACGCGCTCACGCTCGCCGTGCAGGTGAACGGTAAATTGCGCGGAACGATCGAAGTGCCGGTGGACGCGTCGCGCGAAACGGTCGAATCGACGGCGCTCGCGAACCGCGATGTGGCGAATTACGTCGGTGGCGCGCCGCCGAAGAAGGTGATTGTCGTGCCAGGCAAGATCGTCAACATCGTCATCTGATGCCGATCCTGTATTGCAACCACGAGTCCGGTCACAGCTACAAAGTGGCGCTGGCGCTCCGTCTGATGGACATCGAGTTCGAACAGCGCCCGGTCGATCTGAATCAACCGCGGCGCGAACGCAGCGTGGATTTCCAGAAGGCGTCGCTGTTCGGCGAAGTGCCGACGCTGGTGTTCGATGACGGCTTGGCCGTGTGCCAGTCGAACGTGATCCTCGATACGCTCGCACGGCGGTATGGACGTCTGGACGGCCAAACCGACGCAGAACGCGTGCGCGTTCGCGAGTGGCTTGCGTGGGAGGCGAATCGTCTGGCGACGAGTTTGCCGCACCTGCGCTTCTCGCGCCGGTTCACGCCGGCGGGCGAGGCGCTCGAAATCTGGTTCACGAATCGCATGAACGCGGATTTGGATCGCCTCGGCGAAGCGGTCGCGTCGAGCCGATTCATTACAGGCGACGAACCCACCATCGCGGATATATCGTGCTGCGGCTATCTTTTCTGGGCCGATCAGGCGCGCGTCGATCTCAACGCGTGGCCGGCGATCGGGCAGTGGCTGGACCGCATCCGCGCGCTCGACGGTTGGCGCGCACCGTATGATCTGCTCGAAAACGCCGCACCCATTCTTGCCGGAACCCGCACATGAAACCGATTCCTTCGATCCTGCTCATCGCCGCGCTGCTCGCGCTGACCGCATGCGGATTTCATATGCGCGGCGAAGTGATTTTGCCGGCCGGTTTGCAACGCGTGCACGTGCAGATCGCCGATCCGTTCAGTCCGCTCAAACGCGATCTCGAAGCGGCGCTGCGCCGCGGCGGCGCGAAGGTCGAGGAAAATCCGGGCGAGGGAATTGCCGATGTGGTGATTTCCGCCGTGTCGCTCGGTCCGGTCGCGCGCTCTGTCGGCGCGAACGCGTACGTCAACGAATTCAGCATGGTCTATCACGTCGAAGTGCAGATCACCGATGCGGCCAATAAGGTCGTGATCCAGAAACAGGTGATCGAGCATTCGCGCGAATTCACGTTCGACCAGACGCAGGCGATCGGCACCACCGCCGAACAGGACGAGATCAAGAAAGAAATGGAAC
>CAZZYA010000029.1:0-20770 GCA_964658115.1 uncultured Rudaea sp. | reverse complement strand
GAACGTCGCCCGCGCCGGTTCGGCGGCGTCGGCCTTCGCCGCCTTCTGCTTGCCGCGACGCCAGCGCAAACCTTCGCGGTCCGGACGGAACAGCGCGAACGCTGCGACCAGCAACGCTGCGCCGACAAAAATCCAGATCGCGCGATTGATCAGCAAAATGCCGGAAATATCGGGCAGGCGATCGTTGCGATCTTGTGCGGACCAGTAACGCGTCGCCAGGCCGAATGCGCCGAGTCCGAACGGGTCGATCAGCGCGCCGAGCGTGCGGTGTTCGAGGTTGCCGGCCGTGTTCACGGCGATCTGCCACAACACGAAGAACGCGATGATGCCGATGTATGTGCCGAGCATCGAACGCGTCGCGGTTGCGAGCAGGAACAGCAGGGCCGACACGAAGAACAAGCCTGGCATCACAAAAAACACGAACGCATAGCCGTAGGCGACGAAGTTGGTCGGTCCCAACCGTTCGGGATCGACCCACGGCATCAACACGCCGGTCATCAACCCCAGCGCGACGGCGATCATCACCAGCACGGCTGCGAGATAGCCTGCCGCGAAACGTCCGCCGAGATAGGCGCCACGCGAGATCGGCGTCGAGAAAAACAGTTCCGCGGTGCCGTTGTCGTAGTCGCGCAGCGCGCCGCCCGCGACGAACACCGTGATGAGAAACATGCCGAGCAGCGTGAACAGCATCAGCATCTGCGTAACGACATACGGCGCGTTGCGATGCACGTTGCCGACGCCGCCACCGATCTGGATCGAGTCGGAGCCCGCCGCCGCGAACGCGAGCGCGCCGAAGGCGAGCGCGATCATCCAAAACAGCGGACTGCGCAGTTGCTGCCTGAGTTCGAATCTGAAAATTTCACCGAACATGCGTTTCTCCGATTACGCCGCTTTCGTGGCTTGGCGGCGCAGCTCGCCGAAATAAACGTCTTCGAGATCGGGTGAAACGGTTTCGAAACCGTCGTCGGGTTTCGTGTCCGACAATACGTGCACGATGGTTTTGCCGCCGGACAAACGCGTCGACAACACCGTGTGCTTCGTTTTATATGCATCGACTTCCGTGGTCGTGATCGCGCGGCGCCAGACGCGGCCGTCGAGCTTGCGCATCGTTTCGCTCGGCGCGCCGCTCAGCAGCACTTGTCCTTGCGCGATGATGGCCATGCGCGGACACAAATCGGTCACGTCCTCGACGATGTGTGTGGACAGGATCACCACCACGTTCTCGCCGATCTCCGCGAGCAGGTTGAGGAAGCGGTTGCGTTCTTCCGGATCGAGACCCGCCGTCGGTTCGTCGACGATGATGAGTTTCGGATTGCCGATCAGCGCCTGCGCGATGCCGAAGCGCTGCCGCATGCCGCCTGAAAACGTGCCGAGCTTGCGTTTGCGCACGTCCCACAGATTGGTCTGGCGCAGCAATGCCTCCACCACCGATTTGCGCTCGCCGCGCGCGACCACGCCCTTCAACACCGCGAAATGATCGAGCATCGCCTCGGCGCTCACTTTCGGATATACGCCGAATTCCTGCGGCAGATAACCAAGCGTGCGGCGCGCCTCGGGCTTGTTGGCGAGCACGTCCAGACCGTTAAGCGTGACCGTGCCGCTGTCCGGATCCTGCAGCGTGGCGATGGTTCGCATCAGCGTGGATTTGCCCGCGCCGTTCGGTCCGAGCAGGCCAAACATGCCGTTCGGGATTTCCAGCGATACGCCCTTGAGCGCGTGCACGCCGTTGGAATAGGTCTTGGACAGATCGCGAACTTCGAGCATGGCGGGAATTCCTGCGGAAAAGCGGAAAGGAGGGTGTTTTATCTAGATATAACACTAGCCGGAGTGCGGCGCGACAGCATAGGCAATTAGTCATACGACCGCGACGGCGCTGCGGTGCGGCGCCGCGATTCGTCATCTTGCGCTATTCTCCGACATCCACGAAGCCGGTACGGAAACGCGAGTTCGACGAGGAAGACATGGCGCAGCTTACCGAAGTGAAAGTGCCGGATATCGGCGATTTCGACAACGTTCCGGTCATCGAAGTGCTGGTCAAGGCCGGCGATACGGTGACGAAGGATCAAGGACTGATCACGCTCGAATCGGACAAGGCCACGATGGAAGTGCCGTCGAGCGTTGCCGGTGTCGTCAAGGACGTGAAGGTCAAAGTGGGCGACGAAGTGTCCGAAGGCACCGTCGTCGTGACGCTGGAAGCCGAGGGCGGTGGCGAAAAGCCTGCGCCCGCTAAAGCCGAAGCGCCAAAAGCCGAAACACCGAGTGCCGAAACACCGAAACAGGAATCAAAGCCGGCGCCGGCGCCGAGCCCGGTCAAGAATGACGAAGCGCCGAAGCAAAAGGAAAGCGCGCCCAAGAGCGAATCGCTGAGCGCCGGAACGCCGAATTCACCGCCGATAGACTTCGGCGCATCGACCGTAATGCCCGACAAGGTGCCGTACGCGAGTCCGTCGATCCGCCTGTTCGCGCGCGAACTCGGCGTCGATCTCGGCAAAGTGAAAGGCAGCGCGCGCAACGGCCGCATCAGCAAAGAGGATGTGCAGAATTTCGTCAAAGAAAGCCTCGCCGGCGGTGGTGGCGCCGCGACGACCGGTAGTGGCACCGGATTGAATCTGCTGCCGTGGCCAAAAGTGGATTTCTCCAAATTTGGAGAAGTGGAAACCAAGCCGCTTTCAAAGATCAAGAAAATTTCCGGCGCGAACCTCGCGCGCAATTGGGTGATGATCCCGCACGTCACGCAACACGACGACGCGGATGTCACCGATCTCGAAACCTTGCGCGTGCAACTCAACAAGGAAAACGAAAAGGCCGGCGTGAAGTTCACCATGCTCGGCTTTCTCATCAAAGCTGTCGTCGCCGGTTTGAAGAAATATCCGGACTTCAACGCGTCGCTCGATGCAAACGGCGAAAACCTGATCGTGAAAAAGTATTTCAACATCGGTTTCGCCGCCGACACGCCGAACGGTTTGGTCGTGCCGGTTCTCAAGGATGCCGACAAGAAAGGCCTCGTCGAGATCGCGCAGGAAACCAATGCGCTCGCTGGCAAAGCGCGCGAAGGAAAACTCGGTCCGGCCGAAATGTCCGGCGGCTGTTTCTCGATTTCCTCGCTCGGCGGTATCGGCGGCACCGCGTTCACTCCCATCGTCAATGCGCCGGAAGTGGCGATCCTCGGCGTGTCGAAATCGGCGATGAAACCCGTGTGGGACGGCAAAGCGTTTCAGCCGCGCCTGATCTTGCCGTTGTCACTGTCCTACGATCATCGTGTGATCGACGGTGCCTCGGCGGCACGCTTCACTGCTTTTCTGGCGCAAGTCCTCGGTGACATGCGGCGTAGCCTTTTGTAGTGGCTATGGCGACGTTCGAGGACATCACCGTCGTCGACCTCGATCTGAAAAAGACGACGTGGTCGCGCGTGCATTCCTCGATGCGCACGCTGTATCTGGAATTGAGTCGCGAGCCGGATCTGGAATGGATTCGCCATTTCAACACCGAACGCGAATCGCGCGTCGTGCCGACGCGGCACGGCATGTGGATCGAAGAGGGCTACATCATTTTCGATTGCCTGTTGCCGAACGTCGAACGCTATCACCTGCCCGACTTTCAGCAATCGATCGACTATGCCAACGAACGCTCGCGCGAGCGCGTGGCCGAGCGGCGCGAGGAGCGCGCGCAGCGACGTGCTGAGATCACCGAAGAACATGCAACGCTCGAATCGTTGCGCGCGAAGATTCGTCACGACGAAGCGGAAATACCGATCGTCGACGGCCCCGGCGACGATGGGGAAGCCGGCGAGCCGATGCTCGATGCCGTCGTCGAGTTACCCGAAGCGTCGGTGGCCGAGTCGATTCCGGGTCACGTTTACGACGCGCCCGCCGCGGCCGTTCACGTTGTCGAGGTCGCTGCGGAACCATTGCCGGCAAAGGTCGAACCTTTGACGCCAGCACCGACGCTGCCCGTCGACGCGAAAGCGGCCAACGACGAAGACGATTTCGACCTGCGCCGCAATGAATTGCGCGCGCGATTTCGTCAGGCTTTGCAATCCAGGAAGGAAAACGATCATGACGATCCGCAATAACGCATCACGCATCTAAGAAGGCAGGATGCCGTGCTCGACGACATCGACGCCCTGCTCGACCACAATCTTTTCCGCTCGACCGGTCTGAACATCACGCCCGGAACGCTGCTCGCGGCCGTGCTCGTTCTGTTCGTCTTGTGGCTCGTCACGCGCACGGTGCGGCGTGCCTTCAAACGGTATGAGGAAACGCACGGCACGATCAGCCGCGCAGCGATCTACACGGCTGCGCAGATCACGCATTACGTGCTGCTCGCGACCGGACTGCTGATCGCGATCAGCGTTGCGGGTATTCCCGTCAGCAAATTCACGGTATTCGCCAGCGCGTTCGGCGTGGGTATCGGTTTCGGTCTGCAGGCGATATTCAACAATTTCGTATCGGGCCTGATCATTCTGTTCGAGCGCAGCCTGAAGGTCGGCGATTTCGTCGAACTCGCATCCGGCATTCACGGCGAAGTGCGCGACATCCGCATTCGTGCCACGCGCATCACGACGAACGATAACGTCGACGTGCTCGTGCCGAATTCCGAGTTCGTCAACAAGCAGGTGGTGAACTGGACGTTGCGCGAAGCCTCGCGCCGCTTGCACGTGCCGTTCGGCGCCGCCTATGGCACCGACAAGGAAGTGGTGAAACGCGCCGGCCTCGAAGCCGCCGCCGAAGTGCCGTTCACCGCGTGTCACGATGGCGCGCGCCGTCCGCAGGTGTGGCTGACCGGCTTCGGCGAACAATGGCTGAAGTTCGAGCTGATTGTCTGGCTCACCGCGGATGCGACCAAACGTCCGTCCGCCGTCACCGCCGCTTACAACTGGGCGCTGCACTCGGCGCTGCTCAAGCACGGCATTGAAATCCCGCTGCCGCAACGCGATCTCCATGTACGTTCCTGGTTCGGACTGCAGGGCGACGACGCGATCGACGCCGTCGTCCATGGCCGTTCGCGACAGAGTTCGAAGCGCGAGGAAAAAACCGCCGAGCCATCGATCAACGATGCCGTGACCGAAGTGCAACGTCAGATTGCGGAAGAAGCATCACGCAACGCGGCGCGCACAATCGATCTAACAAAAGCCAGCGCCGATACGCATGCGACCGACGACCTACGCACCGCTGCGCAACACGATCCGAAAGAAAGCTGAAGCATCCACTCACGGAAACCACCGACATGGCAACCAACGAAGTCAAAGTTCCGGACATCGGCGATTACGACAATGTGCCGGTCATCGAAGTGCTGGTGAAGCCGGGCGATACGGTTTCGAAGGATCAGGGATTGATCACGCTCGAATCCGACAAGGCGACCATGGAAGTGCCGTCCACGGTCGCCGGCACCGTGAAAGAAGTGAAGGTGAAAGTCGGCGACGAAGTGTCCGAAGGCACCGTCGTCGTCGTGATCGAGGCTGAAGCGGCAGCCGCTGGCAAATCGCAAACGGCGGCGAATCCGGCGCCTGCGATGTCCGAAGACAAAGCAGCGACGCCCGCACCGAAATCGACTGAAGCGCCCGCAACGAAAGCGTCGTCGTCGACCGGACGCAAAGCCGACTTCGAATGCCAGGTCTGCGTGCTTGGCTCCGGCCCCGGCGGCTATACCGCCGCATTTCGCGCGGCCGATCTCGGACAAAACGTTGTGCTCATCGAACGCTACGCGACGCTCGGCGGCGTGTGTCTCAACGTTGGCTGTATACCGTCGAAAGCGCTGTTGCATGCGGCGCGTTTGATCGATGAAGCCGAACATTCGGTCGATATCGGTATCGATTTCGGCAAACCGAAAATCGACATCGGCAAACTCAGCGCGTTCAAGGACAAAGTCGTCGCGCAGCTCACCGGCGGTCTCGCCAGCATGGGCAAGCAGCGCAAAGTCACGACGGTGCAAGGCCTCGGCAAATTCGTGTCGCCAACCGAAATCGAGGTCGAAACGAAAGATGGCAAGAAACTCGTCCGATTCGAGAAGTGCATCATCGCGGCCGGTTCGCAGGTGGTGAAGCTGCCCGGATTCCCGTGGGACGACGCGCGCATGATGGACTCGACCGATGCGCTCGTGTTGAAGGACGTGCCGAAAAAACTTCTCGTCGTCGGCGGCGGAATCATCGGCCTGGAAATGGCGTGCGTGTACGACGGACTCGGCAGCGAGGTGACGGTCGTCGAACTGCTCGATCAATTGATGCCCGGCGCCGATCCGGATTTGGTGAAGCCGCTCGCAACGCGACTCAGCAAGCGCTACGCGGGCATCCATCTGAAAGTGAAAGTTTCCAAGATCGAAGCTACGAAAGAAGGATTGAAAGCGACATTCGAAGGCGCTGATCCTGTCAAGAATCAGGCGCCCGAGCCGCAGCTTTACGACCGCGTGCTCGTTGCCGTCGGCCGCACGCCGAATGGGAAAAAGATCGACGCGGACAAAGCCGGCGTGCAGATCACGGATCGGGGCTACATTCCCGTCGACAAGCAGATGCGCACCAATGTGCCGAACATTTTCGCGATCGGCGACATCGTCGGTAATCCGATGCTCGCGCACAAGGCAACGCACGAAGGCAAAGTCGCGGCGGAAGTCTGCGCGGGCGAAAAGAGCGAATTCGTCGCGCGCGTGATTCCAAGCGTGGCGTACACCGATCCGGAAGTTGCGTGGATCGGCGTGACCGAAGGCGAAGCGAAAAAGAACGGCTTGAAGATCGGCATCGGCAAATTCCCGTACGCGGCGTCCGGTCGCGCTATCGGCATCGGACGCACGGAAGGATTTACCAAGCTCATTTTCGACGAAGCGACGCATCGCATCATCGGCGCCGGCATCGTCGGTCCGAACGCGGGCGATCTGATTTCGGAGGTCGCGCTCGCGATCGAGATGGGCGCCGAAGCATCGGATATCGGACTTACCGTGCATCCGCATCCGACGCTATCCGAATCCGTCGGCATGGCCGCCGAGGTCTACGAAGGCACGATCACCGATCTCTACCTTCCGAAAAAGAAAACGCAATAAAAATACGATAACGAACACACGAGGAAATTCGAATGAAACTTTATTTTTCTCCGGGCGCCTGCTCGCTCTCGCCACACATTGTGCTGCGCGAACTCGGCCTGCCGTTCGATTTGATCAAAGTGAACCTCGGCGAACACAAAACGCAGGATGGTGAAGACTTCAAATCGATCAATCCAAAAGGCTACGTGCCCGCGCTGAAAACCGACGACGGCAAAGTGCTAACCGAAGGCGTGGCCATCAACCAATACTTGGCCGACAGAAAACCCGAGAAGAAACTCGCGCCCGCCAACGGGACTTTCGAGCGTTACGAACTGCAGCAGTGGCTCAATTTCATCTCGACGGAAGTCCACAAAACGTACAGCCCGATGTTCAACTCATCGCTGTCGAACGCCACGCACGCTGTCTTCATGGACAAACTCAAGAAACGCTTTGGCGAGATCGATGAGGTATTGCAGAACAACGATTTCCTCACCGGATCGCAATTCACGATCGCCGATGCATATTTATATACCGTGCTGCGCTGGGCGCCGAAATTCCAGATCGATCTGAAGCAATGGCCGGCATTGGCGAAGTTTTACGACCGAGTGGATCAACGGCCGGCAGTCAAAGCAGCGGTCGAGGCGGAGGCTGCCGCAAAAGCGGCGTAATGTCCGCAACATCGGCTTGAACGCGAAGGGCTGGGACTTATGATTGGGTGGTTACCCGCCTAGTCGGGCTTGCGAGACTCCGGCAACGGAGCAGGCTCCAGAAACGCGCCCACAAGCGCCTGGAGTCTCAGATGTGTCAGTCGGCAACGGCCCGCCTCAAAACGGGCCTTTGTTTTATCGCGGGTCGATGCGTACGCCGAAACTCGTCGCGGCAGCGCTACGGATTGCATTGACCTGATCCATTGAAATATGGGGATGAAATGCTATCGGCACGACCGCTGAACCCGAACATCAGCGGTTTTAAATCGTCTGCCGATCAATCGACCGAATAGTCCTTGAGCCTCACAGGCAAGGCCGTATGGTCGTCGTGGAAATCCGAGTTGAGTAATTCGCCGGTTACTGGAACGATGAGCCCGCCCGCGACACAACCGGCCGTGCATAACCCGTCGTATTCCGCCTGCTCGGTCGTTCCGCGGTCGACGATCGGCGCTGTTTTGCGATAGACGAGCACGCTAGCGCCGGCTGGTGCGGCCTGACCCAGCGTGACTTGGAAACCGGTGGGGAAAGAAGATGCAGAAGCCGTGTTCAACGTAACTTCCGGTGACATGACGCCGATTGGCTGATGCGCACTGTCAACCAAAATCGCGCGAATGTGCCAATACCCTGGCGCCGGTACGACAGGCCAGCCCTGTCCGCCGGCCATGCTGTCGCCTGTGAATGTGATAGCCGTAATTCCTGGCTGCGCGTGTGCAGTCGCGACCGTACCGAACAGAATCGCTGTCATCAGCAATTTGATTTTATTCATGGCGAACTCCGCTGTTTTTATAACGGAGGCGAGTTCACCATCGCATCAACGATGCGTCTACGGCTTGTCCGACTTCTGTCCGACTGCGGTCTCGTAGTGTTCATGAACTTCGTAAAGACGAACGAGCGGTTCCATCTGCAACAGGTAGTGTTCGTCTTCTGGATAATAGACGGATTGTTCCGGATTCTCGCCGGCGAACGCACGCACGGCTTCCATCGATTCCCAATGCGAGATCAACACGATCTCGGTGTTCTCGCCCTGATCACGCCGGAGGATCATCACGCCGCGGTTGCCGGGCGTTTTAGAATAATCGCGAATACCGGTTTCCTGGAGATACACCAAGTACTCGTCGGCCAGTTCCTTGCGCGTGATGCCGCGCCAGATGCGTGTGATCATCCCGCGCTACCTCAGACGTCGCCGTCGTTCGTCCAACCTTCTCCGGTGCCGCGATTGTATACTTTATCGCTTTGTATAATTTCGCCGGCGGGAATCGATTCCTCGCTCGCGAGTCGCGCGTAGATCGGCGTGAAGTCGGGCTCGGTCGCCTTCATCAGCTGTTCGTAACTGTCGATGACGAAATACGTTTTCTGATACGTGTCGATGCGGTAGCGCGTGCGCATGATGCGTTCGAGATCGAATCCGATGCGGTTCGGCGCGGGCGATTCGAGACAATGAATCGATTCGCCTTTCGACGAAACGATGCCCGAGCCGTAGATACGCAAACCGTCGTCCTGTTTGATCAGACCGAATTCGACGGTGTACCAGTACAACCGCGTCAGATTGGCCAGCGCGTCGGCGCCGATGCCGTGCGCTTTCACGCCGCCGCGGCCGTACGCTTGAATGTAGTCGGCGAAGATCGGATTGAGCAGAAGCGGGACGTGGCCGAACAGGTCGTGGAACATGTCCGGTTCGCTGATGTAATCGATCTGATCCGGACGACGGATCCACCACGTCACCGGAAAACGGCGATTGGCGAGGTGATCGAAGAATGTCAACTCCGGCAACAACCCTTCTACGCCGATCAACTCCCAACCGGTTACTTTGCGCAGGACTTTGTTGAGATCGTCGAACTTCGGGATCGCATCCGGCGTCATGCCGAACTTCTGTTGGTTATCGAGGAATTCGCGCGCGGCGCGGTTTTCGAGAATCTCGCGTTGACGACGGAATAACGTCGCCCAGGTCGCGTGATCTTCCGGCCGATAGGTCGACCACGGCTGCTCGACGACCGCCGTGGTGTAGACGGGCACGGAACCCTTGTCCGTCTGCTGATGTTCGACGCGGCGCGGCTGGGCGTTCATGCGGCAAATCTTAGCACCGCCGGTTCAATGCAGCGTCGGTTTCTCGTTATCGCGGGTCGGAAACGGGATGATGCGAGCGGGCGGTTGCGGCCAGGGCAAAGATGCCTCATCCGGGACGGGTTCCAGCGCGTCTTCTTCGTCTTCCCAGCTATAGCGCTTGCGCGGGGGCAGTGGATCGAGCCGGAAAAGTGCGATTGCGGCGAGCAGCCCGGAAATCGCGCCGAACAGGTGGTATTCGAAGGAAATATCCGGATCGCGCGGTAGCACCGTCAGCACCATGCCGCCATAAAGAAAAAACACGAGCAGCGCGATGACCACGCCGAGACGATCGCGGCGAAGCACACCGAGCAGGAAGACGAAGAACATCAATCCGTGCACGATGCCGCTGATGCCGACGTGCACTGAATCGCGCGCCCACAACCAAACGCCGAATCCCGATCCGATCCAGATGATCGGCAGCGCATAACGCGTCGCACGCGGATACGCGTACAGCGCGAGCACGGCAAGAATACCGAGCGGCAACGTGTTCGACATCAAATGCGCGAACGACGCGTGCACGAACGGAGCGCTCAAAATGCCGATCAATCCGTGCACGTCGCGCGGACGAATGCCGAGATCGAGCGTATTCCAGCCGGTGATCCACGCAACGAGCCACGCGAGCCAGACGCCGACGACCAGCGCCGCCGCGCCGAGCGACGCATATGCAAGGCGTGTGCGGTCGCGCTGCACGTTCCTGGCACTGGGTTCGGGAAGCAGCGGCGCGATATCCATCGGCCAGTGATTGGGGCACTCGACGGGCGCGACAAGATGCCGCCGAGCAACAAGGGCGAAATGGCCGATGAGCGATGTTCAGATGCACAACGGCTCGCTCAGCTATCATTTTGCGATGAACCAGCCTGCCAATCCGCTAATCCGCCTCAAAATCGAACGCCGTTCCAATCATCCCTGGATTTTCCAGAAGATGGTCGAAAAACCCGAACCGCGGCCGAAGCCGGGCAGCATCGTCGATATCGTCGACCGCGACGGAACGTTCGCAGGACGCGGTTTCTACAACGGCCATTCACGCATTTCATTGCGCGTTCTCACAGCCGATCCGGCCGAAGCGCTGGACGATGCGTTCTTCGAGCGCAAGATCGCCGATGCGGTGCGGCTGCGTCGCGACGTGCTCAAGCTCGATGCCGTGACCGATGCCTATCGCCTGATTCATTCGGAAGGCGACGGTTTGTCGGGGCTGGTTGTCGACCGTTTCGCGAATATGCTGGTCATCGAATATTTTTCCGCAGGCATGTTCAAACAACGCGATCTGATCAAGCGCTGTCTGCTCAACCATTTTCCCGAGGCGCAGCTTTATGCGTTCGCCGAAGAACATGTGCAGAAACAGGAAAGTTTCGATTTGATGCATCCGCCCGCCCCAGCGTCGACGGTGATTCACGAGCACGGTGTGCAGTTCCACGCGGCGCCGGGCAGCAAGCACAAGACTGGCTTCTTCGTCGATCAGCGCGACAATCGCAAATACTTGAGCGAATTTTGCGACGACAAGCGCGTACTCGATCTGTGCTGCAATTCCGGCGGCTTCGGCATCTACGCAAAAACGGTAGGCAACGCGCGCGAGGTCGTCGGCATCGATCTCGACGAGGAAATCCTCGGCGTGGCCGAACAGAATGCGCGATTGAACAAGGCGAAAATAAAATTCATCCAGGCCGATATCTTTGCCTGGTTGCGCGAAGCCGCCGTGAACAATCGCGAGCAGTTTGACGTCGTCGTGCTCGATCCGGCGAAGATGACGCGCGATCGCGAACAAGTGATCTCGGCGCTGAAAAAATATCTGGATATGAACAAGCTCGCACTCGCCGCGGTGAAGTCCGGCGGCGTCTTCCTGACGTGCTCGTGCACCGGACTTGTCAGCGAAGAGCAATTTCTCGACATGCTGCGCCGCGCCGCGTTTTACGCGAATCGAACGTTGCAAGTCATCAAGGTTTCCGGCGCGGGGCCGGATCATCCGTGGCTCGCTCACGTGCCGGAATCGCGTTATCTGAAGACGGCGTTTTGCCGGGTAGTCTAAGACTTGTCATACGATGTATGACGAATGTATCATCGCCGCATGCCTACCAACGACGAAATCCGAATCAATGCACGCCTCACGGGCGAAGACGCACGCCGTTTTCTTGAATTGCAACGCCGTGAAGGCAATCGCGCAGCGTCTGATGTTCTGCGCGATGCACTCAGAGAATATTACGCCGCGCACGCAAAGCCCAAGCCGGGCGCGTTCGCGATGATGAGCAACTCAGGATTCATCGGCGGTGGCGAAGGCGCACGCGATTTGTCCACGCGCTACAAATCGATTCTCGCCGACTCGCTCGCGGAGAAATACCCGAATCGTGTGTCCGAACCGCGCGCCAGGTACAAGGCGCGCGGTCGCAAGTGATCATCGCAGACAGTGGATTCTGGATCGCGCTCGGCAGCCGGCGCGATCACCACCACGCACGCGCCGTGCAGGCGGCACAGCATTGGTCGCCGGAAGGATTCATCACGACGTGGCCGGTGCTAACCGAAGTGACGCACGTGCTCACGCATCGCGTCAGTACCGAGCAGGCGAACCGTTTCGTGCGCGACATTGCGCGTGGTGCGGCGACGGTGGCCGATTTACCGGAGTCGGCGCTCCATCGGATCGATCATCTGATGACGCGCTATGCCGATCTGCCGATGGATCTCGCCGACGCCTCGCTCGTGGTGCTTGCCGAAGAACTCGACGACGGTCGTATCCTCTCCACCGACCAGCGCGATTTCGACGGCTATCGCTGGAAGAGTCGTCGACCGTTTCGCAATCTCTTGCTGGAACACTGACGCGAATTGAATACGCGCATCGCGTCGACCGGATACACTACGCGCCCGAATCGCCGCCGAGAGTCGAATGGGAACCATGCGCCGCGCCAAAAAGCCCGCGATAACGGTGACTCAATCACAAGCGGAAGATGCAGTCCGCACACTGTTGCGCTGGGCCGGTGAAGATCCCGCGCGCGAAGGGTTGCTCGATACGCCCAAGCGCGTGGCCGAAGCGTATGGCGACTGGTTTTCCGGTTACGGCAGCGATCCACGCGAATACCTCAAGCGCACGTTCGAGGAAGTCGCCGGTTACGACGAGATGATCGTACTGCGCGACATCGAATTCGAATCGTTCTGCGAACATCACATGGCACCGATCATCGGTCGCGCGCACGTCGGTTACCTGCCGACCAACAAGGTCGTCGGCATCAGCAAACTCGCACGCGTTGTGGACGGTTATGCGCGCCGCTTCCAGGTACAGGAAAAACTCACCGCGCAGATCGCGCATTGCATCGAAGACGTGCTCAAACCGCGCGGCGTCGGTGTCGTCGTCGACGCGGTGCATCAGTGCATGACAACGCGCGGTGTCCATAAACGCGGCGTGTCGATGATCACGAGCCAGATGCTCGGCACGTTCCGCGAAGACGCGCGAACGCGCGCGGAATTTTTGCGTTTCGTCGAAATCCACGCGGGACGCTGAGCATGAACGCACCGATTGCACCGACCGCGCGCCGCGCCGCGCTGGTTTTCATCTTCGTCACGGTGTTGCTCGACATCCTGACGTTCGGACTGATCATCCCGGTTCTGCCGCATCTCATCGAAAACTTTCTTAACGGCGACGTCTCCGCCGCCGCCGTGTGGTACGGCTACTTCTCCACCGCATTCTTTGCTATGCAATTCATCTTCACGCCGGTGCAGGGCGCGTTGTCGGACTGGCTCGGACGGCGACCGGTGATCCTGCTTTCGAATCTCGGACTCGGTCTCGATTTCCTGATGATGGCGCTCGTGCATTCGCTGCCGCTGCTGTTTATCGGTCGCATCATCTCGGGCATCACGGCGGCGAGTTTCAGCACGTCGAACGCGTACGTTGCCGACGTCACACCGCCGGAAAAACGCGCGCAGGCATTCGGCATGATCGGCATGGCATTCGGTATCGGTTTCATCGTCGCGCCGGCGATTGGTGGTTTCCTCGGTGCGATCAATGTGCGTTTGCCGTTCTGGGTCGCGGTCGTGATGTGCCTGACCAACTTCGTCTACGGCCTTTTCGTGCTGCCTGAATCGCTGCCGAAAGAAAAACGCACGCCGACGTTCGACTGGGCGCACGCCAATCCGTTCGGTTCGCTGAAACTGTTGCGGCGTTATCCGCAGGTGTTGGGATTAGTCGGCGTGTTGTTTCTGTTTTCGCTCGCGCACATGGTTTATCCGACCACCTTCGTTCTTTACGCCGACTATCGTTTCGGCTGGGGACCGGAGATGGTTGGCGTCACCCTGGCGCTGGTGGGCGTTCTGTCGGCTGTCGTGCAGGGCGGATTGATCAAGCCGATCGTGAGCAAACTCGGCGAACGCCGCGCGTTGTTGTTCGGATTGTTTTTCGGAATGCTTGGCTTCGCGCTCTACGCGATCGCGCCGACCGGGTACTGGTTCTGGGCGATGATGCCCGTCGCGGCGTTGTACGGCGTGGTGCAGCCAGCCGCGCAAGCGATCATGACGCACCACGTCGACCCGCGCGAACAGGGTCGTCTGCAAGGCGCGGTGGCGAGTTTGTCGAGCGTCGCAGGCATCATCGCGCCGACGTTATTCACGCGGCTGTTCTCGTCCGTCACGCAACATCACGTGCAAGGCATCGCGGCCGGTGCGACGTTCTGGCTGGCGAGCGTGATGGTCGCCGCCGCGCTGTGGCTGGCGTGGTATTCGGTATCGCATTTGCCGAAGGCGGTCGACGCGAGCGAACCCTCGCCCGAAGCGAAATTGGTCAGCGAAGTCGCCGACAGCGTAAGCGACATTGCACCTCCTACAAGCCGCCCGCCCGCGGACGCGTGACGATTACGAACCGTATTTGACGCTGCAGCCGTAAGGCTCCGACGTCGACACGCTCACGGCCTTGCCTGATTTTATTTCGCCGATCGCTTGCGGAACATATTGCGTCGCTTTGGCGAGATCGTCCTTGTCGGCGCTCGCGATCGAATCGATACCGCCGTTGTAACGCAGCACACCTTTCTCATCGATGACGAACATGTGCGGTGTGGTTTTGGCGCCGTAGAGATGCCCGACTTTGCCGTCGGCATCGACGAGATACGCGGTCGGTTTCGCGTGATATTGCGCGACGAAACCATTGGCGGCCGTAGGATCGACATGACCCTGCTTGCCCTGCGCGCCGGAATTGATGGTGAGCCACACCACGCCGTTCGCCGTCGCTGCGGCCTGCTGTTTCGGAATGTTGCCGCTGCTGTAATGTTTTTTCACGAACGGACATTCCGGATTGTTCCATTCGAGTACGACGATCTTGCCTTTGTAGTCGGCGAGCGAATGCGCCGCGCCGTTGCTGTCGGTCAGCGTGAACGCCGGCGCGGGTTGCCCGATCACGGCGTCAGCGAACGCGAGCGGCGGCAAGAAAAAACAAAACAGAATCGGCAGAACACGAAAAAGTTTCATGGCGAAAACCTCTATCGGGATGAAGACGCATTGGTCGCATCGAACGGAACGGTTACGTCCCACGCTTGCGCGTCGGCCTGAACGAGAAACGCGAATTGCGTCGGCGTGCCGGCGAAATACTCGCTTTTCTTGAACGTCAGCGTGATGTCGTTCGGGTGATGGGTGATCGTCGGTGGCGCATTCGCAACGATCTTGCGATCGATCGCGAACGCATCGAGGACTTTCGCGTTCGACAACGCCGTCGTGTGCAGCGTGACATCGACATGATCCCCCTCGACCCGTGCCATGCCCGACCACGGTGCCGCGTGCGGCGCGGTTGCGCGCGCCGTCGCGAAAAGTCGTTCGATGTTCGGATCGCTCGCGGTGATCGAATGCACCGGCAGATCGAGCGCGAGCGAGGCTTTGCCCGGAATGCATTCTTCCTGACACACGAGCCAATTCGCATCGACGGCGATATGCGCTGTGCTGCCGTCCTGCGCCGAGTCCGGCACGTCGATTTTCACCGGCAGCACGATGTCGCCGGCGTATCCGAAATTGGCCAGCCCACCGGCCGCGATGCGATGCGGCGCCGGCCAGACGATATCGGACGCGGCGAAACCGTCGGGCAACTTCCAGCTCAGTTTCGTCGGCAGTCCGGAGTCGCCCGGATTATTCCAATACGTGTGCCAGTGCGGATCGTGGGTCAGACGCAAACCGAGCCACGCAGTCGTTCCAGGAACCAAGGCGGTCTGTTCGCTGATCAGCGAAACGCGGACGTGATCGGCGTTTTCCACCGATGCGGCGGACGCGATCATCGGAAGCAGTGCAAGCGCGATAAGGATACTTCGCATAAGAAAACGACCGTCCATCGGCAGAAATTCTGGCGCCAGTGTACCGCCGGAAAGCCGGGCCGCGTCTGAAGCGAATCTGCGACAATGAATGCATGCATTTAATTACATTTGCCGACGTCGAAGCCGCCGCCGTGCGCATCGCGCCGCATGCGCATCGAACGCCGGTGCTCACGTCGCATTCCATCGACGATGCCGCCGGCTGCCGCATCGTCTTCAAATGCGAGAATTTCCAGCGTGTCGGCGCATTCAAGTTTCGCGGTGCGTGCAATGCGGTGTGGTCGCTCAATGACGACATCGCCAAACGCGGCGTCGTTACGCATTCGTCCGGCAATCACGGTGCGGCCGTCGCGCTTGCCGCGAAGACGCGCGGCATTCCAGCGCATGTCGTGGTGCCGGAAGGTTCGAATGCCGCGAAGCTCGCTGGCATCACGGCATTCGGCGCCGAACTTTACGTCTGCGCGCCGACGCTGGCCGCGCGCGACGAAATGGCCGAACGCATCGCGCGCGAAACGGGCGCGACGTTGATTCATCCGTTCACCCATCCGCACGTGATCGCGGGACAAGGCACCGCCGCGCGCGAACTGCTTGAGGATGTTCCGGAACTCGATGCCATCGTCACGCCGATCGGCGGCGGCGGATTGATCGGCGGCACAGCGATCGCTGCGCGCGGCATCAAATCCCACATTCGTCTGTTCGGCGCCGAACCCGACGGTGCATCGGACGCGTTCGAATCGCAGCGCGCGGGCGAACGGCGTGTCGACATCGAGCCCAAAACAATGTGCGATGGCTTGCGGGCGACGATCGGTCCGATCAATTTCGATTTGCTGCGCGAATTCGGCGTCGAGGTGTTGATCGCCAGCGACGCCGAAACCATCGCGGCCATGCGGTTGATGTGGGAGCGTTTGAAAATCGTGGTAGAGCCGTCGTCAGCCGTTGCGCTCGCGGCGATCATGCGCAATCGCGATAGGTTCGTCGGCTCGCACGTCGGTGTGATCGTCACGGGCGGCAACGTCGATCTCGACCGGTTGCCGTGGAAAACCTGAGGAGAGCGATATGTGGAAGGAAGTGATCCTCGCGTATGTACACTTCGCGGCGATTTTCACGTTGTTGTGGTTCTTCGCGAAGGAATGGACGATCCTGCGCATGGGCGCTGATCGTCTGGATGTCACTGCGCTTGCGCGTGCCGACGCCGGTTTTGGAATCGCCGCAGCGCTCGTGCTGATCACTGGCGTCTGCCGCGTTGCGCTCGGCGCGAAACCCGCGGGGTTTTATCTGCACAATCCCGTGTTCCACACCAAAATCGGCTTGTTCGTGCTGGTCGGACTGATTTCAATCTGGCCGACGATCCTCTTCATCCGCTGGCGCAAAGCGCGCGCGGCGGACGCGTCTTTCAGAATTCCGGACGCCGACTGGCGCAAAGCGCGGCGTCTGCTGATCATCGAGCTGCATATCCTCGCGCTGATTCCACTCGCCGCGGTGATCATGGCGCGCGGCATCGGTTACGCCGGCTAGGTGGCCGGCCGACACGCGGCGAGAGTAAACTCGTCCTCTCGGCGGGGAGCGACACGATGATCATCGACGGCTCGCGGGCGGCGGATCGCACGGCGGCGCTGATACTGCGCTTTTTCGCCGCGCGCAATCGCGGCGATATCGACGGCGCGCTGGATTGCGTGGCCGACGGTGTCGTGCACGACATCAATCAAGGAGCGCGCGAGGTCGGCAAGGATGCGTTCCGCGAATACCTCAAACATGTTCAGCGCAGCTATCGCGAAGAAGTTCGCGACGTGTGCGTGATGAGCGTCGACGACGGCACGCGTGCGGCGTCGGAATTCACGCTGCACGGCGTCTATCAAGCCGATGACGATGGCCTGCCCGCCGCGCACGGTCAGCGCTACACGTTAACTGCGGGCGCGTTCTTCGCGATCAATCAAGGCAAAATCGCGCGCGTGACGCCGTATCACAACCTGCGCGAACTCAACGCGCAGGTGTCGGCGTAGGCGAACGTCGCAACACGCCGATCAAAGCAACAGCGATCGTCGCGATGCCGATGAACTCGGCGGTGTCAGGCACCTCGCCGAGCAGCATCCATGCGCACAACACGCCGACCAGCGGCGAGATCAGGCTGCCGAGTCCGGCAATGTTCGCAGGCAAACGTTTCACCACGAACAGCCACAACACCCACGCCAGACTCGTCGACAACAGCGCGTTGTAGGCGAGCGCCGCCAGAAACGGCGCATTGAAGTCCGTCGCGCGCTCCGGCACGACGAGCGCGATGATCAATAGGATCGCCGAGCCCATCGCCATTTGCCATGTCGTCAGACGCAATAGCGAAACATCCGTCGCCTGAAACTGTTTTTTCGACAACACCGTTCCGAGTGCCCAGCAAAATCCCGCCGCGAGCGCGAGCAGCGCGCTCATCAACGTTGCCTGCGTACGCCATGGCTCAAAAATCAGCACCAGTCCGCATGCGGCGAGCGAGGTGAACAACCATTGCCGCGGCGTCGGTTTTTCGCGGAGCAGAAGCCACGCCAACGGAATGACCCAGAACGGCATCGTGTACGCGATCAGCGCCATCCTGCCCGCGCCGCCGCTCATCAGCGACAACTGCACGAGTGCCTGAAAGCCGGTCGTCTGCGCCAGTCCGATGACGAACGTCGGCAACCAGGGCGTCGGCGTCAGCGGTTCGCGACGAACGATCAGCACGACGAAAAGAATGATCGTCGCCAACGTATAGCGGTACGCCGAGAACGTCATCGGACCGACGTAATGCAGCACCGATTTCATCACTGTCCAGTTGAAACCCCAGATCAGGCACAACGCGAGCAAAGCGATCACGGCGCTGCGGCGGCTGGGTATCTCGTCCATGATGTTGATCAAGCGGCTGCGGCGCGAAGCGGAAGAAACGTATGATACGCGCTCGCTCGAATCTGCCGGACGCACGCATGATCAAGACCGTGAAACGCTGTTCGTGGGCCGGCGACGATCCGGCCATGCAGCACTACCACGACACCGAATGGGGAGTGCCGCTGCACGACGATCGCGCGCTGTTCGAGTTTCTCGTGCTCGAAGGCGCGCAGGCCGGTCTCAGCTGGAGCACCGTGCTCAACAAACGCGCGGCCTATCGCAAGGCGTTTCACAATTTCGACATCAAACGCGTCGCGCGCATGACCGATGCGCAACTCGACAAGCTGCTCGAAAATCCCGCGCTGATCCGCAATCGTCTGAAGATCTATTCCGCGCGCAGCAACGCGCTGGCCGCGTTGAACGTGATCGACGAGTTCGGCAGTCTCGATAACTACTTCTGGTCGTTCGTCGGCGGCAAACCGGTTCGCAATCGCTGGGAGAATCGCGAAAACGTGCCGACGACGAGCGAGATTTCCGACCGGCTCAGCAAGGATTTGAAAAAGCGCGGCTTCACCTTCGTCGGCTCGACGATCATGTACGCGCACATGCAGGCCACCGGCATGGTCAACGATCATTTCGTCGATTGCTTTCGGCACAAGCAGGTTTGATCGCGCGCTGGCGACGCGTTCTCCTCGTTCGACAGCGCTATCCGAGCGAAACCGTCCGATAACCGACCGCACACTGTCGGTTTTCACGATTGATTTGTACGAATGTCTTCGTTAATTTCCGCGCAACCACAAACAATAAGAGAAACATTGAAGATGACGATGCAACGGATGATCAAAACGGCATTGGTTACGACTCTACTCAGCGTGACTGCGGGCGCGTACGCTCAGAACGCGGACGGCGGCTGGTACTTCGGTATCGGCGCGGGCGCATCGAACTATTCCGACAACATTCCGAAGCAGATCGCGAACACCTACGCAGGCAACAATCTGTACACCTTCACCGACGCGCGCACGACCGACGATTCCGACACCGCCGCGCAAGTTTTCGTCGGCTACAAGTTCACGCCGTGGATCGCGCTCGAACTCGGTTATCAGGATTTGGGCGAAGCCAAAACGCATTACGACCTCGCCGCGATCAATTCGCCGCAAAGCAAGCCTCCGTCCGTCACCGGCCGCTATCGCGCCAACGACGTGAACGCGGCCGTCGTCGGCACACTGCCGATCAATGAGCAATTCGAACTTCTCGCACGCGCGGGCGTTTCCGACGTGCGCCTGAAGTACGACGAACGCGGTATCGACGTGCAAGGCCAGGCGTTCAGTCGAAACTACGGCAGCGACGACGGCGCGCATCCGCTGTTCGGCGTTGGCGCACTGTGGCGTTTTTCGCCGCAGCTCTCGGTGCGGCTGGATCTCGATCGCAATTTCAACGTCGGCCGCAAATTCGCGCTGCATGCCGACACCAACGGCCGCTTCGACGACATCGACGCGTACACCGTGAATCTGATCTGGAAACCCTGATCGAATCAGCGGTTCTTCAGCGTCGCCGCGAACCGCGTAACTGGTCGACGGAGAAGCTGGCGATCTCGCCCGCTTCTCCGCGCCGCGGCTGACTCGATTCCGGCGCCCACGCGTGCGCGAAAATCACTTCGTACGTCGCTGGCAGTTTTCCTTCGCTGCGAAACGGTTCGTACGCGGCGATCATGTGCTCAAGCCGCGTTTTTCCGGTAAGCCCGCGTGCTCGCCGCGCATCGGCGTTCGTCGCGCCAATGCCTTTGAGATCGCGCATCAAGCCGAACGCATCGTCGTATGCGAGCGTGAAGTGCTCGACGTCGAG
>CAZZYA010000028.1:16900-21202 GCA_964658115.1 uncultured Rudaea sp. | reverse complement strand
TAAAACGGCGCGACACCCGTCGCCGCGTAAACCGCCTCGTTGATCGCTGGCGCGCGATCGAGCTTGAGTCCATCGTGCAGACGCTCGATTCCTTCGCCAAAGTGCGCACGTGCCGCGTCGATTTCGGCATCGCTGCCGTACAGCGCGGGCAACGAAAGTTCGCGCATCCAGCGTACGCGTTCGCGAAATCCTTGCGGAAGCGCGATCCGATGCATGATCGCGTTCGCTTCGTCCGTGTCGCCGGATTCCTGCAGCGCTAGCACGAGATCAAGCGATGTGGCCGCGTCGGTTTTGTCGCGTGCAATCGCCTCACGCAACGAAGGAATCGCCTGGTCGACATCGTGCCGCAAACGCTGCGCGACACCGAGCGCTTTCCACCACAGCGCTTCGTCCGGCGAAAGTGAAACGGCTGCTTGCGCGAACTGGATGGCATCGTGATAGCGAGCGAGATCGGTCAGCAACAACGCGAGATTGCCATTGGTTTGCGCGCGGTCGGGCGCGAGGCGTTGCGCGGTTTCGAGAAACGGCAGCGCATCGGTGAATCGACCGTGCCGTCGAAGCAGGTTTCCAAGATTGATCAGCGCGTCGACATGATTTCCGCGCCACGCGATCGCTTGGCGGTAAGCCTCGTCCGCCGCGGTGGCATTGTTGGCAGCTTCGTACGCGATGCCAAGGTTGAACGCGGCGTCGACATAGTTCGCGCGTTTCGACATCGCGTCGTGGAAGCAACGGATGGCTTCGTCATTGCGTCCTGCGTTGCGCAGGGCCACGCCGAGGTTGTTGTGCGCTTCCGCGAATTCCGGTCGCGCGACGATGCAGGTGCGCAGATGCTTGGCAGCGAGCGCCGCGTGTCCGGTTTGCATCGCCACGACGCCGAGCAGATGCCACGCGTCGGCGTTGGAAGGATCGAGCTTCGCGGCGCGCTGGTAATGACTTTGCGCAAGACCCAATTCGCCGATGCGATGCCGGGACATGCCGAGTTGCATCTGCTCCAGCGCAACGCGCTTGTTGTCGGCGGCCATCGCGCGAAAATTTAACCGTTGACGAGCAACGCGTTGACGCGACGGACGTAGGCCGCCGGATCGTCGAGCGCAACGCCTTCGAGCAGTTGCGCCTGATCAAGCAGCATCAGACCGAGTTCATTCGCGCGCTTGCTGTCCGGTTCGGACTGCAGGCGTTCGATGAGCGGGTGCGACGGATTGATCTCGAGAATCGGCGTCGACTTCGGCACGGCATGGCCGGCCTGCTTCAGCAACCGCTGCATGGATAGGCCCATGTCGTGTTCGTCGAGAACGATGCAGACCGGTGATTCCTTCAGACGCGCGCTGATACGGACGTCTTTGACGCGGTCACCGAGAATTTCCTTGAGCTTCGCGACTGTACCTTGCGCCTGCGCGTTGTTTTCCACGTTGTCCGGCTTGGCGATACCGAGCTTTTCCAGATCGAGATCGCCTTTGGCGACGTTACGCAGTTTCTTGCCGCCGTATTCACTGAGGTAAGAAGACATCCATTCGTCGATGCGCTCGTACATCAGCAAAACTTCGATGCCGTTGGCCGTGAGCGCTTCCAGTTGTGGGCTGCCCTTCGCTGCGGCGTAACCATCGGCGGTCAGATAATAGATGGCGTCCTGGTTTGCGGGCATGCGGCCGATGTAGTCATCGAGCGAAACCGTTTGCGCTGCGTCTTCGGATTTCGTCGACGCGAAACGCAGCAGCTTAGCGATGCGTTCCTTGTTGGCGAAATCCTCGGATAAACCTTCTTTGAGAACACTTCCGAACGTGGTCCAGAACGTGGCGAACTTTTCAGGTTCGTCCTTCGCAAGTTTGTCGAGCAGGTCGAGAACGCGTCGCGCGCATGCGGCTTTGAGTTTTTCGAGACTGCGGTTCTGCTGCAGCAGTTCGCGGCTTACGTTGAGCGGCAGATCGTCCGAATCGACGATGCCGCGCACGAAGCGTAAGTACGAGGGAAGCAGCTGCTCCGACGCATCCATGATGAAGACGCGCTTGACGTACAGCTTGAGGCCTTTGCGTTCGTCGCGATTGCCCGTCATCAGATCGAACGGCGCCTGCGATGGAATGTAAAGCAGTGACGTGAAATTCTGATTGCCTTCGACCCGGTTGTGCGTCCACGCAAGCGCATCGTTGAAATCGCGCGCGATGTGCTTGTAGAAGTTCTGATAATCCTCGTCGCTCAGATCGCTTTTCGGACGCGTCCATAACGCCGATGCTTCGTTGACGACTTCCCAGGCGTCGGTCGGCTTGCCGTCTTTTTCCGCGGGCATGCGGATCGGGAATCCGATGTGGTCCGAATAGCGCGAGATAAGGTTGCGCAACGTCCAGTTCTGCAGGAATTCGCTTTCGTCGGTCTTAAGGTGCAGCGTCACCGAGGTTCCGCGCGGCGCGTCAGAGACAGATTCGAGCGTGTATTCGCCGGTACCGGCGGATTGCCAGCGCACGGCTTCGTCGGTGCCGGCGCGGCGCGTGATCAGCGTGACGTTGTCGGCGACAACGAACGCGGAATAGAAACCGACGCCGAACTGGCCGATCAGGTTCATGTCGGTTTTCTGGTCGGCGCTCAGCGCTTCGAGGAATTTACGCGTGCCGGAACTGGCGATCGTGCCGATGTTCGCGACCACGTCATCGCGCGTCATGCCGATGCCGTTATCACGGATGGTGACGGTTTTGGCTTCGCTGTCGACGCTGATGTCGACGTGAAGATCAGTGTCGCCGCTCAGAAGTTCGGGTTTTCCTATCGCCTCGAAGCGCAATTTGTCGCACGCATCGGCGGCGTTCGAAATCAGTTCGCGAAGGAAAATTTCCTTGTGCGAATACAACGAGTGCGTGACCAGGCGCAAGACCTGGTCGACTTCAGCGGTAAATTTGTGCGTCTGTGTTTCTGCAGTCATGGGAGTGCGGATTTTCCGAAAAATTGATGGTTGCCGGATAGGGTCGACGGCGCGGAAATTCAAGAGATTTGCTGGGCCCACAGAAGACAAAGCGACCGCCATTGCGGCGGTCGCTTTGGACGAGGAGCACAGACGCGACTCGATGCTCCAAGACGGTGCTCGGCGAGCGCATGCTCGCGTTGCGTATTTTCTTATTCTTGCGCGGCAGCAGCGGCTTTTTGCTTTTCGGCCGCATGCTTGGCGAGATCTTCCTGGATGCGCGCCGCTTTGCCTTCCAAACCGCGCAAATAGTAAAGCTTCGCACCACGCACTTTGCCACGACGCTTCACGGTTACCGAATCGATCGCAGGACTATGCGACTGGAATACGCGCTCGACGCCCGTGCCGTGCGACATCTTGCGAACCGTGAACGCGGAGTTGAGGCCGGCATTCTTCTTCGCGATGCAAACGCCTTCGTAGGCCTGCACGCGCTCGCGATTGCCTTCCTTCACTTTAACGTTCACGACAACCGTATCGCCGGGCCCGAAGTCGGGCAGCGTGCGGATCATTTGTTCAGCTTCGAATTTCTGCAGGATATTCATGACACTCACTCAGGTCGGGTTGGATTATACGCAGTTGTCAGGCCGGTGCTATGGCCGGTTATATTAAGATTTCGTATCTTCTTGAAAATCAAACAAAAGTTTTTGCTCTAGCGCACTCAGCACTCGACCGGCCAGCAAGTCAGGCCGCCGTTGAAAAGTTCGTCCAAGCGCCTGTTTTCGGCGCCATTTCTCAATCGCCGCGTGGTCGCCCGACATCAGCACCGAAGGCACGTCGCCAAGCGCGTGATGCTCCGGTCGCGTGTAGTGCGGACAGTCGAGCAAACCGTCGGAAAACGAATCCTGCTCCGCCGACTGCGCATCGTTTAGCGCGCCTTCCTGCAATCGGCCGATCGCATCGATCACCACCGCTGCCGCAAGTTCACCGCCCGACAATACGTAGTCACCGATCGACAATTCTTCATCGACTTCCGCGTGAATCAAGCGTTCGTCGACACCTTCGTAACGGCCGCACAGCAAGATCATTCGATCGCGCTCGGCGAGTTCCGCCACTTTGTCCTGGTCGAGCCGCGTTCCCTGCGGACTCAGGTAAATCACTTTCGTTGACGCTGCCACCGCCCCGCGCGCCGCTTCGATCGCAGCACGCAGCGGATCGATCAGCATCACCATGCCCGGGCCGCCGCCGAATGGACGCTCATCGACGCGGCGATATGGATCTGTCGTGAAGTCGCGCGGATTCCACGCCTTCACCTCGATCAGCCCGCGCTCCTGCGCTCGGCCGATCACACCGAATCCAACACACTGCGCGACGAAATCCGGGAAGAGCGTGACGACATCGATACGCATCGCGGCGCGCCT
>CAZZYA010000028.1:0-16890 GCA_964658115.1 uncultured Rudaea sp. | reverse complement strand
ATCCCAATCGACGGTGATTCGCGATCGCTCGAGATCCACCGCTTCGACGAACTGTCCGTGCACGAACGGAATCATGCGTTCGCGCGGACCGTCTTTAACAACTATCACATCGTTCGCGCCCGTCGAAAAAAGATGGCTGACGGTACCCAGCGCCACGCCTTCCCTGTTCACGACATCAAGGCCTTCGAGATCCGACCAGTAAAATTCACCGGGCAACGGCTTGGGCAACGACGAACGCGGAATCCGGATCGATGCGCCGATCAGCGTTGCCGCCGCGTCGCGATCGGAGTATCCAGACAGGCGGCCGACCAAACCTTTTCCCTGTTCGCGGCCTTGCGCGTCGTCGATTTGGCTATCGCCGACAAACCATGGGCGATACTCGAAAATCTGCGTGCGCGGCAGTGTGAACGACTCCAGTTTCACCCAACCTTGCACACCGTACAGTCCGACAATCTTGCCGACGACGATGAGCCGGTCGGCTGAAATGTCGGACGTCACGATGATTCGATCAGGCAGCCTTGGCTTGCTTGTCGGCTTCCTTGAGCAGCAGGCGGACCTTGTCGGTCATCTGCGCGCCTTTGGACACCCACGAACGCACTTTCTCGGCGTCGAGTTGCAAGCGGACTTCTTTGCCAGCCGCGCCCGGATTGAAGAAACCGACGCGTTCGATGCGGCGACCGTCACGGGCCTTGCGCTCGTCGGCGACGACGATGTGGTAGAACGGACGACCCTTGGCACCGCCGCGGGACAGGCGAATCTTGACCATTTCTGTGTACTCGAAAAGTGGCGCGGAAAACCGCGATTAAAACCAGCGAAGAAATCCTGGCCGGCGCGAATCCTGAATCAGGCGCATCGGCAGCCGCATAGTTTAGCGGAAAAATCGAACGAAAACAGACCGGCGCCTGCTTTTTTGCTCTGGAATGACCTATTCGAAACCGTTGGCGAAGACTTTGTCCACGAAAAACCCGCGAATATCGAACGTACCGCGGAAAACGGTATTGGTCGGCTCGATGGTCGCGCCGCCAGCAATCCAGTCGTAGATCACCGCCTGCTGTTGCGGGGTAAGACCGCCGGCGTAATTGTCGAGCGGCATCCGGCTGCCGGCAGGCGGGTTATCGCAATTCACTTTCATGAAGAGATAACTCGACTCTGGATGACCCGGCACCACGTATCGAAGCGTCGAAACCTCGCCGCTCGGAACATTGACGATGTTCCCGTACGGCGACGGCTCGTCGGGCTCTGATGGATCGAGATCCAGGTTACCCGCAGCCTCCATGGTGCCATCGGCGCTGGTATGGCAATCGGCGCAGCCGGCCATTCCATCCTGCGAATAATGTTGAAAAATATTCGATGCGATCCCTTGCGGGAAGTCGACGCCGTTGGTCACCGGGATAGTGGATATGTCCGTGCACCCCGTCGGCGCCGTATCGGCAAACGAGAATGGGACTGCCGCAGCAAACGTCGCGCTCGCGCAAGCAATCGCAATCAACGGCCAGCGAAGAAGCTGGCCGTTTGTTCGAGATTGAACTTGCATCAAACGAAGTGAAGATTTTTCGTCGTGAAATTCGACAGATTCGGGAATATCGTCAAACAATCGGTCGCCGACACACCCATCCACTGCGCAAGCGTCGCGGAATATTGCTCCACGCCAATAGCCGGAATCATTTGTCCACGCGAGAAATTGTTAGGGGCATTCAACGCTTGATTTGGGAACCCGCTGATCTTGTCGCCGGCGGTGTACAGCTTTCCACCTTGTACGGCGCCGCCCATGACCATCTGCATGCTGCCCCAGCCGTGATCGGATCCGGAGCCGTTCGATTGAAGCGTGCGAGCGAAGTCCGAGATCGTGAATGTCGTCACATTGCTTTGCTGATTGATCGCGCCCAAGGCGGAATAGAACGCATTCATCGCTTGCGCTACGTTCAACAGAAGCGAAGGATGACCGTTGTTGGCATTCCAGAATCCGGAATGCAGATCGAATCCACCGATCTCAACGAAGAAAATCTGCCGCTGCGCATAACTTTGCTGAACCGAAAGATTGATCATGGTGGCGACAGTTTTCAACTGCGCCGCCAACCCGCTCGCTGGCCACGTAACTGGCGATACGGGATTGGGAACGTATTGCGTCGACGTCGGCGGTAACAGCGGACCGATTTTGGTATACAAGTTTCGCGCGTTGGATACGATCGTGTCGTACTCGCCAGCAAATGCGCTCGCGTAGCTGTCACCGAGCAAATCGTTCAACGCCGAATCGCGCGCTCCGCTGTACGCACTGCCGTTGCAGTTCGGTGTCGGATTGCAGACGCCGTTCAAACCGATCAGTCCGTTGGAAGACATTTGATACGGAATCGATTGGTTACCCACTTCGAAACGATTGGCACCCGCGATGGAGATGGCTAGCGGAAGCGTGGGATTGGATGTCAGATTCGCGCCAAGGCCCGACAGATTCTCGGCCACCAGACCGCCCCAGCCCGTGGCGATTCCTGTTTTGGTATTGCCTTGATGCCATTGCGCGGTTTGATCGGCGTGCGAAAACAACTGCGGCGGACGATTCGCCGAGCTCGAGTTGTAATCCGACATCGTGATGGGGCGCACCAGCGTGCCGACGTTGGCGACGAACGCAAGATGCTGCTGGCTATACAGCGATGTCAGCAATTTGCCGCTGGAGGACGTAGACGTGTCAGCCAGACTCGGATGCAAAAAGTATTGGTTGGTGGCAGAGCTCGAGTCGTTGCCATCGGTGATTTTCTGCAACCCGACCTGCGCGCCAGTCGGCAAGGCCAAACCCAAACCGGCGTTGTTCGATCCATTGACATAGGTTCCGCTTCGCGAGGTCGAGTACGTCGCAAACCGTGTGGAGTCGAACGGCACCACCATGTTCCAGGAATCGTTTCCGCCGCTGAGATACAGACACACCAGCGCCTTGTAGCCGCTCAGCGGCGAGGAAGCCAATGCCGTACTCATCATGCGCAGCTGCGGAATCATGGAAGCGACGCCGCCGCCGGCAGCGACGCAACAGAGATTGCGAAGGAATTCGCGGCGTGATTTACGTGAAATGCCCATGGTCAATATCCTCAGCGCTGCGTCGCGTATTCAGGGGAAAGCATAGTGACGTAGACCAGTGACCACGCCCGTTCTTGCGCGCTAGCGCCATTCATTCCGGAGTGCAGCATGTTCGTCAGCGCCGTTTGCATGTTCGAGGACATCGCGCCGTACATCATGGCGTTGTTGACGTACTGAATCATGGCGGCTTCGGTCGGCGCCGCACCACTGCTGCCGTTCGCGAAAATCAACGGATTCAGATTTATCAACGGCCTATCGGTCGGTGCTCCACTCATCCCAACATAGGCGCCGTGGGTCAAGTTGTAGAACGTGTTGATGGTCAGATAAATGATGGATTCGTTGGTGATCTGAAATTCCGGCGAAACCTTGCCGTCGCTGACGAACGCGCCAGGCTGCGCATAATCCGGCGTATAGAAGTTGAAAACGGTCGGCGATTCGAGCGGACTTTGACTCAAATTACCCAAGCCGATGCCGCCGCCGGTCATCGCTACTTCTCCATAGATGTCTGCCGCAGGAGCGACCGCATTGAATGCGCGCCACAGCGCCGTAATGCGCAGCAACGGTTCGCGCAGTTTTCCGTACGTATCGCTTTCGGGCGTAGTCCCTAGAGACGCGACGGTTCTGGCTTCAGGATCGGTGAGCACTACTTTGAGTGTGTCGCCGAGGTCTCCGCCGCTGCTCTTGAACGCCGTCACCACGTGACCGACATACGTCGCGGACGGATTACTCGTGACGAATCGCTGGATCAACTGACGGCTGATGAACGGCGCCACGTTCGGATGTGCTGCAATGATGGAAAGCTCTTGCGACACGTCCGATGCGCACGTATTGATGCCGCTGATCGTCGCTCCGCCAAGCACATGCTTGGCCGTGCCCGGCTGATCATCGTCGCCCGTGATGTCGTGCAGCATGTTCGGGTTGTCGTACGTGAACAGTTCTGTTCCCCAACACGCCATCGGCTCGGATGCGGTTATCGTGCTGCTGCCACCGGAATAAAAATTCGGCGAGCTGCCCGTCGTTGCGTCGGCATACGTAAAGCCCGTGAAAATTTTCGCCGTGGACGTGATGACGGATTGATCGTAGGTCGGCGTGGGCACGCCGCCTGTCAAGACCACATTTCCGCTCGAATCGAGCTGCACGAGGCCGACAGAAAACAACTGCATGACTTCGCGTGCATAGTTTTCGTCGGGACTGGTGATTTGCACCAGCGTGCCGTTGACGTTGTTGATCTTCGGCTTGATGTTGCGAAACGTATTCAGATACTTGCCCATCGACGGACTCCACGTCACATCGCTGAGCAAGTTCGCGTAGATTTCAAACGAATCGTCCGCCAACAAATCCTGAAACGATGCCATCGGCGCGACATCGCCGCTGATGGCGCTGTTCTGATCGGATAGAACGAAGATCTGGCTCAGCGCAAACGCCATGCGCTGGCGTAACTGATCGGGAGCGTACGTCGCCTGCCACCACCACCGGTTTATTCGTTCCGTCTGACTGCTGTTCAACGGAGTGGGCTTGGCCCCACTGCGATTGTTGATGATCTGATTGACGATCGCGAAACTATGCGTCGCGGGCAGTCCTTCCTGCTCGTCGATCCATTCGCTGTAGCCGACGGACATCAATTTCGTGATGTCGGCAGCCGTCGGACCGAACGTCGCCTGCGTCAAAAAACGCGACGCTGCATTCGTGTTAGTCGGCAGATCGGAAATGGTTTCGAAGCGACCGGCACCGAATATCGTGTCGTGAACGCTTGCGACTGCGAGCGGTGTGGCGACGGCAAGCGCCGTGGCCGCGAGACTGACCCAAACTTTCATTGGCGGAATTCCCCGAAGCTAATGGCAGACCGCGCTCCCACGCGATCGGCACCCACTGTATAGCCATCTAAGCGTCCGTGCCGTGACAGATGTCCGGTTTTGCAACGTGCCGGATTCTAGTCACATCGCGCGTTGCGAATGTCTAAAAAACGTTCGCTTACGTGTGCGAGAACTGGCTCGTGCTAAGCGTGCAATGCGTGTGCCGCGGATTCAACGACCCGGCATACCGCCCGGCGGCAGTCCGCCACCGCCCATCCCTTTCATCGCTGCGCCCATCTGACGCATGAGTCCTTTGAGGCCGCCCGAGGACAGTTTCGACATCATCTTTTCCATCTGCATGAACTGCTTGAGCAAACGGTTGACGTCGGAGGGCTGCGTTCCCGATCCGCGCGCCACGCGCGCTTTGCGCGAACCGTTGAGCAGGTCCGGATGGCGGCGTTCTTTTTTCGTCATCGAATTGATGATGGCGATCATGCGATGCACTTGCTTGTCGTTGACCTGCGCCTTCAGGTTCTCGTTGATGCCACCCATGCCGGGCAGCTTGTCCATCATCGACGCGGCGCCGCCCATGCTGATGATCTGCTGCATCTGGTCGCGCATGTCGTTCATGTCGAAGCGCTTGCCCTTGATGACCTTCTCGGCGAGTTTCTGCGCTTTTTCCCGGTCGACATTCTGTTCGACCTGCTCGACCAGCGAGAGCACGTCGCCCATGCCGAGGATGCGTTGCGCGACGCGGTCCGGATAGAACGCATCGAGGCCATCGGGTTTTTCGCTGACGCCGATGAACTTGATCGGACGTCCGGTGATGTAACGCACCGACAGCGCTGCACCACCGCGCGCATCGCCATCGGTCTTGGTCAATATCACACCCGTTAGCGGCAGCGCGTCGGAAAATGCTTTCGCCGTGGTCGCCGCATCTTGGCCGGTCATGGCGTCGACGACGAACAACGTTTCGATCGGATTCAGCGACGACTGCAGCCGCTTGATCTCGTCCATCATCTGCGCGTCGATCGCGAGACGACCCGCAGTATCGACGATCAGCACATCGGCGAAATTTTTCCTCGCCGCATCGAGCGCGGACTTCGCGATCGCAACCGGATCCTGATCGCCGCTGCTCGGATGAAACAGAACGTCGACTTGTTCTGCCAGCACGCGCAACTGTTCGATCGCCGCCGGTCGATATACGTCGGCGCTGACCACCATGACCTTTTTCTTCTTGCGTTCCTTTAAAAACTTGCCGAGTTTGGCGACCGTGGTCGTTTTACCCGCGCCCTGCAAACCCGCCATCAACACGATCGCCGGCGGTGCCGTGCTGAGATTCAGATCCGTGTTCGCCGTTCCCATCACGGCGGTGAGTTCGTCGCGCACCACCTTCACCAGCGACTGACCCGGCGTCAGGCTCTTGAGTACTTCCTGACCCACCGCGCGCACTTGAATGCGCTGGATCAGCGCCTGTACAACGGGTAGCGCCACGTCGGCCTCGAGCAACGCGATGCGCACTTCGCGCAGAGACTCGCGGATATTCGATTCCGTCAGCCGCGCGCGGCCGCGCAGGCGATCGATAGTGGTGGAAAGACGCGAACTCAACGATTCGAACATAACGGCACGCGACGATTTCGGGCCGCAAAGTATAGCAGCGGAGTTCTCCGCGCCGACGCGCTGTGCCAAACTGCCCGCATGTCCGTGACTCTGCCCTCGCTGCTCGCCGCGGCGCTGTATCTCGTCGCCGCGCTCGTGCTGGCGTGGCCGCTGTTGCGCGGAGGTGGAACGCACGCGCGATCCGGGTTGTGGATCGCGACGATCGCCGTCGTCGTGCATTTCGTGATTCTGATCAGCATGCACCGCGGCGGCATCGATCTGCATTTCTTCGCCGCGTTGTCGCTGGTCGGCGCGTGCGTGGCGGCGTTGTGCTTGTTCGTCAATTTCGCGCGGCCGATCGCAACGCTGGGCGTCTTGGTTTTCCCGATCGCGGCCACGCTGCTGCTCATCGATACTTTCGCGCCGCCGACCGCGCCGCTGCCGATCGAATGGCAGATCAAGCTGCATGTCGTGTTCGCGCTGCTCGCCTACAGCGTGCTGAGTGTCGCAGCGTTGATCGCGATCCTGCTGGCGATCCAGGAGCATGCGTTGCGAAGCCGGCAAATCAGCGGCTTCGCTGCAGCGCTACCGCCACTCACGCTAACCGAAGCGCTGTTGTTCCAGCTCATCGGCGCGGGTTTCGTATTGCTCACGCTGACGCTGCTCAGCGGCATCCTGTTCGTCGAAAACCTGTTCGCTCAGCACCTGATCCACAAGACCGTGCTGTCCATCGCCGCGTGGATCGTGTTCGGAGTGCTGTTGTTCGGACGCTGGAAATACGGCTGGCGCGGGCGCCAGGCCGTGCGCCTGACCCTGTCGGGCATGGCGCTTTTGATCCTCGCTTACTTCGGCAGCCGGTTCGTGCTGGAAGTCATCCTCAAGCGCGTACCTTGATCGGCCGATGCGCGGTGTGCAGAATCGCGTCATGTCCATCGATGCCGACGCTCCCAACCGCCGCCGCTTCCAGCGGTTTCATTTCGAGGGCACGGTGAAGCTGTATTCGGACAAGGCGATGTGGGAATCGAAACTCGTCGACATTTCGCTCAAAGGTGTGCTCGTCGAGCGACCGGCCGAATGGAAAGGCAGCGTCGGCGCGCGCTATCGCATGGATTTGCGCATCAATTCCAGCGTGATTATCAGCATGGGCGTTAATGCGGCGCACATCATGCCGCACCGCATCGGTTTCGAGTGGCAGAAAATCGACCTGGACAGTTTCGCGGAACTCAAACGCCTGGTCGAACTGAATCTTGGCGATCCGGCGATTCTCAATCGCGAACTGTCGGCACTCGGCTAAAAGTATACAATTTCCCACGCCGATGACGGAAACAGCCGACAGCAACACGTCCGACTCCCGTCGCGGAATTTTTATTCTTTTTCTGGTGATGGCGTTCATCGTGCTCGCCTCGGGCATCGGGCTGCGCGATCCGTGGCCGTCCGACGAACCGCGTTTCGCACTCGCTGCGAAACAGATGTTCGAATCCGGCGACTGGCTGTTCCCGCATCGCGGCCGCGAACTGTATTCCGACAAGCCGCCGATGTTGTTCTGGTTGCAAGGCCTGTCGTACAAACTGACCGACAGTTGGCGCATCGCGTTCATGCTGCCGTCGCTGCTCGCGAGTTTGCTGACGCTCGGATTCGTGTACGACCTCGGCCGTAAACTGTGGAATCGCCGCGTCGGTTTGTACACCGCCATCGCGTTGCTGTTCGTTTTCCAGTTCACCTTCCAGGCAAAGCGCGCGCAGATCGATCCACTTGTCACGTTCTTCATCACCGCAGCGAATTGGGGAATGCTTTTGCATTTTCTGCGCGGTCCGAATTGGCGCGCGTTCTGGTTCGGCTGTTTCGCCGCCGGACTCGGCGTGATCACCAAAGGTGTCGGCGTGCTCGCCTTCTTCATGTTCGCTCCGTACATCTTCGCGCGATGGCGACAATGGCCCGGCGTGACCGTCACCGAGAATGCGTGGGTGAAATGGTTGGTCGGCGCCGTCGCGTTTACGCTGCCGGTAGCGATCTATGCGATCACGATCGTCGTCGCGGCGAAATCGCACACCACGCCGGAGTACGCCGCGTATGTCGACGATCTGTTTTTCCATCAAACCGCCAGCCGCTACGCGCACTCGTGGGATCACGCCAATCCGTTCTGGTTTTATATTCCGATCATTCTCCTGAGCTGGCTGCCGTTGTCGTTCGCCTACATTCCTGCCGCGCCGGCGTGGTGGCGCGATGTAAAAGCCGGCGAAGCGCGCATCCTGTTTCCGCTCGCGTTCGTCGCGATGTTCGTGGTTTTTTTCTCGATTCCGTCGGGCAAGCGCGACGTCTATCTCCTGCCCGCATTGCCGATGCTCGCAGTCGCGATCGGTCCGTATCTTCCGCAAATCGTGGCGACGACGTGGATACGCCTCACGGCGTTTTTCGTCGCATTGCTCAGCGGGCTCGCGCTGATCGGCTTAGGTGCGTGGTCGCTGCTCACGCATGTTCCCGCTGCCGATCAGTTCATGCGCGAACACGAATTGCGCGATCTGGACTGGATCGTCTGGCTCATGCTTATCGCGATCGGCTGCTCGATGCTCATCAGCGCGCTCGTCTTCCGGCCGCGACGCGGCGTCAGCGCACTGCTTGGCGCGCTGGCCGGCGCATGGCTGATCTGGAGCATCTGGGCGTGCCCCATGCTCAACGATGTGAATTCGGCTGCCGGCGTGATGCGTCGCGCGCGCGAAGTCGCCGGTCGTGATAACGAAATCGGTCTGGTGGCATGGAAGGAACAGAATCTACTGATGCTGCAAGGTCCGAAGAGCGACTTCGGTTTCGTCTGGCCGTGGGATCAGCAATATCTCGAAGCTACGAAATGGCAATCCGAAGCACCGGGCAAGCGATGGATTTTCATGCTCGGCGAAGCGATGGGAACGTGCGTGGATCAGTCGAAAGCCACGCTCGTCGGACGCGCCAATCGCCGCGACTGGTGGATGTTCAAATCCGATGCGGTCGTGGCCGGTTGCGTGCCGCACATCGAGCGCAACGACGATCCCAACGGCCCGTAACTATCCGACCGCGTCGATCGCCTCGTTGAGCCGCTGCACGGGCACGATCTGCATGTCGCCGATCTTGAGCACCTTCGGCGCATTCGCCTTCGGGACGATCGCTTTGAGGAAACCGTGCGTCGCCGCTTCCCTCAGACGCTCCTCGCCGTTCGGCACCGGCCGGATCTCGCCCGATAAACCCACTTCGCCGAACGCGACCAGTTTGTCGGGCAACGGCCGATCGCGAAAGCTCGACAGCACGGCGAGAAGCACCGGCAAATCCGCCGCGGTTTCCTGCACACGGATGCCGCCGACGATATTGACGAACACATCCTGATCGTACACCGCGATTCCGCCGTGACGATGTAGCACGGCGAGCAACATCGCGAGGCGGTTTTGCTCCAGACCCAACGTCACGCGACGCGGATTGCTCAGCGGCGAATGATCGACCAGCGCCTGCACTTCCACCAGCAACGGTCGCGTGCCTTCACGCGTGACCATCACCGCGCTGCCGGGCGTCGGCGAACTGTGTTGCGAGAGGAAAATCGCCGACGGATTCGGCACCTCGCGCAATCCCTTGTCGCCCATCGCGAACACGCCCAGTTCGTTGACCGCACCGAAACGATTTTTGAATGCGCGAAGGATTCGAAAACGCGACCCGGTTTCGCCTTCGAAATAAAGCACCGCATCGACCATGTGCTCGAGCACGCGCGGCCCCGCGATGCCGCCTTCCTTGGTGACGTGACCGACCAGAAAAATACTCGTGCCGGTTTCCTTCGCGAACCGAACCAGCCGCGCTGCCGATTCGCGCACCTGACTCACCGAACCCGGCGCGGCGGTGAGTAGTTCGCTCCATATCGTCTGGATCGAATCGATGACAATCGCGCGCGGCAGCGATTTTCCATTCGCGCTGTCCGCAAAACCCGAGAACTCTTTTTGCACAATGTCGATGATGCGCTCCACGCAGGTTTCGGCGAGACAGCGCAAATGATCGAGCGTCAAACCCAATCGCTGCGAACGTGAAGCGATTTGGGCGAGCGATTCTTCGCCGCTCACATACAACGTTTTTACCCGATCGCCGAATGCGCCCAGTGTCTGCAGCAGCAACGTCGATTTGCCGATGCCGGGATCGCCGCCGATCAGCACGACCGAGCCGTGTACGAGCCCACCGCCCAGAACGCGATCGAGTTCGCCGATGCCGATCGTCACGCGCGCTTCGGCGTCTTTCGCCACGTCGGTCAACGCAACGATCTTCGCCGTCGATTCACCGGCGTAACCCGCGCGTTTTTGCGCCGGCGATTTCGCCGATTCGACGACGATTTCGCTCAACGTATTCCACGCACCGCAGGATTCGCACTGTCCCTGCCACTTCGAATATTCCGCGCCGCATTGATTGCAGACGTACGCCGTCCTTGCCTTCGCCATCAGCCGTCATCCTCGACGAACATCACACGTTTGGTCATGCCACAGGTCAGATCGTAGGAAATCGTGCCGGCATGACGCGCGATTTCTTCGACCGACAAATCACGGCCCCACAGCGTCACGCGATCGCCGATCTTCGCCTCCACGCCGCGCAAATCGATCGTGACCAAATCCATCGAAACGCGACCGACGATGGGTGCGCGTGTGCCGTTGATCAAGACCGGCGTGCCCGTCGGCGCACTGCGCGGGTAGCCGTCACCGTAACCGATGGCGGCGACGCCGATCGGCATATCTTCCGGACATTCGTACGCCGCCGCGTAACCGACGCGTTCACCTTTGCGCACGCGATTGATGGCGACGAGTCGGGTGCTCAATGTCATGGTCGGTTCGAAGCCGAGATCGGCGCCGGACTTTCCCGCCACGACTGACAACCCATACAGCAATCCGCCCACGCGAATCCAATCGCTGCGCGACTGCGGCCAACCGAGTAAACCCGCCGAGTTCGACAGCGCGCGTTTGCCATCGAGTTTCGTCGTCGCGATGTCGAAGCGCTCGATCTGCTCGGCACTCAATGAATTGTCGAATTCGTCGGACGCTGCGAAGTGCGTCATCAGCGTGATGTCGCGATCGACAGTCTTCAGCGCGCGCAGCCGTCCGAACATTTCATGCGCGCGTTCCGCGGCGAAACCGAGCCGATGCATGCCGGTGTCGAGTTTGAGCCAGACGCGGATCGCGCGCGCATCACGGTCCGCTTCGAGCCAATCTATCTGCGACTCGTGATGAATCACCGCATCGAGTCGCAGTCGGCGGAACTCCGACAAATCCCCCGGTTCGTCCGGTCCGGACAGGACGACAACGCGCCCGTCGATTCCTGCCGCGCGAAGTCGCAGTCCGTCGCCGATCGCCGCAACGCCAAACGCATCCGCGCCATGCAGTGCACGCGCAACGCGTTCAAGGCCGTGTCCGTATCCGTCGGCTTTCACGACGGCCATCACGCTGGCCTCGCCGGCGCGTTCGCGCACGCGCGCGAGATTGCGTCGCAACGCGCCGAGGTGAATGGTGGCTTGGGTCGCACGGCTCATCGCACGCTCAGCGCGGCTTACTCATACGTGCCGTAACTTTCCGACGCGAAATTCTCGAACTTCGTGTACTGGCCGAGGAACGTGAGCTTGGTTGTTCCCGTCGGGCCGTTACGCTGTTTGCCGATGATGATTTCGGCGAGACCTTTGTCGCTCGAATCGGGGTTGTAGTATTCGTCGCGATAAATGAAAAGGATGACGTCCGCGTCCTGCTCGATAGCGCCGGATTCGCGCAGGTCGGCCATCACCGGACGTTTGTCGGTACGTTGTTCGAGCGATCGGTTGAGCTGCGAGAGCGCGATCACGGGAATATTCAGTTCTTTTGCGAGGGCTTTTAGTCCACGCGAGATTTCTGAAATTTCCGTGGCGCGATTCTCTTTGTTCCCGGGCACCTGCATGAGCTGCAAATAGTCGATAACGATAAGACCCAGGTCGTGTTCGCGCTTGAGGCGGCGCGCGCGCGCGCGAAGTTCAGCGGGCGACAGCGCGGGTGTGTCGTCGATGAAGATTTTCGCGTCGGACAGCATTGTGATCGCGCTGGTGACACGCGGCCATTCTTCTTCCTGGATATCGCCGGTGCGCAGATGTTGCTGATTGATGCGTCCGAGCGACGAAATCAGACGAAACGCGAGCTGCGAGGCCGACATTTCCATCGAGAAAATCGCGACCGCCTTCTTCGATTTCAGCGCCGCGTGTTCCGCGAAATTCACGGCAAGCGCAGTCTTTCCCATCGACGGACGCGCGGCGACGATGATCAGGTCCGACGGCTGTAACCCCGCCGTCAGTTCGTCGAGATCGGCGAAACCCGTCGCGAGGCCGGTGACGGTGCCTTTGCTTTCGTAGCGCTGGTGCAGGATCTGGAACGCTTCCTTCACCGCCGTTCGCATGGCGACGAAACTCTTGCGCCCGCGCGCGCCGGATTCGGCAATGCGGAATACTTTCTGCTCGGCCGATTCGAGGATTTCCTGCGTGCCGCGACCTTCGGGCTGGAAGCCGTCGCCGGTGATTTCGGTGCCCGCGTCGATGAGCTGGCGCAGGATCGATTTCTCGCGCACGATTTCGGCGTACGCGACGATGTTCGCCGCGCTCGGCGTCGCGTTGGCGAGTTGCAGAATGTACGAGGAGCCGCCGACCAGTTCGGCCAGTCCGTTCGATTCGAACCATTCGCCGAGCGTTACCGCGTCGCACGGCATATTCTTTTCGGACAATTCCGACAGCGCGCGGTAGACCAGCCGATGGTCCTTGCGATAAAAATCTTCCTCGGTGAGTTTGTCGGCGATGCGCTCCCACGCACGCTCGTCGAGCATCAGCCCGCCGAGAACGGCCTGCTCGGCGTCGATGGAATGCGGCGGAACGCGCAAGGTGTCGATGCGCGGCGCGAAAAGTCGTTCGGCGGGTGCGGCCATGAATTCGTTGTTCTCGTTCTTATGATTACCGAAATTTTTCCGAAATCTCGCTCGATCGCGTCTCAGCGTCTGCGACAGCCGCGACTTTGGTCGGGTGCCGCGACACACACGACGCGAAACGGCGAGAATCTGCCCCGAGCACTGTATATATCGCGGGTACGCATCGTGGCACACGCGATTGTGAGTACTCCAGTGGATAACTTGTGTGCGACGCTGTTTCGGAAAATATATTTCAGGCACGCATCATGGCAAAGGTCATAACCACCGTCCTCGATCTGCGCGAAATCGCGCGCCGCAAAGTGCCGCGCATGTTCTTCGAATATGCCGACCGCGGCAGCTATGACGAATTCACGCTCGCCGACAATCGCCGAGCACTCGAAGCGATCCGCTTTCGTCAGCGCGTGATGATCGACGTCGACAACCGCAATCTCGCCACGACGATCATGGGCGAACCGGTGTCGATGCCGCTCGCGCTCGCACCGACGGGATTGACGGGCCTGCAATGGGGACGCGGCGAAATCCTGGCGGCGCAAGCGGCGGAGAAGGCCGGCATTCCGTTTTGCCTGAGCACCATGTCGATCTGCTCGATCGAACAGGTGAAAGCCGAAACGTCGAAACCGTTCTGGTTCCAGCTTTATGTGATGCGCGATCGCGAATTCACGAAATCGCTGGTCGAGCGCGCGATCGCGGCGAACTGCAGCGCGCTGATGCTCACGCTCGATCTGCAGATCCAAGGCCAGCGCCATCGCGAGCACAAGAACGGCATGATCGTGCCGCCGAAACTGAAACTGTCGAACATGCTGGATATCCTGAGCAAGCCGGCGTGGATCTGGCGCGTGTTGAATGCGCCGAGCCGATCGTTCGGCAATCTCGAAGGACGAATCGGCGGCGCTGACGATCTCACGACGCTCGCGCAATGGATCGGCAAGCAGTTCGACCCGACGCTGAGCTGGAAAGACGTCGAATGGATCCGCTCGATCTGGCCGGGCAAGCTCATCGTGAAAGGCATTCTCGACGCGGAAGATGCCGATATCGCCGTGAAAACCGGCGTGGATGCACTGATCGTTTCGAACCACGGCGGTCGCCAGCTCGATGGCGCGCCGGCGGCGATTCACGCATTGCCGCGCGTTGTCGATGCGGTGGCCGGACGAACCGAAGTGCTGTTCGATAGCGGCATTCTGACCGGCCAAAGTTTGCTGAAGGCCATCGCGCTCGGCGCGCGCGCCGGACTGATCGGCAAGGCGTTTCTTTACGGACTCGGCGCGATGGGCGGCGACGGCGTGACAAAAGCCATCGAGTTCATTCGCAAGGAACTGGACGTGAGCCTGGCACTCACCGGACAGACCGATGTGCGCTCGGTCGACAAAAGTATACTTTGGGACGAAGGTCGCGGCCGCTCCTAATCTTCTTCGAACCGTTGCGAACCGAATAGCTTCGATTCTTTTTTCTGCGCGGGTGCGCCGGCGACAACGCCGTGCCAGACGGCCAACGCATCGCGCGTTTCGGCGACATCGTGAACGCGCACGATCAGTGCACCTTTCTGCACCGCGATGAGTGCGGCCGCCGCCGAACCGACGGCGCGATCGTCGACGTCGCGGCCCGTCAGCACACCGATCATCGATTTGCGTGAGAGGCCGACCATCAACGGAACGCCGAGCGCGGCGAGCTGATCGAGTCCGCGCAGCAGCGTGAGGTTGTGTTCGAGATTCTTGCCGAAACCGAATCCGGGATCGACGATGATATTTTTTTTGTCGATCCCCGACATTTCGCAGGCGAAGATGCGCTCAGCGAGAAAACGGCGCACGTCGGAAACGACATCGTCGTAACGAGGATCGTCCTGCATCGTGCGCGGTTCGCCGAGCATGTGCATCAGACAAACCGGCACCTTCAGTTCCGCGGCCGCGTCGAGTGCGCCGTCGTGACGCAGCGCGCAGACATCATTGATCATGCCCGCGCCGGCGGCGACCGCAGCGCGCATCACGTCGGGCTTTGACGTGTCGACGGAAATCGGAATGGAGGTTTGTTTCGCCAACGCCGCGATGACAGGAACGATGCGCGCAATTTCCGTTTCGGCAGACACCGCTTCCGCGCCGGGCCGTGTCGATTCACCGCCGATATCGAGCAGATCGGCGCCGTCTGCCACCAGCGTCAATCCACGCTTGATCGCGGCGTTTGCATTGAGTTGGCGTCCACCGTCGGAAAACGAATCGGGCGTGACGTTGATGATGCCGGCGATACGCGGGCGATCGAGTATGAGCGAACGTCCGCCGCAGTCGAGAATTCGTGTGATATCGAACATGCGATCAGTTTAACCGACCGCGCAAAAGATCATCCCCGCCGCGGCGGGGATGTGGGCGTCAGTGTTGCGTCGCGGGTCCGCCGATGGGCGATTCGCGCTTGCCAATGGGCGCGTTGCCGCTCGGCCCTTTGTCGTTTGGCTTGCTCCAGTCTTTCGGCGGACCGGGTTCGCGGCCTTCCATGATCGCGGTGATCTGTTCGCCATCGATGGTTTCGTATTGCAGCAGCGCCTTGGCCATCGTGTGCAGCTTTTCGATATTGGTGGTGAGCAGATCGCGCGCGCGGTGATACGCGGTGTCGATCACGCCGCGCACGACTTCGTCGATTTTTTTAGCGGTGTCTTCCGACACGTGCTTGTGCTGCGTGACCGAGCGGCCGAGAAAGACTTCGTCTTCTTCGTCGCTGTACGTCATCGGACCCAGCTCCGGCGACAATCCATACTTTGTCGCCATGTCGCGTGCGAGTTGCGTGGCGCGCTGAATGTCGTTCGACGCACCCGTCGTGACTTTGTCGTCGCCGAAAATCAGTTCCTCTGCGACGCGACCGCCATACAAACTGGCGAGGCGACTTTCAAGGAATGTCTTGCTGTGGCTGTACCTGTCGGCTTCGGGCAGGAACAACGTAACGCCCAACGCGCGGCCGCGCGGAATGATCGTCACCTTGTGCACCGGATCGTGATCCGGCACGAGGCGGCCGACGATGGCATGCCCGGCTTCGTGATACGCGGTCAGTTTCTTTTCGTCTTCGCTCATCAGCATCGAGCGGCGCTCGCTGCCCATCATGATCTTGTCTTTGGCGCGTTCGAAATGATCCATCGACACTTCGCGCGAATTGCCGCGCGCGGCGAACAACGCCGCTTCGTTGACGAGATTGGCGAGATCGGCGCCGGAGAAACCCGGCGTGCCGCGCGCGATGATCGTCGGCTCGACATCCGTGCCGATCGGTACTTTGCGCATGTGCACTTTCAGAATCTGCTCGCGTCCGCGCAAATCCGGCAGCGGAACGACGACTTGGCGATCGAAACGGCCCGGCCGCAACAACGCCGGATCGAGCACGTCCGGACGGTTCGTCGCGGCGATGACGATGATGCCTTCGTTGCCTTCGAAGCCATCCATCTCCACGAGGAGCTGGTTCAGCGTCTGCTCGCGTTCGTCATGACCGCCGCCGAGACCGGCGCCGCGATGACGGCCGACCGCGTCGATTTCGTCGATGA
>CAZZYA010000027.1:0-21952 GCA_964658115.1 uncultured Rudaea sp. | reverse complement strand
GTCGCGCCCACGAAGAGCGGGCACGACATAGGTAAGTGGTGATGCCTTATTTCATTTCAACGAAGCGGAATTCTCCGCCGGTTTTCGACACCGCGTTCTTGACGCGATCCTGATCGGCCGCCGCGCCGACGAACAGGATGACGACGCCTTTGAAAGAACCGTCTTTGGCATCCTTGAACGCGCCTTCGATGAGATCGGCCGTGGCTTTCGAATCCGGACCGCCGAACGCCATCATGTTTCCGGGCAGCACGCCGCGCGCGACGGTGTCGGATACGTTGTTCATCTGGTTGTTGCGCATGTCCTGCACATCTTGCGCATCGCCGGCCGGCACGAAATACATGAACGGGCTGTTCGACTTTACGCCCTGCATGTTGCGCGTGACGACGTTGCTCAGATAGCGCTGCCATGTCGGCTTGTCGGCGGTCGCGGCCGGCATCGGCACGGGCTTGGCGGCTTCGGCGGCGGCGGCGGCCTCGGCTTCCTTGCGAACCTGATCATCGCTTTTGCCGCAGGCGGACAGTATCAACGCGCCGACCAGCGCGAGCCCGAGTATACGAATGTAATTTTTCATTATGTCACCTTTTTCGACGTTGAATTCATGGTTTTTTCCCAGCGCAACCGCAACGCATCCTGCACGGCGGGATGGACGAAGCCGGAAACATCGCCACCCAGACGCGCGATTTCGCGCACCAGCGAGGAGGAAATGAAACTGTACTGCTCCGCCGGCGTGAGAAACAACGTTTCGGCGTCCGGAATCAAATGACGGTTCATGCTGGCCAGCTGGAATTCGTATTCGAAGTCCGACACCGCGCGCAGGCCGCGCAGGATCACGCCCGCGCCGGTTTCGCGCACGAAATCGGCAAGCAGCGAAGCGAAGCCACGCACTTCGACGTTCGGCACGTTCGACAGCGCGAGCCGCGCCAGCGAGATGCGTTCGTCCAACGTCAGGCTCGGGCCTTTGCCCGCGCTCTCGGCAATGCCGACGATGACGCGATCGAACAGCGGCGCGGCGCGACTGACCAGATCGGCGTGGCCGTTCGTGATCGGGTCGAACGTGCCGGGATACACCGCCACGCGTGCGCTGGCTGGGTTGCTGATCAGGCTGGGCATGGCGTCGGCCGCGGATTCGGGAGTGCCGCTAAATGTTAGCGGATGGTCCGGCACGGCGATAGAGCGCGAAACGCACGGCGCCAGCGCTGCCTTCGCGGTGCAAGGTCCAGTTGTCTGGCGAAGCGAAGACGCGCTCGGCGGGCGATTCGACGTAAACCCACGCCGTCGGCGCGAGGCGAAGATGCGATTCGAGCGCGGCGGCGGCGCGTTCCCATAGATCTTCGCCGAAGGGTGGATCGAGGAAAACGACGTCGTATTCGCCGCCGGCGGATTCGACGAAACGCGACGCCGCCGATTGATGCACCGCGGCCAGCGATTTCGCTCGCGCGAGATCGTCGCGAAAAAGCCGTGCGAGGTTGTCGCGGAGAAGTCGAGCGAGTTGCACATCGGTTTCGACAAAATCCACATGTGCGGCGCCGCGCGACAGCGCCTCGATTCCGAGCGCGCCGGTGCCGGCGAAAAGATCGAGACAACGTGCGCCGTCGATCACCGGCATCAGCCAGTTGAACACTGTTTCGCGGATACGATCGGGCGTCGGTCGCAGGCCTGGCACGTCCGGCACATCGAGTTTCGACCCGCGCAACGATCCACCGATGATGCGAATTCGCCCCGATGCGGAATGGCTGCGCGACTTAGCCAAGATTGCAGTCAACGAGTGGTAGCATGCGTGCATTGTCTTTCATCTGCGTTCGCGATGCTCAAGTTCTGGAAGAAAAAACCGGGCGACGATGCGGCTCGGTCCGACACGAATACGGCCGATACGCCGAAAACCGATGAACAGGTCGCCGCGACGAAACCGGCTTGGCGCGGCGGTTTTAAAAAAAGCATTTTCAATCGCGACGTGCGCGATCTGTTCGCGCGCCACCCGAAACTCGACGACGAATCGCTGCTCGACGATCTCGAAACGGTCCTGATCGGCGCGGACGTCGGCGTGGCAGCGAGCACGGAAATCGTCGAGAACCTGCGCGTGCGAATCCGCAAACGCGAGTTCACTTTTCCGGACGATGTGCTCAATGCGCTGCGCGAACGATTGCTCGCCATCTTGCGTCCGGTGGCCGTGCCGCTACGAACCGACAGCGCGAATCCGTTCGTTATTCTGATGGTCGGCGTCAACGGCGTCGGCAAAACGACCACCATCGGCAAACTGGCACGCTATTTCCAGAATCACGGCAAGCGTGTGATGCTCGCCGCCGGCGACACCTTTCGCGCTGCCGCGATGGAACAGCTCAAGACGTGGGGCGATCGCAACAACGTGCCCGTGATCGCGCAAGGTGCTGGCGCGGATTCGGCGAGTGTGATTTTCGATGCGTTGCAAGCGGCGACGTCGCGCAACGCCGACATCCTCATCGCCGACACCGCCGGCCGACTGCATACGCAAAGTGGATTGATGGACGAGTTGAGCAAGATCCGACGCGTGCTGGCAAAGCTCGATCCTGACGCGCCGCACGAAGCGCTGCTCGTACTCGACGGCACGACGGGACAGAACGCGATCAACCAGACCAAACAATTCGTCGCAGCGATCGGCGTAACCGGACTCGTTATCACCAAACTCGACGGCACCGCGAAAGGCGGCGTCGTGTTCGCGCTGGCGAAAGAATTCGGCGTGCCGATCCGCTTTGTGGGTTTGGGCGAAACCGCCGACGACTTGCGCGAGTTCGACGCAGCCGCGTTCGTCGACGGCTTGCTTCCCGCCACGCTCGGCAATGCCTGACGATTTCGCCGGACGTCTGCTCGTCTGGTTCGACCAACATGGCCGCCACGATCTGCCGTGGCAAATTCCGCGCACGCCCTATCGCGTCTGGTTGTCGGAGATCATGCTGCAGCAGACGCAGGTAGCGACGGTCATTCCTTACTTTTTGCGCTTTGTGGAAAAGTTCGCATCGCTCGTACAGCTAGCTGCCGCGCCGATCGACGACGTACTCGCCGCATGGTCGGGGCTCGGCTATTACAGCCGTGCGCGCAATCTGCACAAGGCCGCCGTTGTTTGCGTCGAACGGTACGGCGGTGAACTGCCGCGCGAATTCGAACCATTGTCCGACCTGCCCGGTATTGGCCGCTCGACGGCGGGCGCGATTCTCGCGCAGGCACATGGATCGCGATTTCCGATCCTCGACGGCAACGTGAAACGCGTGCTGTCGCGCTATCACGGCGTGCGCGGATGGCCCGGCTCGACATCCGTACAAAATAAACTTTGGGAATTTGCCGATTCGCACACGCCGCATGAGCGCGTAGTCGACTACACGCAGGCGATCATGGATCTCGGCGCGACCGTCTGCACGCGCGTGCGTCCGCGTTGTCCGCGATGCCCACTCGCAAACGATTGCGTGGCGAACATCGAAGGATTGACGATGCAATTGCCCGAATCGAAACCGTCACGCGCGCTGCCTACGCGCGCGACGATGATGCTGATCGTTCGCGACGGGTCGGGGAGATTGCTTTTGCAACGTCGTCCGTCCGTGGGCGTGTGGGCGCAATTATGGAGTTTGCCCGAAGCGACGGATATCGAATCCGCCCGATCGAGCATCGCGATGATGACGACGCAGCGCGAAGGCGACATCGCACTTCGCCCCCTTCCCCGCTTTACACACACGTTCAGCCACTACAAACTGGATATCACCCCGATTGCGTGCGACGTCGAACGCATCGCGCGTGTTGCCGATGTATCCGAAAGTCGTTGGCTTCTCCCTCAAGAAGCGGCACGGCTGGGTCTGCCAGCGCCGGTGCGCAGACTGATCGAAGCATTCGCAGAAGAAAACGAGCGAGCAGATAAGCGATGAGCAGAAATGTATTTTGCGCGCGACTCAAACGGGATGCCGAAGGACTCGCATTCACGCCCTATCCCGGCGACTTTGGCAAGCGCATCTATGATCACGTATCGAAGGAAGCGTGGTCGCAATGGCTCGCTCATCAGACGATGCTGATCAACGAAAACCGCCTCTCGCCACTCGATCCGAAAGCGCGCAAATTCCTCGAAGGAGAAATGGAACAATTCTTTTTTGGCGAAGGATCCGCCGCGCCGCAAGGTTACGTGCCGCCAGCGGCGTGATCGCCTCAGCCGGGGGCCTCGTCCGCTTTTAGCATCGCCTTATAATCGACTGGCCGGATTTCGCTGATGCGGCAGCGTTGTCCGCCGAACGTCACGAAATCGAAACGCTTGCTGACCCTCATCGCTTGCTCCTGCGTGAGCACGAAGCCGTGCGCAAACGCAAGATTGTTGCAAGGACTGTCGACGGTCAGAAGGTATGCGGTGTTGATTGTCGGCCACACCACGACTTCAGTGTCACCGACAATTTGCGTCTGAAAAATATTTACGAGATTGAATTCATCGACCGGCGCACCCGCGAACCTGCGGAACCGCGCGAGTTCATCGGCCTGGTGTTCGGCCGAATCAGCCCACGCACCGGACGCGGAAATCGCGAGCGCGAGCGTAGCGATCAATTTCGTTTTGTTGGAATTCATGAACTGACCTCTTGTTTCATGATCGAGCATACGCCCGGACCGGCGAGGTGCGCATCGTGTTACTTGACGGATTCAACGCCAGCCGTTGTAATACGCGCCCCTTAAGCGGCCCGTTCGGCGCCGCCCGAATGTTTCCGGCCAGGTAGCTCAGTTGGTAGAGCAGGGGATTGAAAATCCCCGTGTCGGCGGTTCGATTCCGTCCCTGGCCACCATTCCTAAAAAAACACTTAACGTGCGGCCACTCCGCCGCGCAATCATCGTGATACTGGTGCAGCAAGTGTCTCCAGATAGGTGCGCTCGGTGACCTTTGAATCGGGAACGGGGATTTGTTTGGCCAAGGCTTTGGCGACACTGTCGTCTGCTTGACCGCTGACCGCATGTCCGAGCATCGACGCGCGGAGAACGTAGTCGGCTACGACGGGCGCGAGGTCACCGATGTCAGACCGCAGTACGTCATCGGCGCGCGTCGCCATCGCGGTGGCGTCACGATCCATGATGGAATCCACCAAAAGGCCAAATCGCGTAATGATCGACGGCTGCGAGTTGCAATGCTTGATTTGGTTGGTCGAACGAAATATCGCCAGTTCGATTGATGACAAGTACGGCAGGGTCGCTGCTGCAGTTTCCTGCATCCAGGTCACGACCGTCTTGGGATCGGCCGACGGCTCGCAGGTTTCTTCGTAGCGTTTCAAAGCGGAGATGGTTGCGATCGAATGATCGTCCAGAAGAGATGGCACATAAGCGCCATCGTTCCACTTCCGAATAAACTCGCGCGCGGCTTCCACATCGAGCGATCTCGTGAAGTTGGGGTCTATTGAAATATCCGTCGACCGAAGTGATTCTTTCTTCTGCAGCATTTCCAAGAGTGGCAAATCCGAATTCAGCAGGCTATCCAGTGCGATCGCTGAATTATTCGCAAATCGTGCGCGCGGCGCGTCCAGCGAAAGGATGGGATGAAAATCGGAATTGATCCTCAGAGATTGCGTCGACAACAAACGTTCGAAATCGATCTTCCTGCCGACCTCATGCAACGCAAGGTCCGACGTCGAACGAATACTGATGCGTTCCAGCGCTTTTCGGGTTGCTTCGATATCAAATATGTTTGGATTAACTGTGTTCAGCGGTTTCCTTGGCGTTGCTACGATCAATAAATCGGAGTCGTTGGCGAGATACAAACGGTAATCGGCGAAGTGTTCAGAAAGCGCATTACAGATCGTAGCGACCAGTTCGTCATTGATCTCATATTGCTGTATCCATTGCACGAAAATTCCGTTCTCGACGAGATGCGTTGTTACATGTCGATAGAATTCTTCGGTGAAAAGACCAGCGACGCCGGTAACCCATGGATTAGACGGTTCCGATATGATCACGTCGTAGGGCGCGTTTCTTTCCGCGAAAAAAACGCGCGCGTCTTCCAGCTGGATATGAGAACGCGGATCGCTGAATACGCGCGCGGAAAAAAACTCGAACTGCTTCGCGGCCGCAACCATCGCGGGCTCGATCTCAATCGTGTCCACGGTTTTTGCGGTGGGAAATCCGAGAACCGTATTACTGGTCATTCCAGTACCAATGCCGATAACCGCAATGGTTTCGGCTTCCGGAAAATACGCAAAAGGCAGTATGCCCGCGAGAGTCATTGTGCTCTCGTCCGGCGTAGGTGTTTGTCCTGCGATCATCTGGATCGCTGAGTCAGACTTGCCATTTGTCGCGACTTGGCGAATGCCTCTGCGTTCGCCTACGCTGACGGATGCTGTCGAGCCATCTCTGTAGAAGCGAATCGTTGCATCTTCTGGAATGCGTTCGCTCGCCGTTCGATATACGCCTGAAGCCAACTCACGCCGATCAAAAGGCGAAAGTAGGATCAGCGCGACAGATAAGATTCCCGACGCTGCAAGGATCGCAAGATAGCGTTGCGGCGCGGCATCCATCACGCTTCTAAAAAGCACGACGCCGAGGACGATATCGCCGAGCGCGGCAGCCGTCATGGAAAGCTTCAGCCCAAGTATGGGAACAAGACAGGCAATCGTGAGCACGACGCCAACAATTGCGCCGAAGGTATTTGCGGCGTAAATCCTGCCAATCGCAGTTTCGCCGTGTCCACTACGCGACAACTGCAGCGAGAATATCGGCAATGTCATTCCCGCAAAGAACGCCGCCGGGCACATAATCAAAACGGCGACCGACGCGGTGGCGATATTGAACAGGACATAGCCTTGATCATTGCGCGCGAGCGCTCGCATTAGAAACGCGACCCAATGAAAAGCCTGTCCGTAAAAACACATCGTTGCGAGCGCGGCCAAGCCCATGGCGATCTGAACATACGCGGCGACGCGGTACAGGTTACCTAGTCGGTCGATATGTTTCTTTATCGCCCATCCGCCCAGCGCCAGCCCGCCGATGAATGCCGTCAACATCAATTCAAACGAATGAACTGTGGTGCCGAAAAGCAGGCTCAACATCCGTACCCAGACAAGTTCGTAAACAAATGACGTAGCACCTGTAATGAACGAGGCTGACAACAATAGCCCCGACGCGAATCTCGGCTCGATATAAGCACCCGCCGCCAATTTCGGCGGTTCGCCATCCGGGACAGGGTTTTCAGCACGAGACAAAACGAATGCTAGGAGAGCGACGCCGAGCCCGATAAAACCGCCGAAGCGCATCGCTCCGGGCAGACCTATCCACGGCAACAGAACGAAAGTCGAAACGATGGCGCCGACGGCTGCGCCAAAACTATTGGCGAAATAAAGCACACTGATCGTTTGTCCCGGGGACGTTCGAGTAATGCGGATCAATCCGTTCGACATCAACGGAAACGTCATGCCTAACAGAACCGACTGCGGTGCTATGAGAAGCGCCCCGGTGACCCACTTTATCGCAGTCCCAATATCAGGACCTGCAGCCGGGAGAAGATAATCGTATGCGACGCGCGTGACGAACAAGTAGAGAGGATGAAAAATGATCCCCATGGCGCCGATTACCAGTTCAACCACGGCGTACGCGAAAACTAAGTTCCGCCAACGGCTGCTTCGCCTGCTTGTCAGCCATGCACCGAATCCAAGTCCGCCCATAAATATGGCGAGAACGAGACATTGGGCATAAGCCGCGTGGCCGAGATAAAGTCCCAAATACTGAGTCCAAGTAGACTGATAGATGAGCCCCGAACACCCTGAGGCGACAAAGACAAAAATCGCGCTAAGCCGATAGTTTCGGTGCGGATCGCCTTCGTCACGTGTAATCACTTAACGCTCGCTGGTAGTCTGTGGCGCCGCCATCTTAGTCGATGGTAATCACGATGTGTCGCGTACGGCGTGTTACTGCTCGCTTAGATAGGTCTTTGTTATAAAACTCACGCGTAAGGCAATTTGCTGTAGAAATACGGCCACGAGATATCGATCCCGACGCATCGGCGACGAGATAGCCTTTATAAATTCACGATAGGGTCGGTTATTAGCCCGATTCTTCGCCGAGCATCGAACGCGGATGCATCGAGTGCTTTGCGAAATTTGGACTGGATCGGAGACTGTATGAAACACTGCGCCGTCGCGCTTTATCTGCTGATGTTTCACGCAATGGCGTGCGCGCAGCCGCAAGTCTGGGAACCCGCTGCCGGATATACGCAAACACCGGTTTGGCCTGGCACGCCGCCGGATAGCAAACCCATGCCAGGTCCTGAATCCGCAAAGACCGGAAAAGGAATGATCGGCGGTAAACCAGCGGTATCCGTCACGAACGTAGCGCAGCCGACATTTACGGTCTACGCGCCCAAGGCCAAGAATACCGGGGCGGCGGTCGTCGTGTTCCCGGGTGGTGGGTTCGAGATACTCGCGATGGATCTCGAAGGCACTGAGATCTGTGACTGGCTGACATCCGCCGGCATCACGTGCGTGCTGTTGAAATATCGCGTACCGAGCGAACCGTACCGATGGCAATGCGATTGCCGACCACACAATCGCGCGCTTTCGGTGCCGGCGCTGGAGGATGCGCAGAGAACGCTGAAACTGGTCCGCTTTCATGCGTCGGAATGGAACATCGATCCGCACAAGATCGGCGTAATCGGGTTTTCAGCAGGCGGATATTTGGTGGCGGAAGTCAGTACAAATTTTCGTCGCCGCTTGTACACCCCGGTTGACGCGGCGGACAAAGAAAGCAGTCGGCCGGATTTTGCTTTGGCCATCTATCCAGGCCATCTCGCAAACGAAGACGATTCTTTGAACAAGAACGTTCCGGTCTCCAGAGACACACCACCCACATTCCTGCTGCAAGCCGAAGACGACTACACCGACGGCGTGAATCAATCACTGGTGTACTTCACCGCGCTGAAAAACGCCAACGTGCCGGCGGAGATGCATCTTTACGCTCACGGTGGACACGCGTTTGGGCTCAGGGCAACGTCGGATCCGATCACGCATTGGCCCGCGTTGGCGGAACAGTGGCTGGTGAGCATCGGAATGATCTCGGCGGCGCGGTAAACCACGACGACAGTCATTCGGTATTCGACCCGATCAAAACACGGCATTCGCGCTCGGATGCAACGTCGGCAAATAACCCGCGCGCAGCGCTTGTAAAGTCGACGGCGGCGTGAGCACACCATCGACTTTCTCCAGTTTTCGGGGCGGTTCGTAGCCGTCGATTGTCCAACGGAAAGCGAGTCCGCGCGCGATCGTGTACGCATCATCGCCGCTTGCCAGGACGGCACCGTCAGGCAGTTGGTCGATCTTCATTTCCAGCGGATGGATTTTTTTGCGCCCGTTATGCAGCCGCTCGCGATGTAAGGTGTGATCGATCTCGTGAGCCCGCACGTCGCGCGTTCCTTTTGCCGAATTCCACGCAGCTCGAAACGCTTCGGCGGATTGGCGCCGACACGCGAAACACGGGCGATGTCCGGCGGCGAAGGCGATGGCTTCGTCCAGGAAAAACAATTCGGTCCAGCTGCGTGTGGCCATCACATCGCGACGACGACTCTTGTAGCTGCACGTGCAGACGATCCAGGCCGGGTTTGACCAGCGTTTGCGCAGCAACGTTTTGGTCGACGGATCGTGAATGATGCCGCGATTACCTGTGAACAGTCCGCGTTGTTTGATCGCAACGATGTCGCCAAATGGCGTGACGCGGTTTTGCAGCGGCATGTGTCGAAGCGACGAGATCGAACGCTCGATAATATCAATGCGAACCGCGCATTCCAAACCTCAACGCGTGCGCAGGAATGCGCTGTCGGCGCCCAGCTCCAGCGCGGCGATCAGATCGAAAATGAGTTCGAGCTTGTCGGGATGATCGGCATCGACCGCTTCGCGCTTGAGTATCTTGACGATGCGCTGAGGAGTGGCGCCGGTTTCGGTCACGAGTGTATCGACAACGGAAATCATGACCTCGCGCGCCATGCGACGCGACACGGTTTCGGCCGATTCGACGGTGCCGACGAGCGCACGAGCGTTGAGGAAATGCGGATTAGGCTTCACGGCTGTTCTCCTTGCGGAAAATACAGCAATGAGCGTGCCCAGCCATTCATCGAGGCACGAAGCCGCGCCGCTGTTCTTCGGTTCTACCTGTAGCGTCAGGCTGACGCGATGCGTCAGCCTGACTTCGAATTTACCGCGAACGCCGGCGCTGACGAACGGCGAGCGGCGCCGCCGCGATCAGCAACGCGGCGAGCAATATCAGCATCCAGCGCGGCATCGGCACCGGCGCCGTGTTGACCGCGCGCGGTGTGACGGAGACGATTGCGGTCGCTACGGACGTATTCGTCACGCCTTGCGTATCGGTGAGCGCTCCGGTCGGGATCACGTTCGTATAACTACCGGTCGACGACGCCGTCACCGACACGACGATCTTGCAAGTTGCGTTCGCCGCCAGACTTCCGCCTCCGAGCGAAACGCTTGTCGCACCCGGAGCAGCCGAGACAGCTCCGCCGCCGCAGGTGGTCGAGGCATTCGGCGTGGAAGCCACGACGAGTCCGTTCGGCAGCGTGTCGGTCAACGCCATGTTGGTCAGCGCGACGGCACCCGCCGCCGTATTGGGAATGGTGATCGTCAGCGTCGACGTGCCGCCGGTGGTGAATGTCGCCGGCGAGAACGACTTCGAGATCACGGATGGCGTGCTGATCGTGAGATCCGCTGTCGTCGGCGCGCTATTCGTGACGTTCTGCGTATCGGTAAGCGCGTTGGCCGGAATCGTGTTGGTGTATGTGCCGGACACAATGCCGGTTACGGACGTGATGATGGTGCACGTCGCGGCCGCCGCCAGACTGCCACCACTCAACGCCACCGTCATACTGCCGGCGGTGGCCGTCACCGTTCCACCGCAGGTCGTCGACGCGTTCGGAGATGACGCAACGGTCACGCCGTTGGGCAACGTATCCGTCAACGCCATGCCGCTGAGGGCGACGGCTCCGGCATCCGTGTTCGGGATGGTGATCGTCAATGTCGAGGCGTTGCCCGAACTGATCGATGTCGGCGAAAACGCTTTTGTGATTCCAAGCGGCGCTGTGATCGTCAGATCGGCGGTTGTGGGCGTCGTGTTGGTGACGTTCTGCGTGTCGCTCAGCGCGTTGGCGGGAATGGTGTTGGTGTAGGTGTTCGTCGCGGTCGCGGTGACGGAGACGGTGATCGAACACGTCGCACCTGCGGCGACGGTGCCTCCACTCAGCGCGACCGTACCGCCGCTCGCTGAAACGGATCCTGCGCCGCACGTCGTCGACGCGTTCGGCGTGGCAGCAACCGTTACGCCGCCGGGCAACGTGTCGGTCAGTGACATTCCGCTCAACGCGACCGCACCGATTGCGGTGTTGGGAATCGTAATGGTTAACGTCGACGTGCCGCCTGACGGAATCGACGTCGGCGCGAACGCCTTCGTGATGGCGACAGGCGCGGTGATGGTCAGGTTCGCCGTGGCCGGCGTTGCATTCGACACGCCCTGCGTATCGTTCAAGGCGGCAATAGGAATCGTGTTGGTGTAACCGCCAGCGAGGGTGCCGGTAACCGACACGTTGATCGTGCAACTCGCGTTCGCACCGACACTGCCGCCGCTCAGCATCACGCTCGTGGCACCCGGCGCTGCAGCAATCGTCCCGCCGCCGCACGTTGTGGTTGCGCCCGGCGTTGCCGCGACCGAAATCCCCATCGGGAGATTGTCGGTCAGCGACATTCCGCTCAGCGCGACAGAACCCGTCGCGGTGTTCGGAATCGTGATGGTGAGAACGGAACTGCTACCGGCTGTGATCGATGTCGGCGAGAAAGCCTTGCTGATCGCGACGGGTGGCGCGACCAGCAGATCGGCGGTCGCGGGCGCGGTGTTGGACGCACCTTGCGTCGACGTGACGGCGTTCGCGGGAATCGTATTCGTGTACGTTCCCGGCGTCGAAGCCGTTACCGATACGGTGATGGTGCAGTTCAAACCGGCAGCAAGGCCGCCGCCGGTGAGTGCGATGCTCGATCCACCGCTCGTGGCAGTCGCGGTGCCCGAACCACAGGTCGTCGCGGCGTTCGGTGTGGCGGCGACCACGACGCCCGTCGGCAACGTGTCGGTCAACGCTAGGCCTGAGAGCGCGGTCGCACCGGTGGCCGTGTTCTTGACGGTGACCGTCAAGGTCGAGGTTCCGTTCGGCGCGATGCTGGTCGGCGAGAAAGCCTTGGTCACCGTGACGGCGGGCGCAGCTGTCAAGGTGACCGTACCGCTTGCAGGATTCTGATTGCCGAAACCGCCGATGTTCAGACCGCCCGAAGCGATCGTGTTCACCACCGTGGCAGGCACTGCGGTCGGCGATGAAGTGACGAGAACGTAGACCACACACTGCCCCGCTACGCCTCCGACATATCCGGTAACGCTCAAGCCGTTGAGCACATAGTTGCTCGAGCCGACCGTTCCGGCGATCGATCCTCCACAAAGCGGCGGATCGCCGGCGTGCGCGGGGCCTTCCGTGAGACTGGCCAGGACCAGGCTCGCCGGCATGTTGTCGGTCAGAGACCCGCCGCTCAGTGATGACGGCGTCGCGGTGTTGGTGACGAGCAGTCGGATGTAGTCGGTGCTGCCGATCGGGAAGCTCGGGCTGATGAACGTCTTTTGCACGCCGAGTCCAGCGGCGACGGTGAGTGACGCTTTGGCGACCTGCGTATTGGTCGCGCCCGCACCGGCCGTCGAGGTCACGGCGCCCACCGGAATCTGGTTGAGCGGAGCGCCCACGACATTCGAGGTCACGTCGAAGGAAACGGTACACGTCGTTTGCGTCGCGCCGACCGTGATGAGCGAAATGTTCGTAAACGAAATAGACGTGCCCGTGATGCTGAAGCCCGGCGCGGGTTGTCCGGCTTGCTGGCATCCGGTGAATGCGACGTTGGGCGTCGGCGAGAACACAAGATTCGCGGGCAGATCGTCCGTGAACGCAACACCTTCGGCCTGCGTGGTGGCGAGCGTGCCGGCTCTCGGTACGACAAGATTGATCTGCGCCGTCGACGTGCCGCCCGCCTGGATCTGGTTCGGGGAGAACGACTTGCTCACCCCGATCGGCTGGGGCGCGGTGAACGTCACGTTGTTGGTTGCCGTCGACGCCACGGCCGTTCCGCCGGTGACCGCGCCCGTGTACGTCGGATTGGACGGCGTGAATGTTCCGGCGACGCTGGCTTCATCGATCACGTCGTAGCCGATGGTGCACGTCTGGCTGATCGAGCCGAGCGCAACCGTAAACGATTCGCGGTTGGTGCCGATGGTGACGTCCGATGCATCGACGCCGGCCGGACAGTTCGTGAAAGTGAAGTTCGGCGTCGCCGCGAGCGCGACCTTGCCGGCGGTGAGCGGGATGGTCACGCTGGCCGCGGTGTCGCTGAAACCGGTGGGAACATTCACGGTTGCCGATACGGTCAGCGGCTGATTCGTCAGGCCGCTGGCGGACGCCACATAATTGGTGACGGTGAACGTAGGCAGTTCGGTGATGTTCGCGCTCGGTGCGTTAGTCGTCACCGCGCCGCTGCTGCCCGTGAACGTGGCGCCTGCGGTCAGCACATTCGTGTCGAGGCGGCTGGGGCCCGTCACGTTCGGAAAATATACGAAGAACGTGACGACGCATGTTTGATTCGCGGGGATGGCCAAACCCGACCCCGCGACGCTGGTCGCGCCGGCGACGAGCGTGACGGTTGCCGCGTTACCGCATCCGGTCGATGCGGTGAACGTGTGCGTCGCGTCGACGAACTGCTCCATAACGACCGGCGTCTGTGGCAGCACGTCGTTGAAAGAGCCGTTGCTGAAAATGCCGCCGCCCTGGCTGGTGAACGTCAGCGTGATCTGGACCGGCGTGTTGATACCGGCGGACGTGGGAGCGGCTGCTTTCGCCGCCGTTACGTTGCCCCCAGTGCCGGTGACGAGCAAGGCGGCGGTGGCATCGGCGGCGGCTTGCGTGACTGCGCTGTTCGTCACGCTGGTCGTCGCGAGAAGATTAGCCTTCGGAACGGTATTGGTGTACGAGCCCGGCGCCTGTGCCGCCGGCACGTCCACTTTGAACGTGATCGTGCACGTGGCGTTGATCGCGATGGTCGCTCCGGAAATCGTGAACGTTCCCGTTCCCGTGCCGCCGAAGGTGGCAGTACCGCAGCCGCTCTGCGTCGGCGCGAACGCATCGACGAGGAAGCCGGCCGGCAGCGGATCCGAATCGGACACGGTGTTGAGGGCCTGATCGGTCAGTACGTTCTGGATCTTCAGCGTCACCGTCGAAACACCGCCCGGTTGCACCGATGTCGGATTGAAAGCCTTGGAGACGTTGGGCTGTCCGTTGACGAATTTCGCCTGCGCCGACTGTGCGCCGGAATTCGTCGCGCCCTGATCGTCGACGATCGTGTTCGCCACCAGCGTGAAGTTCACTGTTTCCACCGCAGAGGTGGTTACCAGCAACGTGACCGTGCAGGAGCCATTCGCCGGCACGGTAATACCGGAAAACGTCGTCGTGCCGGCCGTTCCGTTCGCCGCGGGAAGGACGGATGTTCCACCGCACGTGCCGCCGGTGCTCGAGATCGTGTAAGCCGACGTCGCGTTCGATGTGATCGGAAACGTCGTGTTGGTGAGCGGCGTGCCCGTCGGATTCGTTATCGTGTAGGTGACGGTCGCGGTGTCGTCGGTCAGAACCGTCTGGGTCGGACCGGATGCGAGCGTGATGTTCGCCGACTGGACACTCAAAGTTTGCGTCACGTCTGAACTCGGTGAGCCGTTCGAAGTGACGACATCGGTGGCCTTGATCGTGTTGAAGCCGTTGCCGATCTTGTTCGCACGCACGCTGAATGTGATCGCGCAGGAACCGGGCGTGGACGTGTTCGGCGCGATCGGAATCGAACCATTGCTCATCACGACTTTCGTCCCGCTCACGCTCGGCGTTCCACCGCACGTGGTCGTGGGCGCTGGCGTGGCGAGAAGAGTGCCGAAGCCGTTCATAGACGCAATGTCGTCGGCGAAATTGGTGATGGTCGCGGCCGACGTGGTCGACGTGTTCTGCAACGTCACCGTGACGACGGACGTCGCGCCCAGTCCGACGCTGGCCGGACTGAACGACTTGTTCACCTGAACCTGCTGCGCAGTCGCTGCATGCGCAAAAAGCAGGAATCCGAATAATGCGAAGCTGCGCGACACCATTCGATCAAAACGTGCTTTCTTCAACTCCACGACGAACCCGCACGCACGCGCAAGCAACTTCCCAACCATTACCCACCCCTAAATTGGACGACACTAGAAGGAACGTCGTCGGCAACAGACGTCTGTAGCTACGGATGATAGGGAAATGACCTCACGCTGCCAATAAGGTAAATCCTGCACACGCGTTGAAACGCTGTATTCACCCACGCGCGTTATAGTTGAAGCGAATGCACGGAGAATTGCGATGAAAAATTGGATGTTTTGCGCTGTTTTGACCCTCGTGTTCGGGGCGTTCACCGGCGGCTGTGCCGAAGACACGGCGAAGCCTTGCACGGGCGCCAATTGTGTGAGCGATGCGGAAATCGTCGCGAACATCGAGGCCGAAATCGGACGTCATAGCGACTTGACAGACTGGACCATCAACGTGCAGAGCAACAATGGAATCGTTTATCTGCACGGCATGGTCGACACCGATCCGCAACGCCAGCTCCTCGAAGATATCGCGCGCGAGATCCGCGGTGTGATGGGCGTGGAAAACGCGATCGAGCTACGCAATTCCAGGTAGGTCGGAAGTCATGCGACGATGACGCAACCCCAATCGTCCGGACATGTGTGCAATTCGTCGGAGGAATTTTCGTGCACAGGATCTCCATCGCGACACTGACCATGCTTTCCGCGTTCTCCGCTCATGCCGCGTGTAACGCGCAAAGCGGTGCAGACCGTCCGCACCTGATCGAGCTCTATACAAGCGAAGGCTGCAGCTCGTGCCCGCCAGCCGAAAAATGGATGAGCAAACTGGTCGATAAACCCGATGAGGTCGGACTCGAATTTCATGTCGACTACTGGGACAACGGTGGTTGGCGCGATCCGTTCGATAGCAAGTCGTACACACAGCGGCAGGAAAAACTCTCGCGCCGCTTCAACAAAGGCCAGTTCTACACGCCGCAGGTTTGGGTCGACGGCGAACTCTGGCATAACTGGCCCAGCGGCGGTCCGCCGAATGCGAACGTGAGTACCGCGCCGAAACTCACGATCGATGCCGTGCCCGGCGATAAGGTGAAAACGCACATCGTGGCCGGCGATCTGGGCGGACAACATATTTTCGTTGCGCTGACTGAAAACGGTTTGAGCACATCGGTTCGCGCTGGCGAAAACAAAGGGCGTCAGCTCGCGCATGATCAGGTGGTGCGCGCATTCGAAGGCCCGTTCGACAAAACGGACGTGCAAACTGACTTGAACGTCCCACGAGGAACCGATTTGTCGAAAAGCAGTGTAGTCGCATTCGTGCAGGACGAAGCAAGCGGTCACGTTTCGCAGGTCGTGCGGCTTCCGCTCAATCAGTGCGCAAAGGCGACGCGATGAATGCGATGACACGCTCATCCTCCGCGTCGCGCAACGTGCTCGCGATCCTGCTGGCTGGCGTGATCGCCGCATCACTCGACATGATTTTCGCGTGCACGTTTAACGGTCTGCGTTCCGGCGTGTCGCCCGAGCGCGTGATGCAGTTCATCGCATCCGGATGGCTCGGACGCGCTTCCTTCGATGGCGGCGCGACATCGGCGGCGCTCGGCTTCGTCTCGCATTACGGTATTTTGCTCGTCGCCGCCGCGCTGTATTTCATCGCGCTGACGCGCTTGCGCTGGATGCGTGACAACGCACTTCTTTGCGGCGCTTTGTACGGCGTTTGTATATACGCGTTCATGCATCTGGTGGTGTTGCCGTTGTCGAACGCGCCGCCATTCAAGGCGTCGCTCGTCGGCACGTCGGCGGATTTTGCTATGCACGTACTTGTGATCGGACCCGCGATTGCTCTTTCGTTGCGCAAGTTCGCGCGACTTAATTGAGCGACTCAATTCTGTAAGATGTAATCGGAAAACCGCATCGCGTCGCGCTTTTGACTATGATCGCGCGGATGCGGCTTACGCTCCTTGATCTCGACGGTTCACTTCCACCACAACTGCCCGCATTGCGCGCGGCAGCGCCGTGGAGCGCGGTGGCCTCGAACGATCTGCGTGACCTCGGTCCTCGCTTGCGCTTATGGAGCCGCGATCGCACCGTGCGCGCGGCGCGAGAGCGTGTGCACGAGACCGACGCGGAGCCGTCGGTTCACATGCTCGGCTCCGGCGATTTTCATCATCTCGCAGCGTTGTTGATGGAACAGGCCCGTGAGCCGATCACCGTCATCCATTTCGACAATCATCCCGATTGGGTGCGCCTGGCGCCACGCTGGCATTGCGGATCGTGGGTGAATCGTGCGCTTGCGTTGCCGCAGGTCGATCGCGTGATCACGCTCGGTCCGTGCAGCGACGATCTGGTCAAACCAGGGTTGAAAGGCGGCAACATTCCTGCGCTCGCGTCGGGAAAACTCATGTTGTTTCCGTGGCGGCATGCGCCGTCGCGTCTTTATCATCCGATCCCCGATGGACCGGCTCACCACTACGAAGCGGGTTTCGTGATCTGGCGAAATCTTGCCGACGATGCCGACAAAATACTCGCGTCGATCCCCTCGCTGATCCGGACCGACGCGGTGTGGATCAGCATCGACAAGGATGTATTGCCGGAAGACGAAGCGTTGACCAATTGGGATCAGGGGCAAATGCCGCTCGCGGCGGTGCTACGCGCGATCAGCGCGATCGGTGCGCAAAAGCGCATCGCGGGTGCGGACATCTGCGGCGAGTTTTCACCCATTGAGCATGCCAACCTGTTCAAGCGATGGGAATCGCGGATGGATCAGCCGCGACGTCTTGGCGATGTGGACCGTCTGGCGCAAAACGAACGCGTCAATGTCGCACTGCTTGCGGCCATCGAAAAGGCGTCGCGCACGTGTTGATGTTCGCACTGCTGCTGGCCACCGTGGCGTGCGACGTCGTCGGCCAAACCTGCTTCAAACTCGGCGTCGACGACACGCGCGAATCGTCAGGATTGCTCGCCGCGCTCGGTTCGCGCTGGATCGTGGCAGGCGTACTTATCTACGTCGTGGAATTCACGGTCTGGTTTGCTGTCCTAAGTATGGCGCCGTTGAGCTTCGCCTATCCCTTCATGGCTCTGTCCTATTGCGGCGTGGTGGTGGCGAGCCGGGTCATCCTGCATGAGCGCATTTCGACACGCCGCTGGATCGCTACCGCCGCGATCGCGGTGGGCGTAGCCCTCATTTGCGCGCCTTAAGTAACGTTCCTTAACGTAATTTTAGGTATTCATACCGAGCCTGGGGCAAAATACCGGCACGATAAGAAGTTTTTTATTGCCCTAATGATCAAAGCGACCGATTACTACATGCCCGGCGGCAGATCCGGCGTGTTGCTGATTCACGGCCTGACCGGCACCCCGACCGAAATGCGTTTCGTAGCCAAAGGTCTGAACAAGGCCGGTTTCACCGTCTACGCCATGCAGCTCGCCGGCCATTGCGGCGATGAAAGCGATCTGCTCAAAACCGGTTGGCACGACTGGTATCGCAGCGTCTGCGAGGCCGCCGATCGCCTGCGCAAGGACGTCGATCACATGTTCGTCGCCGGCTTGTCGATGGGCGCGCTGCTCGCGCTGAAGCTCGCCGCCGATCGTCCGGAGGAAGTCGATGGCCTCGGCCTGTACGGCACGACCTTCGTTTACGACGGATGGACCATTCCGTGGCTTGGCAAATTGTCGTTCCTGCTGCCGCTCGTGACCGCGCTGGGGTTTGGGCATAAGAAAAAATTCTACGAATGCTTTCCGTATGGCATCAAAGACGAACGCATTCGCAACCGCATCGCGGGCAGCATGCTCAACGGCGATAGTGCCGCGGCGGGATTGCCGGGAAACCCGTGGCCGTCACTCGCCGAGTTCTATCGGCTTTCTTTCCGCGTGCGCCAGCAGTTGCGCAGCGTGCGCACGCCGGCGATGGTGGTGCATGCCGTCGACGACGACGTGGCCAGCCTGAAGAACGTGCGCATGATCATGCGTGGCATCGGCGGCCCGGTCGAAACGGTGCTGCTGGAAAATAGCTACCACATGATCACTGTCGATCAGGAACGCGATCAGGTCATCGAACGATCGGCGCGCTTCTTCAACGAAGTCGCCGCGACCCGCTTCGTGCATATGCCCGAACGCGCGCAGGTGATCGCCGCTGCCAAATAACAGACGCGATCGATGCACGTATCGGTCGCGACATCCATCGATGCCTTCGGCTGCGTGGAATGGAACCGCCTGTTTCCGAATGAACTCGAGGACTGGTCGTACTACCGCGCCGTGGAAACCGCGCAGCTCGCCGAATTTTCGTGGCTGTATTTCGGCGTGAGCATCGACGACAAACTCGTCGCCGTCGTACCTGGCTTCGTCACCGACTATCAGCTCGACACCACGCTTCGCGGCGTGCCGCGCAAGATTTCCGATGCGATCCAGCGTGTGTTTCCCCGCTTCTTGAAACAACGCATGATCGCGCTGGGTTCGCCCGTCTCCGAAGTGTGCCATCTCGGTTTCGATCCGTCGCTCGACATCGCCGCACGCGAGAAAGCACTGAGCGCGGTGCTCGACGCATTGGTTGCCCGCGCCAAAGCCGAGCGGGCGAAGATGATCGCCATCAAAGATTCCGAGTCCAGGCTCGACGCGTTGTGGCGCAACGCTATCGCTCCGCATCGCCTGCGTCGGCAACCCGGTTTGCCGACGGCGTGCCTCGAACTTCCTTTCGCATCCGTCGACGAATACCTGAGCACCCTGACCTACACGACGCGCAAGGACGTCCGCCGCAAACTCAAAGCCGGCGCGGTGATTCGCGTGGAGTGGCGCACGAACATCGACGACATCATCGATGACGTGATGCGCCTCTACGTCAGCACGCGCGACCGCGCCGAATTCGATTTCGAGGAACTCACGCCTGACTATTTCCGTAACGTGATGAGCGATTGCGCGCCGCGGGCGCTGTGCGCCACATATTGGCTCGAGGATCGTCTAGTCGCATTCAACCTCGTCTTGTGCGACGGTGACCGGATGATCGACAAGTTTCTCGGTATGGATTACGCGGTGGCGCGCGAACGCAATTTATATTTTTATACGTGGATCGAGAACGTGCGCTATTGCATCGCGAATGGCATTCTCATCTATCAGAGCGGTCAGGGTTTGCATCAGCAAAAGAAGCGACTCGGCAGCAAGCTGCTGGTCAACTGGCTCTGGTACCGGCATCGGAACCGTTTCATCGACCGCATCCTCGCCGCCTTCGAAGGACTTGCCCGGCTCGATCGCGGCGACGCCGAACTCGCCGCGCTCGGCGTGGAACAGTCGGCATGAATCGCCGCACCAGCACGTGGGTCGCCTGGGTTCTGTTGCTCGCCTGCGAGACGGGTTGCCAGATTTCACTCAAGTCGGCGGGACTCGATGTCGGCGCGTTCGACTTCTCACGCACCGCATTCATGCGCGCACTGGCCGAACCGTGGCTGTGGTCGGCGATCGGTTGCTACGTCGGCGCGTTTTTGTCCTGGATCACGATTCTGCGCAAATCGAGCCTCTCGGCCGCGTTCGCGACCAGCGCCATCGTGTTCGTCGCCGTGATGGCGGCCTCGTGGCTGGTGTTCGGCGAACACGTCGGACTGATGCAAATCGTCGGTTCATCGATCATTCTTGCCGGCATCCTTATGCTCGGCGCCGACGAAGCGGCTGAAACGCCTGCGCCATCGACCGCGCATCCCGGCTCGCGGTAATCTTACCCATCAACGATTCGCGGAGAAGTTCATGAGCAGCAGCGTCCAGGAAACGGTTTTCAACATCATTGCCAAGGAAGCGGGAATCGATGTGCAGAAAATCACCCCCGAATCGACGCTGAAAGAACTCGAGATCCAGTCGCTCGACGCGGTGCAAATCATTTTCGAGATCGAAGATCACTACAAGATCACGTTGCCCGACCGCGATCCGAATTTCGATACCGAATCGGTGAAGGGCCTCGTCGACGCGGTGGAAAAACTGCTCGCCGAAAAACAGGCCGCCGCACCGCCCGTCTGACATGCGTCGCGTCGTCATCACCGGCATGGGCGGCATCAGCGCGCTCGGTCACGATACAACACAGCAGTGGGCGGCGATGCGAGAAGGGCGTCCGGCCATCGGTCCGATCACGAACATTCCGACCGACCTGCTCAACATAAAAATCGCCGCCGAAGTGCGCGGCTTCGATCCGCTGGCGCATTTCGATTGCAAACGTCTGATCCTGCTGGATCGTGTATCACAATTCGCGCTCGTCGCTGCGCGCGAAGCCGTCGCGCAGTCCGGTCTCGAGTTTCGCGATAGCGGACTCGGCGAGCGCACGGCGTGCATCGTCGGCACAGGTGTCGGCGGTGAAAGCACGCACAACGAACAATCGCGCCGCTTTTATGCCGACCAGAATCCGCGCGTGCATCCGCTGACGATCGTACGGATGATGTCGAACGCGCCCGCGTGCCAGATCACGATGGAATACGGAATCACCGGCCCCTCTTTTGCGGTGGTGAGCGCGTGCGCGTCGGCCAATCACGCGATGATTCAGGCGTTCGAGATGGTGCGTTCGGGCCGCGTCGATTTCGCCGTCACCGGCGGCACCGAAGCATGCATCACCGTGCCGACCGTGAAAGCGTGGGAAGCCGTGCGCGTGACGGCCGACGATACATGCCGCCCGTTCTGCAAACAGCGCCGTGGCATGGTGCTCGGCGAAGGCGCCGGTATTTTCGTGCTGGAAGAACTCGAACATGCGCGCAAACGGGGCGCATCGATCCTCGCCGAGTTCGCCGGCGGCGGCATGTCCGCGGATGCCGGCGACATCGTGTTGCCATCCGAAGCCGGC
>CAZZYA010000026.1:0-22571 GCA_964658115.1 uncultured Rudaea sp. | reverse complement strand
CGCCCGCGCCGAAATTCTGCATGCTGCGCATCAGCTTTGCGCAACGCGCGCAGTCATTGACCAGACGCGCGAGCGCCTCGTTGGCGCGGTCGATGTCGCCCCGTTCCACCAACGACTTGGCCATTTCGGCGTTCATCATCACGGCGTTGAGCGGATTGGCGATTTCATGCGCGATGTGGCGCACGAATCCGCCGAGATCGAATTCACTGCCCTCGACCACGGATTGCGTTGAGTTGGTCGGCATGGTTCGTATTCCCCCAGAGTGGTGTTCGGCTTCCAATTCGGCGACGGCCGTCATGCGATTCCTTTCGATTTCAAAAATCCTTTCTTCGGCAGCGATTGACGTTGCGCCGCGAATCTCTGCCACGGATCTTCGCGCTGCCGCTTGAGTCTTGCCGGCACGTTGCGCAATGTGAAATCGGCTGCGCTTTTGAGCTTGCGCAATTCGTCCCAGCGCAATGGCATGGCAGCGGGCGCACCCGCGCGCGAACGCAACGAGTATGACGCCACACTGGTCGCACCGCGTGAGTTGCGCAGATAATCGATGAAGATCAAACCGCCGCGCTTGGCTTTGCTCGCCGTCGCGATGAAACCGTCGGGATGATCTTCGACCACGGCATCGGAAAAACGCCGCGCGAAATCCTTCGCCTTCTCCCACGCGACCGCAGGTTTGAGTGGAACCACCACGTGCAAACCTTTGCCACCGGACGTGCGCACAAAAGAATCAAGATCGAGCGCGCCTAGACGTTTGCGCAGAAGTTCCGCGCCGGCGACGACGGTTTTCCAGACCACGTCCGTTCCCGGATCGAGATCGAATACGAGGTAATCGGTCACGTCCGTATTCTTGATGGTGCTGGCCCACGGATGGAATTCGATCGCGTTGAACTGCACGAGTTCAATCACTTCCTCCGGCGTGCGCACGTATAGATAGGTTCCAGCGCCGCCGCTTCCCTCGTGCACGTCGACCGTGCGCACGCGCTTGAGGCCGGGCAGCGTATGTTTCTGAAAAAAGCATCCGCTTTCGACGCCATCGGGACACCGGATAATCGAAAGCGGTCTATCGCGAATGCCGTCGAGCAGCGGCGTCATCACGGCGCGGTAGTAATCGACCACGTCCTGCTTTGTGTAGCCGACGGAGAAAACCGTGCGCTCCGGATGCGTGATGCGCACTTCGCTCCGTTTGCTCGCGGTGGTCGCGGCAGTCATCACGCGTGCGCCGGTAGTGGCACATAACGGGCGAACGAAATTTCTTCAGCGCCGAATTGCGTCTGCAATTGCTGCAACAAATCGCTGCGCACTGATCCCATCGCTCCCGCATCGCTCCAGACCTGCACAGCAAAAACGATACCGTTCTCGGTGATGTCGGCAATAGCGATGGATGGCTCCGGATCTTTGCGGATGCGTGTGTCGGTGTCGACGGCGCGTTTTGTGATCTCGAACACGCGTTTCATGTCGACATCATGCGCAAGCAGTAATGTAATATCGTTGCGCCGGTCGCTGCGCTGGGAATAATTGAAGATTGGTCCGGCGATAACCTGACTGTTCATGAAAACGAGATCGCGGTTATCGAACGTGTGAAGTCGCGTCTGGAAAATGAAGACACCTTCGACCACACCTTCTTGCCCGCCGACTTTCACCGAATCGCCGACACGGAACGGCCTCAACACGATAAGCAGCACGCCTGCCGCGATATTGGCCAGCGAATCCTTCAACGCGAGACCGACGGCAAGTCCCGCCGCACCGAGCGCGGCGAGCAGCGATGTCGTCGGAAATCCGGTGATCTCCAGCGCACTGACGATGAGCAATGCGAGAATCACCGCATAACTCACGTTACGCAAAAACTCAGCGAGGATGCGGTCGACGTTGGCGCGCAGCAAAACTTTACGCTCGAGATCGGCCATCCAGCGACCGAGGCGAATCCCGATGACGATCAGCAACAAGCCGCCGACGATCTTCAGCGCCGGCCGCACGAACGGCTGACTCAAAATGTCGCTGTATGCATCGCGTACTGGCGCTGGCACGTCAGCTGGCGATATGGCGGCGTGCGCGAGCGCGCCAACCATCGCATTGATGCGTTCGATCACCATCGTTTAACGAGGCGACGCGCGGAACTTACGCCGACAGCGCATCGAGCACCAGCGATAACCAACGGCGCGCGGCAGCGGGACCACTGAGTGCGTAGTCGGCCTGCGTGTAACGATCCGTACCGACGGCGATACTGATGCCGCCCAGCGTGTTCACCGCCGCGAATGCGGATTCGTCCGCGAAATCATCGCCTAGAAATACGGGGCGGCGTCCGCTAAACGGCGCTTCGGCGAGAAACGCTCGCACCGCCGCTCCTTTGCTGCATGTCGATGGTTTGATTTCCTGCACGAGCGCGCCAGGTTGTACTTCGTACATTCCATGCAACGGCGCCACAATAGCCGCCGCTGCCGATGTGATGGCGTCGGCCAAATGCGGAGCCGCGCGGTAATGCAGCGCAACGGAGTAGCCTTTATCCTCTACCTTCAGGCCGGGAAAACGCGCAAGCAGTTCGTAAGCGCGCTCGCGGACGGTTTCTGCCATCGTGACATCGGGGAGAATCACACCGTGCAATGCACCGTTCGCATCGCGGCGCTCCATGCCGTATTGCCCGGCGCTTGGAAGTTTCATCGGCGCGAACAGGTAATCGAGTTGATCCAGCGTGCGTCCGCTGACGAAAGCGAGCGCACCGCCGAGAACATGATGAAGTTCGGAAACGTTTCTCAGCAACGCGTCTGGAATGCGGACCATTTCGGGCAGCGGCTGAAATTCGACGAGGCTGCCATCGACATCCAGGAACAATGCCCAGCGCTCACCGCGCGTCGGCAATGGCGCCGCTTTTCGCGGATATTCTGCAAGCATGGATTTCACGGCTAACGCGTTCATGGGCGCGACCCTTGCGTACCGTATGTCCGAAATTGCCGCCGGCGATTGTGGGTAACCATCATGCTAAAGAATTCACAACTCACATAAAAACAAGAGCCGGTGTCCGGACAGACACCGGCTCTTATTCGGCGATCACCTGCTGGGGAAGGTAATTGCAGGGCGATCGCCTAACCAGTCCTTGGAATAATCCCTGTTCCCACCGGAACCTCGACGTACCACTCCTAACTTTCAAGAGTCCCTTCAAATCCTTGCGCAATCCATTCTCGCGCTGCCGGGATGGTTCCAAGGAGCATGCCAACCGTGCGCTACACATAAATGGCTTGGTTGTGCGGTTGTGATACGCCGAGATATTGCACTATGCAGCGACACGTTCGTCACGCAATGCGAGTTGCACGACAACGAGCCGGCGCGACATTTCGATGGCATAGGGGATGCAGCAGAACACGCCTCGACCCACCCACGGAGAACACCATGAAACGGAATGTGCTGATCACCGCACTCGCACTCGCGCTTCCCTTCGCGTTAGCGCAGGCGCAAACCACACCATCCAATATGCCGCAGCAGAAAGGCGACAGCCCGGATGCCACGTTCGTACAGAAGGCCGGCCAAGGCGGCATGGCGGAAGTTGAACTGAGCAAGGTCGCCGAGAGCAAGGCGAATTCGGCAGCCGTCAAGAAGTTTGCCGCGCAGATGGTTCACGACCACACCGCGAACAACAAGGAACTCGCCACGATCGCAGCGAAGGAAAACATCCAGGTTCCCAAGTCGCTTGATGCAGATCACGCGGCGCTGCGCGACAAACTCAAAACGTTGAGCGGTGCGGATTTCGACCGCGAGTATGTGGATGCAATGCGCGGCGATCACACAAAGATGCTGGATCTGTTGAAGTCATCGGAGAGCACTGTCAGCACCGAAGATCTTCGCACGTTCATCAAGAAGACCGAACCCGTGGTCGAGCATCATTTGTCGATGGCGAAAAATCTTAAGACGCAGTAAGCCATTCCCGAGCGAGCCACCTTCGGGCGAGCACGACGCGACCGTCGCGAGGGAAAATCTGCGAGCACGCAGGCTGGCGAGTTCGTCAACAGGAGATGGACCATCTCCGTCAAGGTAAACACGGCGCGCGATCGACCAAGCAGGTGATCGCGATCGGGGTTGTCCGAAGGGCGCCGTGCGAGCCGCGTCGAAGAATGCACTGGCACGGCAAGCACGCGCTGCAACGTCAAAACGAAATGCATCGAGCCGGTCGGCATCGGCAAAGAAAGCCGTTCGGGCGCGCACCAGGGGTTGACGAAGAATCGGCGGCTCATCCTTTCGGTGAGTCGCCGTACATAGTGCGCGGCGCCCTTAACGTTCCTTGCAATTCGCGCCAACTAAGACACCGCTCCGTGCAAAATGCGTTAGCGACACGCGATGAAACGGTGTTGCTGCTAAGCACCAACTCGGGTTTCGTCTGGCATATCCTTTGCGATGCAGCAAGAGCGACGCGGATCGGCGTCGGAACAAATCCCCAGGGAGCGGATGATGATCAACGCAACACCCGGCGAAGCACTGTTCGACATCGATGCCGGTGATTCCGGCACGTCGCACACGCCGTTCGCGCTTTCGTTGGCGCAGGGCGATAAGCAAACGTCCGGACGCAACGATGCTCGGTCGAGCATCACGAGTTTCCTGCATCCGAACATCGGTACGATTTCCTGCGACGAAACCGACGAAGGCAACGGACGGCTTATCGTCGTGTCCAACCGCGTCGCATTGCCAAAAGATATTCGCGCCGGCGGTTTAGCCTCCGCGTTGAAGGGTGCACTTGCCGAGCGTGGCGGAATTTGGTTTGGCTGGAGCGGACAAATCGCCGAACAGCCGCACTTCGAAGTGCAGAACGATCCGGTCTATCCGATCAAATACGCGACGCTCGATCTCGAGCGCGATGACTACGAAGGTTACTACGCCGGTTTTTCCAACCGCGTTTTGTGGCCGCTGTTCCATTACAGGTTGCATCTTCTCGACTTCAACCGCGACACGCTCGCCGCCTATCGCCGTGTCAGCGCCAAATTTGCCGATCGTCTGGTTCAACTGATCAAACCAAACGATACGATCTGGGTGCACGACTACCATTTGATTCCGCTCGGCGCCGCCTTGCGTTCGCGTGGTGTCACCTGCCGAATTGGATTCTTTCTGCATACGCCGATGGCGCCGCCCGAATTACTGGCGTCGTTGCCGCACCATCGCGACTTGATGTCGTCGTTCACCTCGTACGATCTCATCGGTTTTCAAACCGATAGCGATAAGCGCTCCTTCACGCAATATTGCGAGCAGGAACTCGCGGCGGAAGTAGAAAGCGACGGACAGATGGAAGTGAATGGCCGTCGCTTTCGCGTCGGTGCATTTCCGATCAGCATCGACACCGCCCATCTGGAAACGCTCGGGCAGCGCGCCGCCAGTTCGAGCACGAGCAAGCGTTTCGGCGAGCAAATGGACAGCCGCGTCATGCTTATCGGCGTGGATCGCCTCGACTATTCCAAAGGGTTGCCCGAACGCTTCCACGCATTCGGCCGATTGCTCAAGGAACATCCGGACTTGCAACGGCACGTCACGTTGCTGCAAATCGCTCCGCCGAGTCGCGAGGAAGTTCCCGAATACATCGATTTGCGCAAAAAGCTTCAGCACATCGCGGGCGCAATAAACAGCGAGTTCGCCGAGCCCGATTGGGCGCCGATCCGTTATGTCAACAAAAGTTATCAGCAAGCGCGGCTCGCTGGCTTCTATCGATCCTCGCGCGTCGGGCTCGTTACCCCGTTGCGCGACGGCATGAATCTCGTCGCGAAGGAATACGTGGCCGCGCAAGATCCGAACGATCCGGGTGTACTCATCCTTTCGCGCTTCGCCGGCGCCGCGCACGAAATGACCGAAGCGCTGCTCGTCAATCCGTTTGACGAAGAACAAGTCGTCGGGGCGATGCAGCAGGCGTTGATGATGCCGCTCGGCGAGCGGAAACGCCGCTGGAAGCGCATGATGGACTACTTGCGCAAGCACGATGTCAACGCGTGGCGCAACAAATTCCTGCTCACCCTGAGCCAATGTTCGCCAGTGGCGGACACCCAAGCGGATTCCAAGCATGGTCTCGCCAAATCCGGCGCCGCGTGAACGCTCGGTGGCCAAACGGAAAATAAAGGCTGACGGCAGCAAGGCGACGACGAAACGCGTTCTCGCTCGCGAGAGCACCCTGGTAGGCGATCTGTCGCTGCGAATTTTGCAGGCCGAAGCGTCCGAGCGTATTTTCGCGCGTGCAGCGAAACTTGGGTTCAGCCATGTTCTCGCAGGACTGGGCGACGGCACGGCGGCGTTCGATCGGCCTGCCCTCATTACCGCGACGAAACTAGCCACCGCGCAATCCGTCGGTTTGTTGCTCGACATCGAGTTGCATCGTGTGGGTGCGGAGTGGCCGCTGGTGCAATCCGAACCTGCATGGTTCCAACGTGTCGTTGCCGGCGGCTGGCCCGTCGATCCCCGCCGCGACCTGCACGCACGCGAAGTGCTGCCACGTTTCGATCATGCGAACGCAGCAGATGGCCTTGCTGCAGCGTTCGTCGCGCAGCTTTCTGCTGCGATCGATCGCGGCGTGGCAGGTTTTGCTATCAACTGGCCGCAGCGAATTCCCGCAGCCGTTCTGAAACGCATCATCGAAGAAACGCGGCGCTCGCAGCCGTCTGCCCTGTTCATTGCGTGGGCGCCGGGCCTCAACCGCAGCGAAAGAAACGCGCTCGTGGACGCGGGTTTAGATGCATGCTTTTGCTCGCTACCGTGGTGGGATTATCGCGCACCGTGGTTCATCGATGAACTCGCCGATTTGCGCCGCTGCGGAAAAATTGTCGCGCCAGTGGCAAGTCCAAACGATCAGGATCGCGAACGCGTTACTCGACTTTTTCAGCGCGCGACCGCAACGGCGGCGCTTTGCGCCGACGGCTGGCTGTTGCAATCCGAACCGGCTTCATGGGCCGACACGATCGTCGCGCAAACGAACGCCGCGTTTACGCGCACATCACCCATCGCGCCGAGGCCGATGAGCGCGCCGTGGTCGCGCGTCACCGCATGGCTGAGCGTTACTGACTCCGGCAAACGCGTCACGCTCATCAACAGTAACGCGGATCATCACGCCTCCGTGTCACTCGGCGCGATGCAGGCCAACGTTGGCATTGCGTTCGACGCCGACGCGGTCGTGCTGGCGCCCGCCGACGTAAAGGTACTCGCACTTTCCCACGCGAAGCCCGTTGTAGTGCCGCAGCCCGACAACGCCGTAAAGAAAGCCCTCGCCGCGCCCCGTGTCGCCATCGAAGCCGTCACGCCATCGATCGACGATGGCGCATTCGCCGCCAAACGCGTGGTCGGCGACACGGTCGTCGTCGAAGCCGACGTGTTCGGCGACGGCCATCCGGTACTCGCCGTCCGTCTGCTCTGGTGCACCGGCGATTTCGAAGACTGGAACGTCGTCCGCATGCGCGCGCTCGGCAACGATCGCTGGCGCGCGGAATTTACGCTCCGCCGTGAGGGACTGCATTTCTACACCGTCGAAGCGGGTGTCGATGAATTCGCCGGATTGCGTTCGGGCATCGAAAAGAAAGTCGCGGCTGGCCAGAACGTCGTCCTCGATGTCGAGGAAGCGCGCCTGTTTATTGTTGAGGCGCAGAAAAAAGCGTCCGCCGAATTTCGCGCGCGCCTGAAAACGCTCGAACGCGAAATATCCGTCGCGCCCGATCCCGCCGCGCGATTGCTCGCTCCCGACGTCGCTGCGTTGATGGCGCAAGCGAGCCAGCCGGCGTTTCTATCGCGCGCATCGAAAACCTATTCGGTGATCGCGGAACGACGCGCGGCGTGTTTTTCGTCGTGGTACGAACTGTTCCCACGCTCGCAAGGTAAGGACGGAAAACACGGCACGTTCGACGACGTGATCGCCGAACTGCCACGCATCCAATCGATGGGATTCGACGTGTTGTACTTCCCGCCCATCCATCCGATCGGCGAGAAAAACCGCAAAGGCAAAAACAATTCGCTTACGACGCAACCAGGCGAGCCGGGCAGTCCGTATGCAATCGGCGCGAAGAGCGGCGGACATGACGCGATTCATCCCGAACTCGGCACGCTCGAGAATTTTCTCGCGCTCATCGACGCCGCGAAAAAACGCGGTCTCGAAATCGCGCTCGACTTCGCCGTGCAGTGCTCGCCCGATCACCCGTGGATCAAACAACATCCCGAATGGTTCGCATGGCGTCCAGACGGTTCGATGCGGTACGCCGAGAATCCGCCGAAGAAATACGAGGACATCGTCAACGTAGATTTCTACGCGAAAGACGCCAAGCCTGCATTATGGAATGCGTTGCGCGATGTCGTTGCGTTCTGGCTGAAACAAGGCGTAAAGATTTTCCGCGTCGACAATCCGCATACAAAACCGTTGCCATTTTGGGAATGGCTGATCGCCGACATCCGCGCGATCGACCCCGACGTGCTTTTTCTATCCGAAGCCTTCACGCGACCGAAAGTGATGTATCGACTCGCGAAGATCGGCTTCTCGCAGTCATACACATATTTCACGTGGCGCAACACGCGAACGGAACTCGAAACGTATTTGAAGGAATTGAATGCGACGCCGGTGCGTGATTTTTTCCGTCCGCATTTCTTCGTCAACACACCCGACATCGACCCGTATTTCCTGCAAACATCGGGACGTCCGGGATTTCTGATCCGCGCGGCGCTCGCGACGACGCTGTCCGGTCTTTGGGGCATGTATTCGGGTTTCGAATTGTGCGAAGCCGCTCCGATTCCGGGCAAAGAGGAATATCTCGATTCGGAAAAATACGAACTGCGGCCGCGCGACTGGAACGCGCCCGGCAACATCAACGCCGAGATTACCCAACTCAATCGCATTCGTCGCGAAAATCCCGCGCTACAGTCGCATCTCGGTATATCTTTCTACAATTGTAGCAATAGCAACATTCTATACTTCGGCAAGACGACGGCATCGCGCGATAACGTCGTGCTCGTTGCGGTGACTCTCGATCCGCATAACGCGCAAGAGGCCGACATCGAAATCCCATTATGGGAATTCGACCTCGACGACAACGCCGTGCTCATCGCGGAAGAGCTCACCGCCGGCGACGCTGTCGAATGGCGTGGCAAACACCAGCGTATTCGCCTGGAACCATCGAACCCGTACCGCGTTTGGCGCGTGCGTTCAGAGAAGGACATCTGATATGGCCGCACGCGCACCAACGCCGCTCGATCCCCTCTGGTACAAGGATGCGGTCATCTATCAACTGCATATAAAGTCGTTCTTCGATTCGAACGACGACGGCATCGGCGACTTTCCCGGCCTCACCGCCAAGCTCGACTACATCGAGCGCCTGGGTGTTACCGCGGTATGGCTGCTGCCGTTCTATCCATCGCCGCGACGCGACGACGGTTACGACATCGCCGACTACGAAAACGTGCATCCCGATTACGGCACGATGGCCGATGTGCGCACGTTCGTCGACGCCGCGCACGCGCGCGGAATCCGCGTCATCACCGAACTCGTCATCAATCACACCTCCGATCAGCATGCGTGGTTTCAGCGCGCGCGTCGGGCGCCAGCCGGATCGCCTGAACGCGACTTCTACGTGTGGTCCGACACCGATCAGAAATATCTCGGCACGCGCATCATCTTTCTTGACACCGAGAAATCGAACTGGACGTGGGATCCCGTCGCGAATGCCTATTTCTGGCATCGCTTCTACTCGCATCAGCCCGATCTCAACTTCGACAATCCGGTCGTGTTGCAGGAAGTGTTGAAGGTGATGGATTTCTGGCTCGATCTCGGTATCGACGGATTGCGACTGGACGCGGTGCCCTACCTCGTCGAGCGCGACGGCACCAATAACGAAAACCTGCCCGAGACCCATACGATCCTGAAAGAAATCCGCGCGGCGCTCGACGCGAAACATCCGGGCCGCATGCTGCTCGCCGAAGCGAATCAATGGCCGGAAGATACGCAGGAATATTTCGGCGACGAAGACGAATGCCACATGGCATTCCACTTTCCGCTCATGCCGCGCATGTACATGGCGATCGCAAAGGAAGATCGTTTTCCGATCACTGACATCATGCGTCAGACGCCGCAGATTCCGCCGACGTGCCAATGGGCGATCTTCCTGCGCAACCACGACGAACTCACGCTCGAAATGGTTACCGACAGCGAGCGCGACTATTTGTGGGAGGTATACGCATCCGATCGTCGAGCCCGCATCAATCTCGGCATTCGTCGCCGACTGGGACCATTGCTCGAACGCGATCGGCGACGCATGGAACTGATGAATTCGCTGCTGCTGTCGATGCCCGGCACGCCGGTCGTTTACTACGGCGACGAAATCGGCATGGGCGACAACATCCATCTCGGCGATCGTGACGGCGTACGCACGCCCATGCAATGGTCGCCCGATCGCAACGGCGGTTTCTCGCGCGCCGACGCCGAACAACTCGTGTTGCCGCCGATCGCGAATCCGCTTTATGGTTTCGCTTCGCTCAACGTGGAGTCGCAAACGCGCGACGCGCACTCGCTGCTCAACTGGATGCGCCGCATGCTCGCGCTGCGCAGTCAGCACCAGGTGTTTGGACGCGGCACGCTTGAATTCCTGTATCCGGCGAACCGGAAGATTTTCGCGTATCTGCGCCGCGACGAAAACGAGACGATCCTTTGTGTCGCCAATCTCGCGCGTTCACCGCAGGCGGTTGAACTCGACCTGCGCGAATTCAACGGACGCGTACCCGTGGAGATGACCGGCGGATCGGCGTTTCCACCGATCGGCGAACTCACGTATCTGCTCACGCTGCCGCCCTACGGTTTCTACTGGTTCGAATTGCGCACGGCCGATAACGCGCCGGAATGGCGTGTCGCGCCGCCGGAAATGATGATGGAATACGCTACGCTCGTCGTCCGTCGCGGCATGGCGGACGTCGTCAGCGAATCTACGCGCGCGCAACTGCAACGCGATGTGCTGCCGAACTATCTGCAAGCGCGGCGTTGGTTCGCGGCGAAAGACAAGAAGCTCGACAGCGTCCTTCTTATACCGATCGCAGCGCTCGACAACACGCCGGAATCGCCAGTGCTGTTTCGGGTGACCGCGCGGTTCGGCGGCGAAGAACAACATTATCTGTTGCCGCTCGGACTCATCTGGGAAAACCAGGACACGCCGACCCTTGCCAAACAACTCGCGCTCGCGAACGTGCGCCGTACATCGCGGATGGGCGTGCTCACGGACGCCTTCGCGATTCCTGCGTTTGCGCGGATTCTCATTGATCTGCTCGCGCGCAACGCGACGGTGACGTCGGGCGACGTCACGTTGAACTTCCGCATCGAAGCCGACGCCGATTTGAAAGACCTGGTCGACGCGCCGATTCGTTGGCTGTCGGCCGAACAGTCCAACAGCTCGCTGATTTACGACGATCGCATCGTGTTGAAACTGTTGCGGCGGCCGCAACCCGGCGTGCAGCCGGAAGTCGAAATGGGACGCCAGCTTCACCGCCAAGGGGTGACACACGTTGCACCGTTTCTCGGCGAGATCGCCATCGAAAACAGCTGCAAGACGTCCACGACGATCGGCATTCTCAATGGATTTATCCGCAATCAAGGCGACGCGTGGCAATTCACGCTCGACTATCTCAGCCGGTTGATCGACGAGCACGTCATCGCCGCGCCGGTCGAACCGCAAAGCGACGATATCTTCTCCGAATACGATGCGTTTGCCGCGGCGGTGGGTCGCGCACTGGGCGAGTTGCATCGCGCACTCGCGCAGCCCAGCGACGATCCGGCGTTCGCGCCGGAGAACGCCACGACCGGTGACGTCGAACAATGGCGTGCGCATGCGCTGACGGAGATCGATCGCGCATTTGCGATGCTCGATGCTGCGAAATCCACGACCATTGCCGACGAACTCATCGCCGAGCTGCGCAAACGGCGTAGCCGGCTGGCCGATACGGTGCGCGCGTTGCGGCCTTCCGGAGATTCGCTCAAGACGCGTACGCACGGTGATTTTCATCTCGGCCAGGTGCTCGTGTCGAGCGGCGATGCGATCATCGTCGACTTCGAAGGCGAACCGCATGCCGCGCTCGAACAACGTCGCGCGAAAACCAGTCCGCTGCGCGATGTAGCCGGACTTTTGCGCTCACTGCATTACGCCGTCGCGTCCACCGGCGCGCGCGACGATACGCGCCTCACGCCCGCCATGCGCGAATCGCGTGACGCCGTGCTCGCGCGTTTCCTGCGCGCGTCGCAAACCGCATTCCTCGGCGCGTACCAAACGATGCTCGGCACCGACGGCGTCGACGAAAGCCTGCTTCGCTTGTTCGTGATCGAAAAAGCGGCTTATGAATTGTGTTACGAACTCGCCAACCGTCCGGACTGGGTGCATGTGCCGTTGCGCGGACTGATCGAAACGATCGATACGGAGACGTCGGCATGAAGTCGCCCCGCCCCGCCGACGATGTCGGCGTCGACGCGGCTGCGATCGACTCGATCGTATACGGCCGCGCTTCGGATCCGTTCGCGGTGCTCGGTCCGCACGACGTCGGCACGGCGCGCGTTGTGCGTGTTTTCACGCCGGGCGCTACTGCAGTTGCTGCAATTTCCACAGGTGGAGAAGTGCTGGCGCAGTTGCAGAAGGTGCATGCCGATGGTTTTTTCGTCGGCACGCTGGCGACCAACGTCCCGTATCGCTTGCGCATTCATTGGCCGAACGCGATCGAGGAAGTGGAAGATGCCTACGCATTCGGTCCGCTGCTCGGTGAACTCGACCTGCATCTGATCGGCGAAGGCACACACCGCACCCTCGCCGACGCCCTCGGTTCCCACGTCACGACGATCGATGGCGTGCAAGGCACGCGATTCGCGGTGTGGGCGCCGAATGCGCGCCGCGTTTCGGTGGTCGGCGATTTCAATAGCTGGGATGGACGCCGTCACGCGATGCGCGTGCGGCACGGTTCGGGGGTGTGGGAGATCTTCATTCCACGCGTTGGCGCGGGACAGCGTTACAAATACGAAATCATCGGCGCGCATGGCGAGTTGCAACCACTGAAAGCCGATCCGTGCGCGCGTCAGGCGGAAGTTCCGCCGGCGACCGCCTCGGTGATCGCCGCGCCCGATCCATTCACTTGGAGCGATGCGAACTGGCTCGTCGAGCGCGCGGCACGCCAGAATGCCGATGCGCCGATGTCCATTTACGAAGTGCACGCTGCATCGTGGATAAAAGATGACGGCGACCTGTGGTTGATGCTCGCGGAGCGACTCGTGCCATACGTGCGAACGCTGGGGTTCACGCACGTCGAACTGCTGCCGGTGACACAGCATCCTTTTTCCGGATCGTGGGGCTACCAGCCACTCGGACTGTTCGCGCCAGCGGCGCAGTTCGGCACGCCGAAGAATTTCGCGGCGTTCGTCGACCGCTGTCATGCCGAGGGCATCGGCGTCATCGTCGATTGGGTGCCGGCGCACTTCCCCACCGACGCACATGGCCTCGCGCGATTCGATGGCACCCCGCTATACGAACACGCCGATCCGCGCGAGGGATTCCATCAGGACTGGAACACCTTCATCTACAACATGGGTCGCAACGAGGTGCGCGGATTCCTGATCGCGAGCGGACTGGAATTCGTCGAGCGTTTCCACGTCGACGCGCTGCGTGTCGATGCGGTGGCCTCGATGCTCTATCGCGATTACAGCCGCAAAAGCGGCGAGTGGATTCCGAACGTGCACGGCGGCCGCGAAAACTATGAAGCGATTCATTTCCTGCGCGAGATGAACTCGGTGCTGCGCGAACGCGTGCCGGGCGCGGTCGCGATCGCGGAAGAATCCACCGCATTTCCGCAAGTTAGCAGACCCGTGCCGCAAGGTGGCCTCGGATTCGGCTACAAATGGAACATGGGCTGGATGCACGACACGTTGCAGTATTTCGAGAAGGATCCGATCTATCGCAAATGGCATCACAGCAACATCACGTTTGGCCTTCTATACGCTTTTACGGAAAATTTCGTGCTGCCGTTTTCGCACGATGAAGTCGTGCACGGAAAGCATTCCATGCTCGGAAAGATGCCCGGCGATCGCTGGCAGCGTTTCGCGAATCTGCGCGCCTGCTATGCGCTGATGTGGGGACATCCGGGCAAGAAACTTTTGTTCATGGGCTGTGAACTAGCCGAAATTCGCGAGTGGAATTACCAGGGCGAAATCGATTGGGGTCTGCTCAGCGATCACGCGCATGCCGGCGTGCAGCGACTCGTCGGCGATCTCAATCGCCTTTATCGCACCCACAAAGCGTTGCATCGACGCGACACCGAAGCGCAGGGATTCCAGTGGATCATCGGCGACGACAGCGCGAGCAGCGTATTCGCCTTCGTACGTCACGGTAACGAGGATGATGCGGACATCCTGGTTGTCGCCAATCTGACACCAACACCGCAACACGGCTATCGCGTGGGCGTTCCGCGCGGTGGTCATTGGTCGGAGATTCTCAATTCCGACGCCGAAATCTACGGGGGATCGAACATGGGCAACAACGGGGGCGCGCACGCCTCATCCAATGCGGCGCACGGTTTCGCGCAGTCGCTCGAACTCACACTGCCGCCGCTCGGCGTGATTTTCCTGCGGAACGACCGATGAAGAATTCCGCTCAGACGAACGCCCGGCTCGAAACCGGACGGCCCTATCCCTTGGGCGCGCATTGGGATGGACTCGGCGTCAACTTCGCCGTTTATTCCGCGCATGCCGAAGCGATGGAATTGTGCATTTTCGACGTCGCCGGCCGCCGCGAAACATCGCGCCTGCGACTGCCCGAATGCACCAACGACATCTGGCACGGTTATCTGCGCGACGCCGCGCTGCCATTGGTCTACGGTTACCGCGCGTTCGGTCCGTACGATCCCGAGAACGGACATCGTTTCAATCCGCACAAACTGCTGCTCGATCCGTATGCGCGCGAACTGATCGGCAGCGTGCGCTGGTCGGATGCGCTATTCGGTTATCGATTGAATTCACCGCGCGGCGATTTGAGTCTCGATCGCCGCGACAGTGCGTCGGCGATGCCGAAAGCCGTCGTCAGCAACGAAACGTTCAATTGGGGCGACGACCGTCCGCCGCGCGTGCCGTGGACCGACACAGTGATTTACGAAGCGCATGTGCGCGGATCGAGCATGCGTCGCAAAGGCGTGCGCAGTTATCAGCGCGGCTGTTTCGCGGCGCTCGGCGACCCGAAGTTTGTCGATCACATCCGCAAGCTCGGCGTCACCGCGGTCGAACTATTGCCGATCCATTCGTTCCTGCAGGACCGCTTCTTGATCGAGCGCGGCCTATCGAATTATTGGGGCTATAACACGCTCGGCTACTTCGCGCCTGAGCCACGCTATCTGTCCAGCGGAAGTCCCAACGAAATTCGCGCGCTCGTGCGCCGATTGCATCAGGCCGGCATCGAAGTGATTCTCGATGTGGTCTACAACCACACGTGCGAAGGCAGTGAGCTCGGGCCGACGTTGTCGTTCCGCGGATTCGACAACGCCGCGTACTACCGATTGATGCCGGACAAGCCGCGCTATCACATCAACGATACCGGCACCGGTAACACGATCAACATGGATAACGGCAAAGTCGTGCAGCTCGTGCTCGATTCGCTGCGGCACTGGGTGCAGTCGTATCACGTCGACGGATTCCGTTTCGATCTCGGCAGCACGTTAGGACGCGAACCTAATGGATTCGAACAAGGCAGCGGATTCTTCGATGCACTACTGCAGGATCCGGTGTTGTCGAACGTGAAGCTGATTGCCGAACCATGGGACATCGGTCCCGGGGGTTATCAACTCGGCAATTTTCCGCCGGGATTTTCCGAATGGAACGATCGCTTTCGCGACGGCGTGCGCCGATTCTGGCGCGGCGATCCGAACCAAGTGGGCGATCTCGCCGGCCGCTTGTCAGGCTCGGCGGACATTTTCAATCATCAGCATCGCCGGCCGATCGCGTCGATCAATTACGTCGCTTCGCATGACGGCTATACGCTGGAGGACATCGTGTCGTATGAGCAGCGTCACAACGAAGCGAACGGCGAAAACAACAACGACGGCCACGGCGAAAACTACAGCAACAACTGGGGCGCGGAAGGCGTGACCGAAGACGCGAACATCCTCGCGCTTCGCGCTCGCGTGAAACGCGCGATGCTGACCACGCTGTTCTGCTCGCAAGGCACGCCGATGCTGCTCGCCGGCGACGAATTCGGCCAGACGCAGGAAGGCAACAACAACGCCTATTGTCAGGACAACGAAACGACATGGCTCGACTGGAGCCTGATCGATAACGCACCGAATCGGGAGCTGCTCGAGTTCGTCCAGAAACTCACGCGCGTTCGCAAACAGCATCCGGTACTTCGTTCGCGCAGCTTCCTCGAAGGCGACCGCGAAATCGCGCCGGGCTTGACCGAAATCGCATGGTTCAACATCAACGGCGAACCAATGTCCGAAGAAGCCTGGAAGGACGAAGGCAACAAAACGCTCGCTGTGCGCCGCGCGTCGCGTCACGGCGAAGACGGCGACGTACTGCTGTTCCTGCTGAATGCAAACGCGGACGATGTGGAGTTCGTGTTGCCCAAGCCCGACTACGTGTGGAAGACAGCCATCGACAGCGCCGATCCGAATGCCGACGAGCGCGCGATTGAAGGCGATCGTGTAAAAGTCGGCGGTCGCGCGGCCCTGCTGCTTGCCGCGAACGTCACGACGGAGGCGGCCGCCGCGTGAGTGCCTTTTCCTTCGATTTCGGTTTTGGTGCGCAGCTCCTGCACGACGGTTCGACGCGCTTTCGGTTGTGGGCGCCGGACTGCACCTCGCTCACGCTCGAACTCGGTGACGACCGTTCGATGCCGATGCATGCGCTCGAGGACGGCTGGTTCGAATTAATCGTCAACGCGCCAGCGGGCACCCGGTATCGATATCGATTGCAGCGTCCGGACGGCGACACCGTTCCTGACATCGGCTCTCGCGCCCAGTTCGGCGGCGTACACGGATGGAGCGTGGTGGTCGATCCGCGCGAGTACGCGTGGAAAACCGATGATTGGAGAGGTCGCCCGTGGCACGAAGCGATCATCGAAGAAGTGCACGTGGGCGTGCTCGACGGTTACGAGGGCGTGCGCAAGAAACTTCCCTACTTCGCCGAAACCGGCGTCACCGCGATCGAGCTTATGCCCATCGCCGAATTTCCCGGCACGCGCAACTGGGGTTACGACGGCGTGCTGCCGTTCGCACCCGATGCGGTATACGGACAGCCGAGCGCGCTCAAACGGCTGATCGACGAAGCGCACGCGCTCGGCTTGATGGTGTTTCTCGACGTCGTCTACAACCATTTCGGCCCCGACGGGAATTATCTCGGCAAGTACGCCGCGGGATTTTTTCGCAAGGACACGCCCACGCCGTGGGGCGATGCCATCGACGTGAAAAACAAAGCGGTCAGCGAATTCTTCATCGCGAACGCGCTGTACTGGTTCAACGAATACCGCTTCGATGGACTACGTCTCGACGCGGCGCACGCTATCATCGATCAATCGTGGCTCGAGGATTTCGCCGTACGCGTCCGCAGCGGCACCGACGGGCGTCACGCGCACCTCGTGCTCGAACACGATGGGAACGCCGCGCATTTGCTGGCGCACGGTTTCGATGCGCAATGGGACGACGATTTCCACCATGTCATGCATGTGCTGCTGACCGGCGAACACGGCGGCTACTATTCCGAATACGCCGACTCTGCCATCGACATGCTCGCGCGCGCATGGCGCGATGGTTTCGTCTGGCAAGGCGAAGCGTCGCCCTACCGCGAGGGCGCTGCGCGCGGCGAACCGTCGTCGCATCTGCCGCCGACGTCGTTCGTGACGTTTTTGCAGAACCATGACCAGATCGGCAATCGTGCTTTCGGCGAACGGCTGACGTCATTGATTTCACCCGAACGCAATCACGCCGGACTTGCTTTTCTTCTTCTCGCACCGTTCGTGCCGATGTTGTTCATGGGCGAGGAATACGGCGAACAAAATCCCTTTTTATACTTCACGGCGTATGAGGACGGATTGGCGACCGCCGTGCGCGAAGGACGGCGCAAGGAATTTGCCAAGTTTCCGGAATTCAACGACGCCGCGCGGCGCGCGCGTATTCCGGATCCGAACGATTCCGCGACGTTCGTCGCGTCTCGGCCAACGTTCCCGGCAACAACGCCGGTGCGCAGTTACGTGCAAAAACTCATCTCGCTACGCACCCGCGAAGTCGTGCCGTGGCTCGACAAAAAGTCCGAACGGCGGGCCGCCGTAATCGGTAGCCGTGCTCTGCACGCGCAATGGCGCCGCGACGACGGCCGCGTGCTGCACGTGTGCGCGAACTTCGGCGACGAAGGTGTCGCATCGCCGACGGCGAGCGACGCGGTGCTTTACGCGACGTCCGATTCCGCCGCGCGCGCGATCGCGACAGGTCGCCTCGAACCGGCGAGCGTCGTCGCCTGGATTGCCTGATATGCGCGATCGCGATATCGAACGCACCGCGCGGCAGGCGGGTCTGATCACGCAATGGCGCGATGCGTTCGGCGCATCGAAACGCGTGGCGCCGGACACTCTGCGCGCGTTGTTGGCGACAATGCACGGGCACGACGGCGAGGAAGCGCGACTTCCGCCGCTCGTCGTTACCGACGCGGCCGCGCCATCGATTCCACAATTGTTGCGCGGCACAGTCACGCGCGCGCGCATCGAACTCGAACAAGGTGGCAACCGCGATTGTTCGCTGCGGCCACGTGGCGATCGTCTCGTCGTCGATCAACCATTGCCGCCGGGTTATCACGCACTCGAAATCGGTAAATTGCGGATAGCGCTCGCCGCAGCTCCCGCGCGTTGTTTTTCGGTCGGCGACGCAATCGGCGGCAACGAAAAATGCGCGGGGATTGCCGCGCAGGTATACGCGTTGCGACGCGATGGCGATTTGGGTTTCGGTGATTTCTCTGCACTCGCGGAGTTCGGGGCCTCTGCGGCGCGACACGGCGTGGCCGCAGTCGCGCTTAGTCCACTGCATGCGATGTTTTACGCCGACGCGCGACGTTTCAGTCCGTACAGTCCATCGAATCGCGCGTTTCTCAACGTGCTGCATGCCGACCCGCGGAAGTTCCTCGGGGCTGCGCATCATTCGTCGTCGATTCGTACACCACTCATCGATTGGCCAGCGGCAGCCGACCGACACCGCGCGTTGAGCGAAACCGCATTCGCTCGATTCGTCGCTGGCGAACTTCCCGGTGCGGGCGAATTTGCCGAGTTCCGTCGCCGTGGTGGCGAGGCTTTAAAGCAGCATGCGCTTTTTGAAGCGCTCGATGAGCAGGGTGGCCGAAAGCCCGCCGTCGATTCGACGTCAGCGCGTCGTTTCCGTGACACGCACGTCGAACGTGTCGCCTTCCACACGTTTCTGCAATGGCGCGCCGCGCGCGGTCTGGATGATGCAAACGCCGCCGCACGCGATATGCCCATCGGATTCATCGCCGATCTCGCCGTCGGCGTCGATCCGAACGGCAGCGAATGCTGGACGCAACCGCACGCGATGCTGCTCGGCGCCACGATCGGCGCGCCGCCGGATGTGCTCAACGCGATCGGACAAAGCTGGGGTTTGACGACGTTTTCTCCAACCGCATTGCGGCGCGACGGCTTCGCCGCATTTCTCGCCATTCTGCGCGCGACGATGCGACATGCCGGCGGCGTGCGGCTCGATCACGTGATGTCGCTGATGCGGTTGTGGCTCGTGCCCGACGGCGCGCGGCCCGTCGACGGTGCGTATCTGCGCTATCCGTTCGACGATTTGGTGCGGCTCGTCGCGCTCGAATCGTGGCGGCATCGCTGCATCGTCATCGGCGAAGATCTCGGCACCGTGCCGGACGACTGCCGGACGAAATTGGAAAGCGCGGGAATCCTCGGGCTCGATGTGCTGCCTTTCATGCGCGACGGAGAAAAATTCATTGCGCCCAAACGCTGGCGCGCGAACGCGATCGCGATGACGTCGACGCACGATCTCGCGCCCGTCGCCGGCTGGTGGGCCAGTCGCGATCTGGGTTGGCGTCGTCGCCTGAATTTATTCGGTGAGCGAAGCGAGCGCGACGAACGCGGCGAACGCGCGCGATCCAAAGGCGAACTCGCGAACGCCTTGTCGCGCAACGGTGCTCCTGTTTCATCGAAAGCATCCGGCGAACGCATCGTCGACGCGTCCATCGATTATGTCGCCGCATCGACTTCACCCTTGGCGATCGTTCCGGTAGAAGATCTTCTCGGCGTCGTCGAAGCGCCGAATTTGCCGGGCACGATCGACGAACATCCGAACTGGCGCCGGCGCTACAGCGCATCCGCCGCGAAGCTGCTTGACGCGCCGCGCGTTGCACGCCGCTTGCGTCACCTAACGCGGCGAGGAAAACGTACATGACTCCCCGCGCTACCATCCGGCTGCAACTCACCGCTGATTTCACGTTCGACCACGCGCGCGAGCGGGTCGATTATTTCGCCGCGCTCGGCGTCAGTCATTTTTATCTTTCGCCGATTTTTCGCGCGCGGGCGGGTTCGACGCACGGCTACGACGCCGTGGATTTCTCGAAGGTGAGCGATGTGCTCGGCGGCATCGACGGTTTGCGCCGACTGGTCGTTGCGCTACGTCAGCGCGGCATGGGAGCCATCCTCGACATCGTGCCCAACCACATGGGTGTCGCCGGAAAAAACAACGCGTGGTGGAACGACGTTCTCGCAAAGGGTCGCGACAGTGATTACGCGCGGCATTTCGATATCGACTGGCTGCCGGAACAACGATCGCTGCAAGGCAAAGTGCTGCTGCCCTACCTCGACCGGCCGCTGGCCGACGCGCTCGACGCAGGTTTGCTGAAAATCGTGCGCGAAGACGACGCGTGGAAAGTGGCGCACTACGATTCGCGCTGGCCCTTGAGCGGCGACGGGATTGCCGAGTCGGCAAACGCCGATGAAATCGCTGCGATACTCGAACGTCAGCACTATCGGCTCGAAGACTGGCGCGTCGCATCCGAACGCATCAACTGGCGGCGTTTTTTCGATATCAGCGAACTCGCCGCGATGCGCATCGAAGACGATCGCGTATTTCAGGATGTCCATCGCACCGTATTCGCTCTGTACGAAGAAGGTGTGATCGACGGCGTGCGTGTCGATCACGTGGATGGTTTGTCGTATCCGATCCGGTATTGCCATCAGTTGCGCGACGAACTCGATGCGCGCCGCGCGCACCGGCCGGCGGAATTGCGCGATGCGCCGCCGTACATCGTGGTCGAAAAGATTTTCGCGTCGCACGAACCGCAGCGCGATTGGGGCGTCGCTGGCACGACCGGCTACGATTTCATGGATCAGGTTTCCGCGTTGCTGCACAACCCGGCTGGGCAAAATACCCTCGATGTCCTGTGGCGTCGCATCAGCGGAAGACCGTGGGAATTCCGCGGCGCCGTCGCCGACGCGCGCCGTCAGATTCTCGGTGAGAGTTTCATCGCGGACCTGAGCCGCGTCGCGCGCAGTTTCCACGCACTCGCCACGCAAGTCGGCGAAAGCGCACATTTGACCTACGCATCGATCAAACGCGCGCTGATCGAGCTTATCGTGGCGTTTCCGGTATATCGCTGCTACGGCATGCCGGGTGCGCTGGCGCCGGAAGACGCAGCGATCCTCGCATTTGCGCTCGAACGCACGACGCGCGAACTGAAAGCGGAAGACTACGACGCACTCGATTTCATCGCACGCGCGCTGCGCGATCTGCTTGACGACACTTTGCAGTCGGCGCAATTCGAAGCCGCCGTGCGATTCCAGCAACTCACTGCACCGATCGCCGCGAAAGCAACCGAAGACACCGTTTTCTACCGCGAACTGCGCCTGATCTCGCGCAACGAAGTCGGCTCGGATCCGAATGCATTCTCGATGGGGAGCGACGAATTTCATGCGGGCTGCAGCGCGCGTGCGCGCCGGTTCCCGAACAGCCTGCTCGCCACCGCCACGCATGATCACAAACGCGGCGAAGATGCGCGCATGCGGCTTGCGGCGATCAGCGACGACGCGGAACGGTGGTCCGGAACTGTTTCGCGCTGGATGGAAATGAACGTCACGCATAAACGCGTTCTGGCCGGAGCGGCGGCGCCCGACGGTGTCGACGAGTTCATGTTGTACCAGACGCTGGTGAGCGCGTGGTCGCTCGAGGGCAATCGCGAGGATTTTCGCGAGCGCATCGCGCAATGGTGGACGAAAGCGTTGCGCGAATCGAAACGCCATACGAGCTGGATTTCGCCGAATGCCGCGTACGAAGAAAGCTGCGTGAATTTTCTCGGCGCGATCCTCGACAATGCAGCGTTCGCGAGCGATCTCGCGCGGTACGTCGATTCGATCGCTCCTGCCGCCGCGTTGAGCAGCCTCGCTCAGACATTCCTGCGATTGACGACACCGGGCGTGCCGGATCTGTATCAGGGTTGCGAATGGTGGGATTTCAGCCTCGTCGATCCGGACAATCGACGCCGCGTCGATTTCGACGCACGTGCGACGGCGCTCGCCGCGCACACGTCGATGACCGAGGCGTTGGTGTTGGACGTGTTGCGTCGGGCGATCCGCGAG
>CAZZYA010000025.1:2188-22688 GCA_964658115.1 uncultured Rudaea sp. | reverse complement strand
CGCAGCCAGCAGCACGGACGTGCTGTCTGCGGACAAGGCACTCTGCGAGAAAACAAAACGTTTTTTGGTGACTTTTTGCCGTTGAGCAAAAAGTTACCCGCTCGTCCTGAGCGGAAGCTCGTGATCTAAATAAAACAACACACAACAACCCCGAGATGCGACAAAAGCCGCTTTCGCGTATCCTTCGCGCCCCCCCAACGCGACCGCGCGCATCTGGATACTGAAATGGGATTGGACCTCGTAAACGCCGGCCGCGACGTGCCAAACGAAATCAACGTCGTCATCGAAATCCCGAAAGACGCCGAACCGATCAAATACGAAGTGGACAAAACCACGGGCGCCATCTTCGTCGATCGTGTGCTGTCAACGCCGATGCGCTATCCGTGCAATTACGGCTATGTGCCGAACACGCTGTGCGGCGACGGCGATCCGGTCGACGTGCTCGTGGTCATTCCGATGCCGCTGATTCCCGGCGCGGTGATCCGCTGCCGCCCGGTCGGCATGCTGGCGATGACGGACGAAGCAGGCGGCGATACGAAAATCGTCGCGGCGCCGATTGAGAAAGTATTTTCCGGCTATGCGCACATCAAGGACATCAACGACGTCGCGCAACACTGGCGTGACCGCATCGCGCACTTTTTCGAGCACTACAAGGATCTCGAGAAAGGCAAGTGGGTCAAGATCGAAGGCTGGTTCGACGCCGCCGCGGCGCGCGATGAAATCCAGGCATCGGTCGCGCGTTTCCAGGATTGTTCGGACAAACCGAAGTTCTAATCGTCGTCCGTTTCGTCGGGCTCGGGGTTGGCGGAAGCTCTGATTTCCACCTTTGCGATTTCGCCCGCGTTCCAGAACGAGATGTGTCCGAAGCGGTATGGAATTTCTCGTTCGGGTTTCACCGGAATCGGATATTTCGTGTAAATGCTGACGATCGTTCCGTCCGGATGCGCGACGCACCAGTCATGAAGTTGGCCGAAGTTCACGGCGGGCAGCGGCTGCGTCAGATGGCCGGCGAATTCGAAAATTCCGTGATGCCACGCCAGATGCGCGATGGGTTTTCCACTCTCCTGAATTTCCCGGACGCGGTTCGCGGCGACGGTGACATCGATGTAGGGACCGATCATTTGCGCGAGCGCGCAACCGCAAATAGCCGCCGACGCCGCGCACGTCAACGCAATCGCGCGAAGCGACATGCGCGCGCGCCGCCAGTACATCAATCCCACGCCCAACACCAACCCCGCAACACCCCAAACCGGCCAAAGTCCGGCGAATACAGTCACGGTCGATCCGGTGATTTCCTGATGGTGAATGAAGTGCTGGAAATAGCCGCCGTCGGTCGCGTTTCGCGCGATGAACGGCAATGCCGCGAGGCCGATTCCGGCCAGCGCGAGAACCGCGCCGAACAAAACTCCGTCGACGCGCGATCCTTCGCGGCCGAGTACGGTGGCGAGATAGATAGCCAGCGCGCCGAGTAGCGGCAAGAGATAGTGCGGCTGCTTTCCGCTGACGAAACAGAACGCGACGAATGCCGGCAGCGCCCATGCCGTCGCGAAACGTATACTTTTAGATATGTGGAAACTTTCGCGCCACGTGGCCCAGCGTGCGCGCATGACCAGCATCCACGGCAATACCATGAAAGGCGCGACCGCGAAATAAAACCAGAACGGACGACGATGCGCGAAACTCTTGGTCACGCGATCGAGCGTCTGATGAAGGAAGATCGCATTCGAATAGTCGGGACCGCCGGCTACGGCTGCCGGAATGGCCCACGCGAGTGCGATCGCCGCACCGCCGCAAATGCCGAGGCATAAACATCCATACCAGCGGACTTTGTATCGCCGCGCGGTTTCGCTCCACCACGCGCCGAACACGATCACCATTGCCGCGTCGAGCAGGATGACGGGACCTTTTGTCAGGATGCCGAGCCCGATACCGATCGACAGCAGCACGATAGCGCGCATCCATCGACGCCGGTCGAGATCGACGGCGCCATGTAGCGTGACGAGCACCCACGTCGTCAGCAAAACGTCGAACATGATCGCGCTGGAGAACAGCGCGAAATACACCATGCCCATCAGAATGAACGAGGCGCGGCGAGCGGTGGCGGCGTCCGCGTCGAGGCGCAACGTCAGCCGCTCGAACATCACGAGCGTTGCGAGCGACGCGGCAAGCACGCCCAGTCGCACCGACCACACGTTCAAACCGAACGCCGACCACGCGATGTTGATCAGCCAGAACAGCAGCGGCGGTTTATCGGAATACGCCGCGCCATTGAGATGCGGCACGAGGAAATCGCCGTGCGCGCGCATTTCCCACGCGACGCCGAGATAGCGCGTTTCGTCGATCGGCAGCGCCGGCAGAAAAAGCGCAACGGGCAAAAGCAGCAACAGCCAGATCCATCGCCCGTCGCCGAGCGTCGCCGTCCATAGCGATCGAAAATCAGGACGACGCATCGATCAGCCGCGGTCCAGCAAGGCTTTCATGTCGATGACGGCGGCATTCGCGCGCGAGACGTAATTCGCCATCACGAGCGAATGATTGGCGAAAAATCCGAACGGACTGCCGTTGAGAATGATCGGACTGTGCACCGGCTTCTGCGATTCTTCGAGTTCACGGATGATCTGCCGAAGACTGACCACGGCGTTCTTGCGTTCGAGGATCGGCGCGAAATCGACCTGGATCGCTTTCAGTTGTTCGAGCAACGCCCACGTGTAGCCGCGCGATTCGTAGAAAATGTCGTCGATCTGGTTCCACGGCGTTTGCACGACCGTCTGCCCTTTCGCATTTGGATCGACCGGCGCATCGCCTTCGAGACGAATTTGCCCCACGCTCGCCGACAGACGCTGCGACAAACTGCCTAAGCGCGACGAAACCGTGTCGAGATAGTCGGCGAGACTGTCGGCGCGCGCATAAAATTGCGCACCGTTCGGATCGTTCTTGCCGAGTCGAACGAAATATCCTTCGACATGATCGATCGCTTTTTGATATTGGCCTTCCGAACTTGGCAAAAGCCAGCGGTCGTTCGGACTGGAAAATAGCGGATCGGCTTCCTTCAAGTCGATGTCTTCTTCCGATTGCGATTGCGAACGTGAAAAGCGGTTGCGCATTTCGCGCGCCAGATCGCGCGTCGCGGTCAGCACGCCGAATTCCCAGTTCGGCACGTTGTCCATGAAAAGACCCGGCGGCAATTTGTCATTGGAGATGTAGCCGCCGCGCTTGTTCAACAGGATTTCACCGCTGCCCATCAACGTGCTGGTGAGAATCGAACCGGTGACGATCGGCACGTTGTGCGCGGCGGCGCGTTGGTGCGCCGTCGCGACGACATCGAACTGATCGGGCTCGTAACTCCACCACCACATAAGTCCGAGGATCAGCACGACCAGAAGTGCGACGACGATGCCGCTAGCCTTGATCACCGTGCGCGGCGCGAACGATCGGAAACGGCTCAGTACGGACATGTCGATCACCGGCAAGCGAGGGTGACTATTGTGCCATGCTCGTCTTCAGACGCCGCGCTCACCGCGCGGCAAATGCGCCCGCGCGATCGATGGTAGCGTTGATCGACGGCAGCACGGATTCGATTTCGGCCTGGTGCCGCCGCCATTTGTCGGGATCGGGCGGTGACAACGAATGACGTGCGATGGGCAACGTTTCGTCCGGCGGACGATCCCAGCCGAAATCCATCGCGCGACATAGCCGCGAAATTTCAGCGGAGGGATCGGCGAGCAAAGCATCGTAACGCGCGACGCAGCGATCCGTTTCCGGAATGGTTTCCAGATCGTCAAGCAATCGGTTCGTGACGGACTGCCACTGGCCGGCAACGATTTCGTGCAACGGCTTTCCGATCAGATCGCGCCAGCCTTCGGTGAGCAGCAGCGATCACGGTGGCATTGTCCATCCCGGCAAATTCGGATACATGCGGAACTGACCGGAATTCCACGCTTCGATCATGCTCGCCAATGTCTGGCGCGCGTCGCGATATAAATAAATGAAGCGTGCGCGCGGAAACACGGCGCGCAGGAACGGAATGCGCAACGAATTCTTCGGCGTCTTCTCCAGCATGCGCACGGTCTTCGTCGTCGGTGCATTTCCATTTCGATCGATCAGGCGTTCAGCGAAACGTGCGTGCAACGCGTCGATGATCTGTGTCGTCGCTTCCGATGCGCCGAGTCGATTGGACCGATAACCGTCGGTTTGCGGATGCAGGCTCGGCAGGCCTTCAAAAATGCGGTGGCTTTCACTGCCGATCGTGTAAACACCGGGTGCGCGCGCCAGTGTTTCGAACAGCAATGTCGATCCCGACCGCGGCGGCGAGACGATGAACACCGGACGATCGAATTGCAGATTCGCAGCGTCGTCGGATCGCGGTCCGGGCATCGACGGTCTACGCTCGCCGCTTTCCGGCGACTGCCCGCCGTCGGCGAGCGCTGCGTTCAATACCATGATGCGCGCCGTCTTCAGGAACGGCAGATCGTTGCGCAGTATGAGCTGTGTCGCGACGCGTTGCATGCTGTCGATGTAGCGATCGAGGATGCGACGGAAATCCGGAAAACCTTCGACCGCATCGCCATGATGCGACCACGTCGCTTGCCAGTTGCGAACGAATTCGAGCGTGACGCCGGATACTTCCTTCATCGACGGATGCGGTTTCAGTTCGCCGAACAGGAAACGAAGGTGCATGTCGAGTTCCCACGGCGTCATCACGCGCGGAACGTTCACGGTTTCGAATTGCAACGGCGCGGCGGTCGCCGAGCCGGGCGAAACGTCGCGTACCGGCCAGCCTGTTTTTCCGGCGTGCGACGGACGGCTTCGTTTCATCAGTTCCCAAAAATTCTCGCCGCCGACCGTGTCGGCGACAAGATGGATGCGGACGTTGTCGCCGTCGTTGTGCACGCGGTGCAAACGCCATGTGTCGAAGATCCAGCATTCGCCGGCGGCCATGTGGATGGTCGCATCGCCGCAATAAAACATCACACGCGGCTGCGTCACGATGGGCACGTGAATGCGCATGCGCTCAGACCAGTAATAAGCCTGATCGATATGCGGACTTACTTCGGCCTGCCCGGATAGACGCATCAGCCGCGTTCGGCCGAGCACCGCACCGAAACTTCGTAACACGTCGCTGAGATATGGCAGGCGCTGCAGGTACGGCGTCGGTCGCATCGGGCCGACGAGGCCGTCATTATCCGGCTCGCCGTTGACGGCAACCAGCGGCAATGCGGAATTTCCGGGAAACCCTTGCGGATGCGGGCGCCATTCCGATTCGTCCAGCGCACTCAGTTCATCGGCGAGTGCCGTCGCGTCGAAACGCAACGGCAACTGGATGAAAGGGAAAGCGAGCTTCACGCGGCCGGCGTATCGGATGCCGCAATGTATACTTCGCTGCCCGCCTCGCGGAATTGCGCGGATTTTTCCGCCATGCCGTGCGCGATCGCTTCGCCTTCGGCGACGCCGTGCTGTTCGGCGTAGTCGCGCACGTCCTGCGTGATTTTCATCGAACAGAAATGCGGACCGCACATCGAGCAGAAATGCGCGAGTTTGTGCGCATCCTTCGGCAGTGTTTCGTCGTGGAATTCCTGCGCTTTTTCCGGATCGAGTCCGAGGTTGAACTGATCCTGCCAGCGAAATTCGAAGCGTGCTTTCGACAGCGCATTGTCGCGCGCTTGCGCGGCGGGATGACCTTTCGCGAGGTCGGCGGCGTGCGCGGCGATCTTGTAAGCGATGATGCCGTCGCGCACGTCCTGCTTGTTCGGCAATCCCAGATGTTCTTTCGGCGTGACGTAACACAGCATCGCCGTGCCGAACCAGCCGATCAGCGCGGCGCCGATGGCGCTCGTGATGTGGTCGTAGCCGGGCGCGATGTCGGTGGTCAGCGGGCCCAATGTATAAAACGGCGCTTCGTGACACACGCGCAACTGCCGTTCCATGTTTTCCTTGATGAGCTGCATCGGCACATGGCCGGGACCTTCGATCATGGTCTGCACATCGTGCTTCCACGCGATCTGCGTGAGTTCGCCGAGCGTGTCGAGTTCGGCGAATTGCGCGGCATCGTTCGCGTCGGCAATCGAACCCGGGCGCAAACCGTCGCCGAGCGAAAAGGCGACGTCGTACGCCTTCATGATTTCGCAGATGTCTTCAAAATGCGTGTACAGGAAATTTTCCTTGTGATGCGCAAGACACCATTTCGCCAGGATCGATCCGCCGCGCGAGACGATGCCGGTGACGCGTTTGGCCGTCAGCGGAATGAACGGCAAACGCACGCCGGCGTGGATGGTGAAGTAATCCACGCCCTGTTCGGCTTGCTCGATCAGCGTGTCGCGGAAAATTTCCCAGGTGAGTTCTTCGGCTTTGCCGTCGACTTTCTCCAGCGCCTGATAAATCGGCACGGTTCCGATCGGAACCGGCGAATTGCGGATGATCCATTCGCGCGTTTCGTGGATGTGTTTGCCGGTCGAAAGATCCATCACCGTGTCGCCGCCCCAACGGATCGACCACACCATTTTTTCCACTTCTTCCGCGATCGAACTCGACACGGCCGAGTTGCCGATGTTCGCGTTGATCTTGGTGAGGAAATTGCGGCCGATGATCATCGGCTCCGACTCGGGATGATTGATGTTGTTCGGGATGATCGCGCGGCCACGTGCGACTTCGTCGCGCACGAATTCCGGCGTGATGCGTTTCGGCAACGACGCGCCGAAACCTTCGCCGGGATGTTGCTTGAGCAGATCGCTGCCGTGCAGCGCTTCGATGCGCTGGTTTTCGCGGATCGCGATGTATTCCATTTCCGGCGTAACGATGCCTCGACGCGCGTAATGCATCTGCGACACGTTCATGCCGGCCGTCGCGCGGCGCGGTGTTCCGGTATGCGGAAACCGGACGCCACTCAACTTCGGATCGGCGGCGCGTTTGCGGCCGAATTCGGAAGAAAGTCCGCGCAGGATTTCCGTGTCGCTGCGTTCTTCGATCCACGTCGCGCGAATCGGCGCCAGACCGGCGACCAGATCGATGCGTGCGTTCGAATCGGTGTAAACGCCGGACGTATCGTACAGCGCCAGCGGCGCATTCTTTTTCGCGCCGAACATGCTCGGCGTGTCGCTCAGTTCCACTTCACGCAGCGGCACGCGGAGATCGGCGCGGCTGCCGGTGAGGTAGATTTTTTTGGAGCCGGGAATCGGTCGCGTGACGCTTTCCGACAATTCTTCGGTTTGACGGATCAGATCGGATGCGAGTGCGTTCATGCGGCGGCGTCCTGCGGAAAGTGTGGGACGAAGCGGCGGACGGCTGAGCCATCGAAGCTTCCTACGCCGTGGCCATGACAATGCGCCAGCGGATCAGGTACGAAGGGTCTTTTCTCAGCCGCGCATGGTTCGTGCGCGACACCCCCGCTTCGATTCACATTGAATCACGAACGCCCGCTAAACGCGAGGCGTCGCGGCGAAACGGAAATCGCGCCCGTCCGGTCTATGGGAGTAGCATCCATGCAGACGAGGTGTAGCCATGAACAAGATGCGAGCAACCGTACTTTTGACGGCCATGGGTTTAGCGGGCGTCGCGTGCGCCGACACGTCGCGCGTGAGCGTGAACTGGGCGCCGACCGATACGCTCACCGAAGTGAAAGACAATCCGTCGCAGCGCGGCCAGATGCGTCCGCAAGATTGGATGGGCGACTTGGCTGCCTTTTTGCAGAAGCGCGCCGACAAACAGTTACCGGCCGGCGACCGCCTCGAGGTGACCATCGACGACATCAAACTGGCCGGGGGCTTCGAGCCGTGGCACGGCCCGAACGCGGACAATATCCGTTTCATGAAAGACGTTTATCCACCTCGGGCGAGCTTGCACTACAAGCTCGTCGACGCCGACGGCCACACGGTGCGCGAGGGATCAAACAAGCTGCTCGACCTGGGATATCTGGAACGCCCGCCGCTGCCGACCGATACCGATCCACTGCGTTTCGACAAACGCATGCTCGACGATTGGCTCAAGAAAGAATTCCGTGGCGATGGTGTCGCCGAACGTTGATTCGCTGGAAACGATCGGTGTCGCGCCGATCGCGTCACATCATCGCGGCGTGTAAGCGCGCAGGAAAAAATCGACGGTTGCGTTGATGTGATCGTCGATTTCCTGATCGCCGACTTCCGCGCAGCATCCGAATTCCATGCGCGCATGCAGCTCACCTTTCAGCAGGCAGAAAAACTGCGTCGAAGCGCGATGAAGATCCGGAATGTCGAGCTTGCCGCCCTGCACTTCATCGCGCAGGAACGATTCGAACGCGCGCTGCGTGCGTTTCGGACCCGCTTCCCAAAAGAGCTCCGCCACCCTGGGTGACTGACGCGCATTGGCGACGATCGTGCGATGCACGGCAACAGCGTCCTGGCTTGTGATCAACGCGAAAAACGCGCGCGCGATCGTGATCAGTTGCTTGCGAATCGGGCCTTTGAGATCGGCCATGAAAATTTCGGCCGGCATCTGTTCGGCGCATACGCATTCCACGGCGTCGGTGAACAGCCGTTCCTTGTCCTGGAAATGGCTGTAGACAGTCAGCTTCGATACGCCGGCGGCGGCGGCGATCGCATCCATGCTAGTGCCGTCGAAACCCTGCGTCGTGAACAGGCGCTTGGCGACGTTCAAGATCGCCGCGCGTTTCTCAAGGTCTTTCGGCCGACCAGGACCGGCATTTTTGACGACGGCATTCATTTCACAGCTACTCGCAACTATCTCGCTGAATTACTGGACAGGCCAGTTTAGTATTGTTACTATACCACGGCGTTCACTATTTAAACACTGCCGACAACACGAGGGTTTGCGCCATGCACAGCCGCTTATCTTGCGCCGGATTATGCGCTGGAATTTTGGTCTTGGGCAGTAGCGCCGAATTGTGCGGATGCACAAGCCGGGCGGCGTCGCCGGAAGCTCCGAAAAGTGCCATCGTGGCGCATCCGCAAGCCGATTCCGTTGTGAATTCCGATGTGTACTCCGGAGATGTGCACGCACGTTTCGAATCTCAACTGGGCTTCCGCGTAGCCGGAAAAATAAAAACGCGTTTCGTCGATGTCGGCAACCACGTCGAAGCGGGCCAGCCACTCGCCGAACTCGATCCGCTCGATCTGAAATTGCAGGTCGCGAGCGCGACGGCAACGGCGACATCCGCACGCGCCAATCGCGATCTGGCGCAATCGGAATTCAATCGCTATCAGTCGCTGCTCGAAAAGCATTACATCAGCCGCACGCAGTTCGACACGCAGGTCAACACCTTGAAGGCCGCCGAAGCACAAGTTCAGCAAGCGGACGCGGCGCTTTCGGTCGCGCGCAACCAAGCCGAATACACGATGCTACGCGCCGATCACGCAGGTTCGATCACCGCGATCAATGCGGAAGCGGGACAGGTCGTCACTGCCGGTCAATCGATCGCGACGCTCGCGCGCGACGGTGCGATTGAAGTGGAAATCGCCGTGCCGGAAAACCGGATTTCACATTATCGCGTCGGATCGAGCGCAGTGATCGAACCGTGGGCTGACGGCGGCAGGCGTCTCAACGCGACCTTGCGCGAAATCGCGCCCGAGGCCGAAGCAATGACACGCACGTACCGCGTCCGCGTCGCGCTCGACGCGACCGCCGACACGCTGCGCCTCGGTCAAACCGCACGCGTGACTTTCGTCGGACCACAAACCGCCGACCAAACCGTCGTGCCGCTGACCGCGCTCGATCAACGCGACGGCAACGCGAACGTGTGGATCGTCAACGCGCGCACGCACCAGGTCCACGCCGCGCCGGTGACGATAGCGACGTACCGTGAGCAGGACGCGGTTATCGGCAAAGGCATCGGCGCGGATTCGTGGATCGTCACCGCCGGCGTGCACAAGCTGCGCGAAGGTCAGGTCGTTGCACCGATCGACGCGGTCAACCGGCCCGTCAAGATCTGATGCGCACACTATAAACGTATACTTTTCCTCCGCCCGTCGCGCGCCGCCGCCCTCCCCGATTGGCCGCGCGACGGGACGGAGCACTTCCTCGGGGACATCGCAATGACGCGATTTAATTTGTCCGAATGGGCACTGCAAAACCGGGCGCTGCTGCGCTATTTCATCGTCGTGCTCGCGCTGATCGGAATTTGGTCGTACGCAGGATTGGGTCAATCCGAAGATCCGCCGTTCACGTTCAAGGTGATGGTCGTGCAAACGCAATGGCCCGGAGCGACCGCGAAAGAAATCGGATTGCAGGTCACCGACAAGGTCGAGAAGAAGCTGCAGGAGATTCCGGAACTGGATTTCCTTCGCAGTTATTCGCGTCCGGGCGAATCGAACGTGTTCGTCGTGATTAAGGATTCGGTCGCCGCGTCGAAAGTGCCCGATGTGTTTTATCAAGTGCGCAAGAAAATCGGGGACATCCGCTACACGTTACCGCCCGGCGTGATCGGGCCGGCGTTCAACGACGAGTTCGGCGACACCTTCGGCAACATCTACGCGCTGACCGGCGAAGGCTACAACGATGCGCAATTCCGCGACTACGCCGAACGCATCAAACTCGAATTGCTGCGCGTGCCAGATGTGGCGAAAGTCGATCTGATCGGTCTGCAGGACGAGAAGATTTTCATCGAGCTGTCCAACACCAAATTGGCCACGCTCGGCGTGAGTTTCGATCAGGTCCAGAAAATCCTCGAATCGCAGAACGCAATCACGGCATCGGGCAGCTTCGAGACAGCGACGGATCGCATCTATCTGCGGCCGACGGGTGCGTTCGATTCGGTCGAATCAATCCGCGGCATCGCGATTCGCGCCAATGGACAGCTTTTCCGCCTCGGTGATGTGGCCGACGTAAAACGCGGTTATGCCGATCCGCAAAATCCGCGCATGCGCTACGACGGAAAAAATGCACTCGGCATCGCCGTGTCGATGCGCGACGGCGGCGACATTCTGGTGCTCGGCCACAATCTCGATGAAACCGTGCAACGTTTGCGCGGCACGTTGCCGGTTGGACTCGATCTCGACCGCGTTGCCGATCAGCCGCGCGCGGTGCAACGTTCGGTCGGCGAATTCGTCGATACGCTCGCGATCGCGGTCGGCATCGTGCTGCTGGTGAGCTTTTTCTCGCTCGGGTTCCGCACCGGGCTTGTCGTCGCGCTGTCGATTCCATTGGTGTTGGCAATGACGTTCGCCGCGATGAAATTTTTCGGTATCGACCTGCACAAGATTTCGCTCGGCGCGCTCGTGCTCGCGCTGGGATTGCTTGTCGACGACGCCATCATCGCCGTTGAAATGATGGCGATAAAAATGGAACAAGGCTTCGATCGCGTGAAAGCAGCCGCGTTCGCATATTCATCGACGGCGTTTCCGATGCTCACCGGCACGCTCGTCACGGCGGCGGGATTTCTGCCTATCGCGACGGCGAAATCCGGAACCGGGGAATACACGCGTTCGTTGTTTCAGGTTGTGACTATCGCGCTGCTGATCTCGTGGCTCGCCGCGGTGGTTTTGATTCCGTATCTCGGCAACGCATTGCTGCCCGATCCGCACGCGCCGGCAAAACCGCGCGGCTTCATCGCGAGCCGTTGGTGGGTGCTGCGCAAACGGTTTACGAACCGATTGCCCGCGAAATGGCGCGGCGGAAATCAGCGCAAGGAACGCGGCGACAATCACAATCCGTACGACACGAATTTCTACCATCGTTTCCGTGCGCTGGTCGGCTGGTGTGTCGACCATCGAAAAACCGTCATCGCATCGACCGTGCTCGCGTTCGTGCTTTCGATCGTCGGTTTCGGTTTCATCCAGCAACAGTTTTTCCCGGATTCGACGCGACTCGAATTGCTCGTCGATTTGAAACTCGCCGAAGGCTCATCGCTCACCGCGACGCAGGAACAGGCGAAGAAACTCGAAGCGTGGCTGGCGAAACGGCCGGAACTGGAAAATTACGTCAGTTACATCGGCTCGGGTGCGCCGCGTTTTTATCTGCCGCTCGATCAGCAATTGCCGCAGGCGAGTTTCGCCGAGTTCGTATTGCTGACCCGCAACCTCGACGACCGCGAACGGTTGCGCACGGATCTGCTGCAGCTGTTCGATCACGATTTCAGCGAGCTGCGTGCGCGCGTGCTGCGTCTCGAGAACGGACCGCCAGTCGGATATCCGATCCAGTTCCGCGTGTCGGGCGCCGATATTCCGACGGTGCGCGGCATCGCGCGCCAGGTCGCCGACGTGATGCGGCAAAATCCACATATGCGCAATGTGAACCCGGATTGGGAAGAACCGAGCAAGTCGGTGAAACTCAATATCGATCAGGAGCGCGCGCGCGTGCTCGGCGTGAGTTCGGAAGATCTCGCCAATTTCCTGCAGAGTTCGCTGTCCGGCGTGCCGGTCACGTATTACCGCGAACGCGATCAGCTCATCGAGATTTCGCTGCGCGGTCCACCGAACGAGCGCGCGCAGTTGTCGCTGCTGGAGAATCTCTCGGTGCCGACCGCGTCGGGTCGCACCGTGCCGCTGCGCCAGATCGCCGATGTCGATTACGGTTTCGAGGACGGCATCATCTGGCGCCGCGATCGGCTGCCGACAGTCACCGTGCGCGGCGACATCGATGGTGCGTTTACGCCGGCGACCGTCACCGCGCAAATCGTGCCGACGCTCGACGACATCCGCAATCAGTTGCCGGCAGGCTATCGGCTCGAGGTCGGCGGCGCAGTCGAAGAAAGCGCGAAGGGGCAAACGTCGGTAAACGCCGGCATGCCGCTCTTCATTCTCGTCGTGTTTTCCGTGCTGATGATCCAGTTGCGCAGTTTCCAGCGCGTTCTGCTCGTGGTGCTCACCGCGCCGCTCGGATTGATCGGCGTCACCGCGTTCTTGCTGCTGTTCAATGTTCCGTTCGGTTTCGTCGCCATGCTCGGCTCGATCGCGCTGATGGGGATGATCATGCGCAACTCGGTTATCCTGGTCGATCAGATCGAACAGGACATCGCAGCCGGGCATGTGGCCTATGTCGCCATCATCGATGCAACCGTTCGACGCTTTCGCCCCATCGTATTGACCGCGCTTGCCGCGATCCTGGCGATGATTCCGCTGACGCGCAGCGCGTTCTACGGTCCGATGGCGGTAGCGATCATGGGTGGACTGTTCGTGGCGACGGGTTTGACACTTCTTTTCCTGCCCGCGCTGTACGCGGCGTGGTTCCGCGTGCGGCATGAAGATTCTTTCATCGGCCAAAACGTGGCACCGGTGCGTACGCGCGTGCAGCCGGCTTGATAAAATGTTTGCTTGCGATGCGTGCGGCAGCGAAAAGGTTTGGGTGACTTCCTGCACTTCGGACGACGCGCGTCGCATGCCATCTTTCGGTTGCCGCAAGACCTTCAAACTCTTATGATTTTCCGCCTTTTATCTCCGCCTCTTCCTGCGGTTTGAGCGAGTGCATTGCACATGTCCATGAACATCGAACTTGCCCGTCACAACATGATCGAGCAACAAGTGCGTCCGTGGGACGTGCTGGACAGCCGCGTGCTCGAAGCGCTCAGCGCGATGCGGCGCGAGGATTTCGTGCCCGCCGCGCAAAGGAATCTGGCGTTTGCCGATGTCGATCTGCCGCTCGGCCACGATGAGGTGATGCTGCGGCCGGTCATCGAAGGACGTTTGCTGCAGGCCGCGCTGCCGACGAAAGAAGAAAGCGTGCTCGAAGTCGGCACCGGAGCGGGTTTCTTCACTGCATGCCTGGCGCGGCTCGCCGGGCACGTGACCAGTCTCGATATCAACGCGGATTTCATCGAAGCCGCTACCTTGCGGCTGCACGCGGCGAATGTGCGGAACGTCACCCTTGAAAACATCGACGCCGTCCGCGACTTCAAAGCGAACGAAGCGTACGACGTGATGGTTGTCACTGGCGCGGCCTACGATCTGCCGCCACAGTGGCGCGGTTTCGTGAGGCCGGGCGGGCGCATCATCGCGCTGATCGGCGAATCACCGGCGCAGCGCGCGATGCTGTTCTCGCGCGGCACCGATACGTGGAGCGAGCTGTCGCTGTTCGAGACCGATTTGCCATACCTGCGTCATGCCGAACCGCCGGCGCGTTTTTCGCTTTGAGTCGAGCTCGTTGGGCGCGAATCGCGCAAGCGGTCTCGAACCGGAATTTTGGATTAAGGGAAAAATAGAAATGTATAAACCATTCCTGCTTGCCGCGCTGCCGTTTGCGCTGGCGTTGGCGAATACCGCCGGCGCGGAAGACCTGATGCAGATCTACACGCAGGCGCGCTCGTCCGATCCGACACTCGCGATCGCCGAGTCGAACAAGAACGCGACCGACGAAGACGTGCCGATCGCGCGCGCGCCGCTGTTGCCGCAAGTCGCCGCCTCGCTTGCCTATCTGCATGACGACAACACCACGCGCAACCTTAGCCCGCAGCTGGTAACCACCGAACAGGATCCGGTCGGCAACTATGTCCTGCTGCCGTTCGATTCGGTTAGCAAATCGCGTGACCGGCAGGCGCAAGGCACCCTGTCGCAGTCGATCTTCAACTGGGGCAACATCGAACGCCTGCGTCAGGCGCGCGAAACCGCGGCCAGTTCCGACAGCGACTACAGCACCGCGTTGCAAGACCTGATCGTGCGCACGGCGACCGCCTATTTCGGCGTGCTTACCGCCGAGGATCAGCTCAAATTCGCGCAGCTCAACGAAAAGTCGCTGCTCAAGCAGCTCGATCAGGCCGAGCAACGCTACGAAGTCGGATTGTCGGCGATCACCGACGTGCACGTCGCCCGCGCGCAGCACGACGCGGCCGTCGCGCAGGTAATCACGGCGCAGAATTCCGTCGACACCGCACGCGAATCGCTGGTGCAGATTACCGGCAAGGATTTCGGCGATCTGAAAAAATTGCGCGAGCAGCTTCCGCTGGAACGTCCGCAGCCCGATCAGGTGCAGGCGTGGGTCGACCTGGCCAACACCAGCAGTCCGCAAATCCAGTCGAGCCAGCATGCGCTCGCCGCGGCCGAACACAATGTGGGTGCGTTTCGCGCCGGCCACTATCCGACGTTGTCGGCATCGGTTGTGCGCACCGATACGCCTTCATGGGGAACGACGCGCTCGGTGATTCCGGGTTACAGCGATTCCGGTACGTTCCACACCAATGGTCTGCTCGGCGACACCACCATCGGCGTGACACTGGCCGTGCCGATCTTCAGTGGCGGTCTTGTCACCGCGCAGACACGCCAGGCGGCGTTCCAGCGCGATACCGCGCAAGACAACCTCGAACTCACGCGTCGCACGGTGTTCGCCAACACGCGCAACTCGTATCGCGCGGTGATCGCGGGCATCAGCGAAGTCGAAGCGACGCGTCAGGCGGTCGTTTCCGCGCAGAGTGGCCTCGATGCGACGCAAGCCGGTTTCGAGGTCGGCACAAAAACAATTCTCGACGTGCTGACCAGCCAAAGCACGCTGCTCAATGCGCAGAGTGCGTATTCGCAAGCGCGCCATCAGTTCGTGCTGAGCGGCCTGCAACTGAAGGATTCCGCCGGCATCCTCGAGGCCAAGGACATCGAAGCGGTAAACGCCTTGCTCGAATGAGGCAGCGCTACGTACGCACGCGTATGCAAGACGGAGGGCGCTCGATGCGCCCTTTTTCTTTTCCGCGACTGACAAATTCCGTCAATGTGCGACACCGGCTTGGGCGCGCGCATCGAATGCGCTGAAGGTCTGTTCGTCGAGTTCGATCCAGAACGCAACGACCGGTCTGCCGTCGATCAAATGCGATGGACCGACACGATGCACATGAATTCCGAAATTGCGCGCGATGCGTTCGACGCCGGCGTAGCTGAACGTGATCAACCGCTTTGCGCCGCCGGCCAACGCCGTTTCGCACACCGCTCGCAACAACGCGCGAAACCGTTCGGCGGCCTCCTCGCGCGTGGTGACTTCGCCGTCGACGAGCTGCGTCGTGTAGCGCGAAAGTTCCCAGATGTCCGCCGATGCGGGCAATGCCTGATTGCCCATCAATTGCGGAAACACCGTGCCGAGCAAGTACGGCTCATCCGTCGGCAGGAGCCGCGCGCAGCCGCAAATGCGGTCGACGCGATCCTTCGCCACGACATAGAGCGTATCCGGCCGATCGAACTGATCGCGTTCGGCGCCGATCTGCGCAATCGGCAGATCCCAACCCAGATGCTCGACGAAAACCTTGTACCGGTACGCTGCGAGTTCGGCTTCCACGCCTACCTGCAACTGCTCCTGCTTGCCAATTTCGATCGTCAACATATCCACGGCCCCCTTTTGCCGTGGACGTATTGGAAGAGGACATCACGCTGGCGGTAACTGTAAGAGTTGACAGTTAACTAGAGCCGCCTGTCCGCAGACAGATCGCTTTGTGTCATCCTGCACCGCAGCGCGTGCACGAATCCGTGGCACTTTTAATGCAGCGCCTGACCGCTTAATTTAACGTTGCCGACCTCGTCAAATCCGGTGAATGCCTGCCAGGAAATTCCGGCCAGCCAGTTTTCGAGCAGTTCGTTGGTCTTGGCCACGCCGAGATCGACGCCTTCAAGGGAGATGAACATGACATTGCTGCAGAATCCGCCCGGAGCCAGCTGTTGCGTCGCCGAATCGTCGGTGATGAACCACGCCCAGCCGACGCTGACCTGCACTGCGGTCGTGTCGTCGACCCAATCGCAATATCCTGCGCAGAAGGCAGGCACCGCTTGATCGATCAATTCGCGTCGCACGTCGTCGTCTTCGATCGACAGACGTTTCGGGAAACGCAATGTGCAAAATTGCGGATACGTGATACGGATATACCCGTTGTTGGAATATTCCAGCGGCGGCAACAGCGAGTTCGGACTCGGGATGCTATACACGCGAAAGACCCTGAGGGTTTTGGTTGATCGATTATCGAACGGTTTGAGATAAATCCAACTGTAAAATGTGACAAGCCGATTGCGTGAACCAAAGGTCGAAGCTGCGACGCACATGTCCAACTGGCGGGAAGAATACATCCACCGGCTCACCGACTCGGTCAACTCGGAGGGGCAGGTATTCGAGCAGCTCGCCGCCATCACGCGTCAGTTGGGGTTCGAGTACTGTTCTTTCGGCGTACGCGCACCGCTGATAGGGACTGCTCCGCAGGAATACTGGTGGACGACCTATCCCGAACGCTGGCAAAGCCACTATTTAGGACATAACTACCTCGTCATCGATCCGGTCATCGACGCCACCCTGCGCAGTCCGGTGCCGGTGATATGGAACGAGGAGCTCTTCAAGCAGCAGCGCGGCTTCTGGGAAGACGCGCGCGCTCACGGCGTGCGCCACGGCTGGACAATCGCCGTACACGGCCGTCACGGCGAACTTGGTGTCATCTCGCTCGCGCGATCGGCCGAGGAACTCACCTCGGACGAACTGGCCGATTGCGAAGCCAAACTCGTGTGGCTGTCGCATGCAGCAAACGGCGTGGTCGAAAACCTGATTGCGCAGAAGAACGCGCCGGCCGTGATGCCCGTGCTCACGCAGCGCGAACGCGAAGTTCTGCGCTGGACCGCATTCGGCAAAACCTCCGATGAGATCGGCATGATCCTCGGCATTTCCTCGCGCACAGTGAATTTCCACATCACCATGGTTCTGGAAAAACTCGAGGCGGTGAACAAGACGCAGGCCGTCGCCAAGGCCGTGATCCTGGATCTGCTTTACTGAGACGACTCGCTGGCGCGCGATTCGCCGCTCATCTCGCTTTCGATGATGGCGACCGTGCGCATCACGCCGCCCTGCTCCTGCTCGAACGCCGTACGCGCCGCGCGTCCGACTTGCTGGCGCCGATCGTTGTCCGCCAGCAGACGGATCACCGCGCGTCCGAGTTCGTCGCCATCGAAAATCTGCACGGCCGCGCCAGCATCGAGCAACGACGCGGTGATGTCGGCAAAGTTGAACGTCTTCGAGCCGACTATGATCGGCACCGCGAGCGCCGCGGGCTCGAGCACGTTGTGTCCACCGATCGGCACCAAACTACCGCCGACGAAAGCCACATCGGCCGTCGCATAGAAACGCAACAATTCGCCCAACGTATCGACGACGAAGCATTGCGTGTCCGATGCACCCGTTCCATCCTCGCTGCGCGTGCGCGTGACGAAACCGAAACTACGGCAAGCGAGTGCGACCGGCTTGAAACGTTCCGGATGCCGCGGCGCGATCAGCAGCAACGCGTCAGGAAACTGGCGCAACACTTCCGCGTGCGCCTTGAGCACCGGCAATTCCTCGCCGTCGTGCGTGCTCGCCGCGATCCACACTGGCCGACGCGCACCCCAGTTCGAGCGGATCGCCTGCGCTTGTTCGGGCATGTCCGACGGCACGGTCATGTCGTATTTCAGATTGCCGACGACACCCAGGCGTTCGTCGCGCGCGCCGAGTTCGTGCAGACGTCCCGCATCCGTCACCGATTGCGCGGCGACGAAGCGCACGCTCGCCACCGCTTCGTTGACGAGCGGGCGAATCGGTCCGTAACCCTTGAAACTTTTTTCCGACAACCGCGCGTTGGCGAGAATCAGCGGAATGTCGCGCTCCTGACATTCGAGAAACAAGTTCGGCCAGATTTCGGTTTCCATCACCACACTCACGCGCGGCCGAACGCGTTTGAGGAAACGGCGGATCGAAGCCGGCAAGTCGTACGGCAAATAAACGTTGAACACCCGATCGCCATACACGCGGCGCACGCGTTCGGACCCGGTTGGCGTCACCGTCGTGATGACGAACGGTGTGTGCTGATGACGCTGCATCAACGCATCGATCAGCGGCAGCGCCGCGTTCACTTCGCCCATCGACACCGCGTGCACCCAAATGCTGTCGCGGATGTGCGGATCGGGAAAGAAACCAAACCGCTCGCGCCAGCGTCCGAAGTACTCGCGATAACGCAGTCCACGCACCGCGAGCCGATACAGGATCAGCGGTATCAGCAGGTACATGATGACGGTATAGATCAGCCGGCGCAGACGCATAATTCGACGCGATGAAAGGCCGCAAAGTATAGCCGACCGCTCCGCGTCGCCTCGCCGAAAAAAAGGCCATAACTGCTAAAGTGCGCGGATGATTTCGCCACCGTTTCCAAAACGTCTGCTGTGGCCGAAATGGTGGCCGACGTGGCTGCTGCTCGGCGTCATGTGGCTGCTGTCGCGAATGCCGTACCGCGCGCAGTTGGGCTTCGGACGTTTCCTCGGACGCTTCACGCGACGCTTGCCCGGCAGCCGGCGACGCATCGCGCGGCGCAATCTCGAATTGTGTTTTCCGGAAAAATCCATCGAGGAACGCGAGCGACTGCTTGAAGGCGCACTCGCCGATCTCGGCTTGATGGTCGCCGAAAGCGGATTGACCTGGATGTCGAGCGATCGCGCATTCGCACGCGTGCCGAGCACGCTCGAAGGTCTCGAGCATCTCGAATGTTGCCGCGCCGAACGGCGTGGCGTATTGCTCGTCGGCGCGCATTTCTCGCATCTGGAATTGTCGTCGCGTCTTGTTTCGCAACACATCGCCATCACCGGCATGTATCGCGTGATGGACAACGACGCACTCGACTGGTTCACGCTGCACCGCAGACTGACCTACGGCGACGGCATGTTCACCAAGGAGGAACTGCGCGCGACCGTGAAATACCTCAAACGCGGCGGCACGGTGTGGTACGCGCCCGATCAGGACATGCGCGGGAAAGACAGCGTGTTCGTCCCCTTTTTCGGCATCCAGGCATCGACGATCACCGCGACGCATCATCTCGCACGCTTGTCCGGTGCCGCCGTAATTCCCTTTTTCCACAAACGCCTCGACGATGGCGGCTATGCGCTGCGCCTCGAAGCGCCGCTCGATAACTTTCCTACGGACGACGCCGTCGCCGACACCGCGCGCGTGAACACTTACATCGAAAGGATGGTGCGCGAAGCGCCCGCGCAATACCTGTGGGTACACAAACGGTTCAAGACACGCCCGCCTAACACGCCGTCGGTATACTGATTCCGGGGCTCGTCGGGAGAGGAACCGTGACATTTGTCTGGATGCTCGTGTTCACCGTGGTGAGCGCGTGGCTGTGCGGCGCGGCCGACAACGGACGAACTACATTCACGGCCGCTTTTTTCGGCGCCTGCGTCGGTTGGCTCACCAGCCGATGGCGCCGCGCGGCCGAGCGCATCGACCATCTTGAAAGCGAACTTGCGAAACTTCGCAAAGATGAACCTCTCGTCGCGCCGATCGAACCGGCTGCGCTACGTATCCCGCTCGAAAGCCTCAGGCCCGCGCCAATCCCCACTGCGGAACCGCCGCGCGCAACGCCCGCGCCGATCGTCGACGCAGCGCCACCGCCTGCGCCACAAGCGACCATCGCAGCGCCGCCGCCTGTCGTTGTCGCGCCGACACCCGATCCCGTCGCCATTGCCGTCGCACGCGTCAAACGCTGGTTCACCGAAGGCAACGTGCCCGTCAAAGTCGGCGTGCTTGTGCTGTTCCTCGGTGTCGCCGCGCTGCTCAAGTACGCCGCCGATGCCGGCTGGCTGCGCGTGCCGATCGAACTGCGGCTCGT
>CAZZYA010000025.1:0-2178 GCA_964658115.1 uncultured Rudaea sp. | reverse complement strand
CGTCGCCTGGCGCCCGGAGGTCGAGCCAGCGGCCGCCGCCTCGGTTCGCGGCGCCGCCGATGCGCCGGCGCGACGCACGGAGCGTTGGCCGGTATGGAGCTGGTCGTTCGCCGCGCTCGGTTTCGCCTGGCGCAAACGGGAAACGCATCGCGCGTTCGCGTTGAGTCTGCAAGGTGGCGCTATCGGCATCCTCGTGCTGACGGTGTACGCGGCCTTTCGCATCTACGCGCTGTTGCCGCCCGCTCCAGCGTTCGCGCTGCTGATCGTGATCGTGGCCGGCGCCGGCGTGCTCGCTGTCGCGCAGGAATCACCCGCGCTCGCGATCCTTGCGGTCATCGCGGGTTTTCTCGCGCCGATTCTCGCGTCGAGCGGTCAAGGCAATCACGTCGTTCTGTTCGGCTATTACGCGATACTCAACGCGATGATTTTCATGGTCGCGTGGATGCGGCCGTGGCGTGCCCTGAATGTGCTCGGTTTCGTGTTCACCTTCGGCATCGGCACGGCGTGGGGCGTGCTGCAATACCGGCCGGAAATGTTCGCGACGACCGAACCGTTTCTTCTGTTATTTTTTGCTTTTTATCTTTGTATACCGGTTTTTTACGCGCGGCGCCGCGAGTTCTCGCAGCGCGACCTGATCGATTCCACGCTCGTCTTCGGCACGCCGCTGGCCGCGTTTCCGTTGCAGGCCGCGCTGCTCGACGGCGGGCGCATGCCGCTGGCGTGGAGCGCACTCGTGGCCGGGGCCGTCTACATCGCGCTCGCCGCGCTGGAGTTGCGCCGACTCGGTTTGCGCCTGCTCGGCCTGTCCCACGCGCTGCTCGCGCTCGGATTCGCCACGCTGGCAATTCCGCTCGCGTTGTCCGCGCGCGCGACCGCCTGCGCATGGGCGCTCGAAGGCGCGGCGCTCGTTTGGCTCGGCTTGCGTCAGCAACGAAAACTGCCGCGTTGGATCGGCTATGCGATGCAAGCCGCAGCCGGCCTTGCTTTCGTTTATGGCTTCGACATACCGACCGATCCCACGCCGATCCTCAACGGCCAGTTTTTCAGCGCAATTCTGATCGCGCTCGGCGGCGGAGTCAGCGCGTGGCTTGTGTTCCGCGCCAACCGTCGCACACCGCTCGCGACCGCGTTCCTGCTGTGGACGTGGGGTTGGTGGTGGGTCGCTTGCGGGCGCGACATCGACCGATTCGCTCCCGCGCACCGCGCTTCGAGTTTCGCGTTGGCCGTTATCGCGATCACCTCGGCATTCGGCGCGTTCGCGTATCGACGCATGGACTGGGTAGAAGCCGCGTGGCCGACGCTCGTTTCCCTGGTCGCCGCCGTTCCGCTCGTGCTGCTCACGGCGATCGACAATGGCGGTCCGCTGGAAAACTGGGCGGCTGGCGCGTGGTTGCTATGGCTCGCGTCGACGATGTTCGCGATGCGCGTGTTGTCGCTGCAGCGCCACGCGCAACTCGACATCGCGCAATCGCTGTTCGTGTGGATTGTCGATCTCGTCGTCAGCGTCGAGCTCGCTTGCGCGTTCGAACATCATCTGCACGTTTCTCCGCTGTGGAATGTGCTCGCGGCGCTGGCGCCGACGACGCTATTTTTCTGGCTCGTTCTGCGCCGCAATGCGCTCGTCCGCTGGCCGGATTCCTCTGCCGCGGAGAGCCGCCGTTATCTAACGCTGTGCATGTCCGCCGGTATCCTCGCGCTGGCCTGGTTCGCGGGTTTGTTCGTCGAAGGCGATCCGTCGCCGTTGCCGTACGTGCCGCTGGTGAATCCGCTCGAATTGCCGCAAGTCGGTTTCCTGTTGCTGCTTCTGCTCTGGTATCGGCAGGCGCAAGCGGACGGCCGCGCGATCACCAGTTCCGAAACGCGTGCTCGCGCACTTTCCATCGCCGGATTTTTTCTTCTCACGGCGATCACGCTGCGCTGCGTGCACTTCTTCGGCGGTGTGCCCTGGACCGAGGCGCTGCAGCGTTCACCGCTGGCGCAGGCGGCCTTGTCGATCGTATGGACCGTCGCCGGTATCGCGGCGATGCTGCTCGGCAAACAACGCGGCTCGCGCGCGGTCTGGATCGGCGGCGGCGTGCTGATGGGCGTCGTCATCGTCAAGCTCATCTTGATCGATCGTCAGCATTTGCAGGATCTCACCGCCATTGTCGGAGTGCTCGTGGTCGGCGTGCTGCTGGT
>CAZZYA010000024.1:0-22841 GCA_964658115.1 uncultured Rudaea sp. | reverse complement strand
GTAGTAGTCCTCGTTCTCGCGGCGTTTCAGAAATCCGACCATCTGGTAGGTCAGCAGGCGTGGCGACTTGGTGTGCGAGTAATCGCACCTGCACGCTAAGCCGCGCCATGTACAGTGCGCCGGACACCGCTTTGCCCGAAACATCGGCGATAACGAAGCCCTGCTTGCCGTCGCGAAATTCAAAGAAATCGTAATAGTCGCCGCCGATGACGCGCGCGGCCGCGTAGCTGTCGGCGATGCGATAGCCCGGCATCTTTGGCGGCGACTGGGGCAGAAAGCGCTGTTGGATGCGGCGCGCGAGCGCCAAGTCATGCGCTTCGACAGCGCGTTCGGCCGATTGTCCCTGCACGCTGGCGAGCAGCCACGTGAGTTGTCCGGCGACGCCGACGAAAAATTCCTGGTCGCCCGCGCGCCACGCGTTTTCGATGAGCGCGCTTTCCAGATACAGAACTCCGAGCATGTCGTCACCGAGCCGCAATGGAATTCCAGCGAGCGCGGCGGGTACGATATCGGCACGCAGACGCGTCGCGATGGCTTCGCGACCTTCGGGATCGTTGACCATCAAGCCTTGTTCGCGTCGAAGCGATTCGAGCAGGAATGCTTCGATTTCTCCGAATGGCACCGAGTCGGATTTCGACGTGCGGTCAGCCAAGAGCGCCAGATGTTCGGAACCCGTCGTCGGCGCGAAAATCGACGCGCGCGTGAGTTGCGGGAAAGCGCTTTTTATCGCACCCAAAATATTTTCGAGTTGTTGGCGCAAATCAATTTTCTGTCGCGCTTGCGCACCGATGTCGGAATACAACTTCAGGCGCGCGAGCATTTCGCGCAGGCCGGTCGGCTGCAAATTACGCTGTGCTTTGGCGACGTCGGCATCGAACACCGGACGCGAACCGGTCGAGCTCGTGTTCGGCACGGAAAGCGGTGCCAGCGACGGCTGCTCGCTCGAGGCGATCCGAAACACCGCTTTGATCTCGCCGAATTGCAATTCATCGCCATCCGCGATCGGAATGGCTTTCGACAATTTCTCGCCGCGATAGAACGTACCGTTGGCGCTGTCCTGATCGCGCAACTCGTAGTCTTCGCCGTCGCGGCGGATGATCGCGTGCCGCCGCGAGACGGTCGGATCGTTGAGCCTGACTTCGGAAAATTGCCCGCGGCCGATCACGGCCATGTCCGAGAAACTGAAGACTTGTCCGGCGAGAACGCCGGAGGTGACGATCAAACTGGGCATGGCCGCGTGGTCGCCGCTGAAAACGTTTTCGACATGACGCAAGCGTACACCGGAAAGCCGGACGGCTCGAAGTCTCGAATGGGAGATGCTGAAAGTTTCAGGCAAAAAAAAAGCCGGATGAAATTCATCCGGCTAGATACGCTGCGACGAAGGGGAGGGGGATGTCGCAGCGTTCGGCAGGCGCGGCACGAGGCCGCGCGGCTGCTTACCCTGTGGGGATTACTTGGTCGCCGAGGCGGCCTTCTTCACGTTGTTGACCTGCTTGTTGAAGTTGTCGCTGGCGATCTCGAGGTTACCCTTGGCGAGCTGGCCCAGCGCTTCGGCGGTCTTGAGGCTGACGCCGAACATTTCCTGGCCGTTCGCATACAACTTCTCGCTGGTTTCTTTCACCAGGTTGACGCTCTTCGGCCAGAAAGCCTTCAGCGCGTCGAAATCGCGCACTTCGGCGGCTTCCGACCAGAATTCGACCGTCGCGTTGACGCGATTTTCCAGCGTCTTGAGGTGCAGGTCGGTGATGCGCTCGAAGCCTTCGGCGGCGAGGCTCTGGGCCTTGAACGCGTTGTCGGCAAAGCTTTTGCCGAACGCGAGGAACTGAGTATTGAGCTGTTCGTACATTGTTTTGCCCTCGAAAATAGTAGTGAATGTGTGAGGGCTATTATACCTATTTTTTGGTGCGATGCAACATCGCACTTCTAAATCGTCCAATGCCGGCTAATATTAGGATATTGTTAGCTTTTTTTGATAGTCGATGCGGCGCGAAATTTTCTTTTCCGCCCTTTATGCGGCAGTGCTTTAAGGCCGGTATAGACGCATCCCGACGTGCACGTTTCGTGGATGACGACCTTGCTCAGCCCGTCGAGCGCTGGCTTGAGGCGAGCCCATATCCAGATCGCCAACTGCTCGCTGGTAGGATTTTCGAGTCCGACGACGTCATTGAGGCAGTGATGATCGATCTCATCGAAGATCGGTGCGAAAGCTATTTTTACGTCGGCGAAATCCATCACCCACCCGGTGTGTGGCTGCGGTTCGCCCGTTACGTGGATTTCGATGCGAAACGAATGCCCATGCAGGCGCGCGCATTTGTGCCCAACGGGAACGTTTGGTAGCCGATGCGCCGCTTCGATCTGGAAGACTTTGAAAATGTCCATATATTCAAGGACTACGGGTCGAGCTCGCGCCCGTGGTGGCTATGGGTGGACTCGAACCACCGACCCCAGCATTATGAGTGCTGTGCTCTAACCGGCTGAGCTACATAGCCAAATAAGCGGAAAATCGAGCGATCTAGTGTAACGGTCACACGCCGTTGCGTAAATGGCGCGTCGCACAATTTCAAGTTGATCCGCCCGCGCCGGCTATGGTTGAATCGGAACAGAGTTTTGGAGCACCACCGTGATCGATCCGGATGGCTATCGGCCTAACGTCGGCATCATCTTGATGCGAACAGATGGCAGCGTCTTCTGGGCGCGGCGCGCCTATCGCGACGGTTGGCAGTTCCCGCAGGGCGGAATGCGCAGCGACGAAACGCCGCTCGAAGCCATGTACCGCGAGCTCCATGAAGAAACTGGCCTGAAACCTGAGCATGTCGAAGTGCTGGGCGCGACGCCCGGATGGCTGCGCTATAAATTGCCGAGACGCTATTTGCGTCAGAAACAACGTCCGCTTTGCATTGGCCAGAAGCAGGTTTGGTTTCTGCTGCGTTTTCTTGGCAATGAATCGCACGTGTGCCTCGACGCCCACGACACGCCCGAGTTCGATCTCTGGCGTTGGGTCGATTTCTGGTATCCGATGACGCATGTGGTGGCGTTCAAGCGTGAGGTCTACGAACGCGCGCTGCGGCATTTGGCGCCGCTTGCCGAAGCGCTCCGCGCCATCGAATCGGCGGGTTAATGGCATATTGAGTCGTGTGTAAGCGCTGTTGACAATCATTCTCATTTGCAATTAAATAAGTGGCCTGACAGAGGCCAATGTGCATGTACGTCTGCATCTGCAATGGAGTTACGGAACGTGCGGTTCGCCAGGCCGCCGCCGAAGGCGTGCGACACCTCGCCGAGCTGACGCGTCGCACCGGTTGCGCGAGCACATGCGGCGGTTGCGCCGATTACGCGGAAAAGATCCTCAACGAGGAACACGGACGCGTCGCGTTTCCACTGCCGCTGTTTGCTGCCGCCTGACGGCGAGCGTCTCTTACAACGATTCTCATTTCGTCGGCTCGCGCATCAGCGCGGTATAGTCGCTGCCCTGTTTCGCAATCGGAATCGAGCGCATGAAAGGCGACGCGGAAGTTATCCGTCATCTCAACAAGGTGCTGTTCAACGAACTCACCGCGATCAATCAGTATTTCCTGCATTCGAAGATGTATCGGCATTGGGGCTACAAGGAACTTGCCGAACACGAATACAAGGAATCGATCGATGAGATGAAGCATGCCGACAAGCTGATCGAGCGAATTCTTTTTCTCGAAGGATTGCCGAACCTGCAGGCGCTCGGCAAATTGCTGATTGGTGAGCATCCGAAGGAAGCGATCGAGTGCGATCTGAAACTCGAATTGATTGCACATCCGGATTTGAAGGACGCGATCACGTATTGCGAATCGATCAAGGATTACGTCAGTCGCGAACTTTTCGTCGAGATTCTCGAATCGGAAGAAGAACACATCGACTGGCTCGAAACGCAGCTCGGCGTGATCAACGAGATCAGTATCGAGAACTACCTGCTCACCAAAATCGAAAAGTAATTTTGACTACAACGCGCTGCGCGTGAGCAGCGCGTTGAGTTCATGCGTGACGCGCTGGAAACCGCGCTTGATTTCCGCGACGAGAATCGGCGCCTCGTTCGCCGTCAGCGTGCCTGCCCGTGCGCCGTGCTCGACCCGCTTGGCCAGCTCGGACAATCCCATCGCGCCGAGATTGGCGCTGGTCGATTTGAGCGAATGCGATGGCGCGATTAGGCCTTCGACATTGCTGCGCGACGCAGCCTGTTCGAGCGCCGTGATCGCTTTCGGCGTGTCTTCGAGATACACGCGCACGAGATCGGTGAATTCACCGCCCATCACTTCGACCAGGTCGCGAATCACATCCGTGTCCAGCACCAGCGACGGTGTTTGCCCCGTGATGACGGACGGTCCGATGGCCGATGGGGGAATCGGCGCAACCGGCGGTACCACCGCGGCGCGCGGTGGCGGCGCGATAGGCCGCGACTTCGCACCGGCAGGCAGCCATTTGCGCAACGTCTGTTCCAGCAAAGCGCGGTTCAGCGGTTTGGACAAATATTCGTCCATTCCCGCCTTCAGGCATTTTTCGCGGTCGCCCGCCATCGCGTTGGCGGTCATCGCGATGATCGGGATGTGCTTGGCCGATTGCCCCTCGTTCTGGCGCTGAATGCGTGTAGCCGTATAGCCGTCCATCACCGGCATCTGGCAATCCATCAGCACACCATCGAACGGGCGCGCCGCGATCGCATCGAGCGCTTCCTTTCCGTTCTCGGCGATTTCATAGCTGATGCCGATCAGCGACAGCAAACGCTGCGCGACCTGGCGATTGACTGCATTGTCTTCGACCAGCAGTACGTGCCCGCCGACCGGCGTCGATTCCGCTTTCGGCGTTTCGATCTGCACGCTGGACGTGCCGATGTCGTTCGAGATCGGCACGACGAGACTCGCCGTCGCCGCAGGTTCTCCGACGCCGAGCAGGCGCAGCATCGACGCGCGCAACTCGCCTTCGCCGAACTGGCGCGGAATCGCTGCAAACCTCGGTTCGCCGTTCAATTCCGACGAGGGAACTTCATCGCCTTGCAGATATAAGAACTGCACGCGATTAAGCGCGGGATCGCGCAAAACGTTGCGAACCAATCCGAGCGCCCCAGCGCCGGGCATTGCGTTGCCGTCGATGATCAGGAAATCGTAGGCCCAGCTATCGCCCATGCTCGCCGCTGAGCGAATCTTGTTGAGCGCATCGGCCGGCGCCGCGCTCTGCAGGAACGTCACGCCCCACGCGGCGAAGTAGCTGCCGAGACGACGCACGCACGCGGCGTCACTCGTGAGCACCAGGGTGCGTGCGCCATGGATGTCGCGGCGATGCGCGGCGACATCACCGAGCGCTTTCTGCATCGGAACGCTGAACCAAAACAGCGAACCTTTGCCGAGTTCAGATCGCGCGCCGATCTTGCCACCCATCAGGTCGACGATGCGTTTGCAGATGACCAAGCCGAGACCCGTACCGCCGTGCATGCGCGTGGTCGATGCATCGGCCTGCGAGAACGGCTGAAAAAGTTTCGTCGCCGCTTCCGGCGCAATGCCGATGCCGGTGTCCTTCACAGCGAACAGGATTTCGAAATGCGTACGCGTTTCGCCGCGTTTGCTGATGTGAATCGCGACAGAGCCGCGCTGCGTGAACTTGATGGCGTTGCTGACGAGGTTCGTCAGAACCTGGCGCAAACGCACCGGATCGCCACGCACGGCCAGGCGTACGCTCGGTTCGATGGTCACGTTGAATGTCAGCGATTTCGCTTCCGCGCTCTTTTCCAGCAGACGATGTACGGAATCGACGACTTCGCGCAAGTTGAGTCCGACGACTTCGAGTTCGAGTTTTTTCGCCTCGATCTTCGAGTAGTCCAGAATGTCGTCGACGATGCGCAAAAGTTCGCGCGCCGATTTGTACGCGGTCTGCAGATAATCTTTCTGATCCGGATTGAGCTTCGTCGACAGCACGATGTCGAGCAGTGGAATGATGCCGTTGAGCGGCGTGCGAATCTCGTGACTCATCGTCGCCAGGAATTCGCTCTTGGCCATCATCGCCGCTTCGGCGTCCTGCTTGGCCTGCATGAGCTCGCGCTGCAGGCTGCGAAGCTTGTCGAGTTCGGCCTGCATCTCGATCAAGGCAGGCGTCGGCGCAGCGGCGACGGGTTCTGCGAAGCGTGGAGTGATAGTCGTTGCGGTCGCGACAGGCAGCGTCGAATGACGAATCGACGCGTACGCTCGCCAACCAAGCCAGCCGCCAAGCGCGGCGATGATCAATCCCGGCGATATCCACACCGCTTCCTGCGGCTGCAAGACGAACGGCGCGCATAGACCCACCGCCGCGACGATCGCAATACTGCCGCGCACGATCCACGGTGCGGCGCGCTGCAGCGTGGTGGTGTCCTCGGCGCGCACGTCAGGCCGTCGTGGCATTGAAATCGAACACCAGATCCTGACCGGCTTGCTGCACGAAGTCGCCTTGCAGGAAATCGATGCCGATGTTCCACAATTGCGATGCGCTTTGCGCATCCTCGATGCGAGACGCGATCACCTTCGTGCCATGTTGATGCGCGGTATTGACGATCGTGCGCAGTTCGTCGCGAATTGCGTTGTCGCGCAGATTCGCGCCAGCGTAACGCGTGGCGAGCTTGATGTACGCGCTCTTGAAGCGTTCCAAAAGCTGCAGCGAATTCTCTTTGACGTCGAATGTGGAAATCGACATCGATACGCCGAGATCAGCGATCGCTTTCGCGAACGAAACGAAATCATTGAGGTGCGCCAGTACTTCCTGCAATTTGAATTCGAGTACGAGCATTTCGCCGGACAAACGGCGCGTCTCGAGCATCTGACGCAGCCAGCCCGTGCGCGAGGAATCGAGCGCCGCTTCCATCGACTGACTGACGAACAGCCGCACCGGACGCATCTGCCGTTGCCGCTCGGCCATGACGAGCAGACAACGCGACACCACCCAGCGATCGACTTCAGCCGACAGCCCTTCGCGTTCGGCCAGCGGCAGGATTTCGGCAGCGGTATACAATTTCCCGTCCGGCCCGCGCAGGCGCAACAGCGCCTGAAATGCTTCCTCGCTGTCGCCCTGCAACGCCACAATGGGTTGGAACAGCAATTGGAAATCTTCCGACTTCAACGCGTCGCGGATAAGTTGCGTAAGCGTTTGCTGTGCGTCGGTACTCGATTTCGGCCGCGTCGGATGGAATACGCCGATGCGCGTCTGATCCGAGCCCACAGCGCGCGCGTCCGTCATTGCGCGTTCGGCCGCGTTAAGCATCGCGCTCGCGTCGCCCAAACCCGCGGCAAACGGGCAGATGCCAATGGCGAGACTCACCGTGAGCGTCTTGCCTTCGTGCTCGAACACTTCGCGCGCGATGCGGTCGCGCAGATCGCTGGCGATGCCGATCAGCGCGTCTTCGTCGCCGCCGCTGGCGAGCAACGCGAAACTCGTGTCGCCGTAACGCGCAACCGGATCTTTCTCGTCGATGTGCGCCGTGATGAATGCGCCGACCTGATTGAGCAACGCTTCGAAAATCGTGAGTCCGACGCGCTCGCGGATTTGTCCCGCCCCGTCGATGACGACGTACAGCAACCCGCCGCCTTGCGATGCAGGATCTTCCGCCGCGAGCTTCGCATTGAGCCGATCGAGCACGAACGCGCGATCGTATAAACCGGTGACTGGATCGCGCGGATTCTGCGCCATCGCGCGGCGGCCCATCGAACGTGCGCGGCGCACGCGATTGGTCACTGCGGAAATCAGATGCTTCGGACGAATGGGTTTGGACAGGAAATCGTCGCCGCCCGCGTTCAACGCTTCGAAATGCATTTCCTGGTTCTGCTCGCCGGAAAGAAAAACGATCGGCGTATTGATGAACGCTTCGCGCTCGCGAATGATCGCGGTCAGTTCCATGCCCGAACAATTCGGCATGTACAGATCCATCAGGATCAATTCAGGATGAAAATTCTCGAGCTGATCGAGTGCGGCAAGCGGATCGGTGACCGCATTCGTGCTCATGCCGGCTTTGCGCAGAATCGATTCGGCGAAAATCGCCTGCGCGCGGTCGTCTTCGACGATGAGCACGCGATACGGATCGGAACTCTCGACATCGAGCAATTCTGAAATGCGGTCCATCACATCGCCGGATTGCGCCGGCAGCGGAATGAAACTGTCGGCGCCCGCGCGCATCGCCCGCAGGCGGATCGGCAATTCGGCCGAATGCGAGAACGTGAGCAGGCTCAAACGCCGGCCGAGTCGCGTGCGCGCCACCTTGATCATGTCGCCGATCGTTTCGAGCGAATCCTGAAACGGCGCGTCGACAATGACCAGATGCGGCGCAAGCGCGCCGAGCACTTCTTTTAGTTCACTGACGCTATCGACGAGCGTCAGTTCGTATCCCGCCGCTTCGATTTTCTGATCGACCTCGCATGCCAGCGGATTGCCGTCGCTCAGATGGAACACTTTGCGGCGCTCGCCTGCTTCGACCGAGGCCGCCGTCGTTTCGCCCTGCACCGGTGCGACAGCGGCCGGTGCACTGATTGGCGCAATGGTCGGCGCCGGCGCGAAGGGCGTGGGTTCACGCGGCGGTTCCGGCGCAGGCACCGTGCGTTTCGGCGCGTCGCTCGACGGCGCGATCGGCGTGAATCGTTTCCAGTATTCCGGCGGCGGAACGACCTGCAACGCGAACGTTCCGCTCGTGACGGGCGCGGCGGTCAGCGCGGCGGCGGCCTGGGTCGACGTCGTTTCGCCGTATTGTTGTTCGTGACGCACGATGAGCGGCTCAAGCGCGCGCAATTGTGCGCCGAACGTTTCCATCTGCGAATTGTTCGGAATCGAGACTTGCTCGACGAACGGCGTGAGCAAACCTTCCAGCGCGAATAGATGTTCGGAAAGATCGAGCAGGCCGTAGCGTCCGCACGTGCCCGCGAGCGTTTGGATCTCACGGAACAACAGACTCAGCGCATTGATGTCCCAGCCTTGGGTGCACAAGCGATAGCCGCGCTTGCGCAACGTCTCCAGACGTTTCGGCAAGTGGCGCAGGAATGCGCGTCGCAGCTCTGCTGCCTGCTGTGTTTCGTCGTTTTTTTGCATGCAAACCCCGGACTTGCGGCACTATACCAGTGCGATCGGGCGTGCTTCCACAAGACGCGAGGTTTGTTCGTCAACCGATTGGACCGAGAGGATTTAACACCCGACGGACGGCTACATCGTCGGCTTGACCACGACGAGAATGACGATCGCGACGAGCAGCAACGCCGGCACCTCGTTGAACAGGCGCAACCAGCGCGAAGAATGGAGCGTGCGATCTTGCGCGAATGCGTTCTTCAGCCGCACCAGATAGACGTGATACGCGATCAGGCAAACCACCAGCGCCAGTTTGGCGTGCAGCCAGCCCTGCTGCAGATAACCCGGGACCTGCACCAACGTCGCGACGCCGAACACAAGCGCCAGCGCGCCGCCGACATGCGTGATCATCATCAATCGGCGTTCCATGATCTTCAGTTGCGCGCGCATCGCCGGTTCGTTCGTTTCGGCGTGATAAACGAATAAGCGCGGCAGATAGAACAGGCCGGCGAACCACGTCACCACGAACACGATGTGAAACGCCTTGAGCCACAACAACGCCATGTTCGTATCCTTGGATTGAAAATCCGGCGATCGAAAAATCATTCTCAGTATAAACGCCGGAGTGTGACGCACGCGCTTGCGCTCACCGTCGCGCGCAGCTATAACGCGGAGTTCCTGGCGCTACTCGCGCGTGTCGCATGGTCAATGTCCAACCGCCGCCGGCGCTCGTGGTGCGAGCGCTGCACAAGAAGCGTCGCTGGCCGATGATCATTCTCGTTGCGCTGGCATGGTTCGCCTCGATCGGCGCTGCGTTGCTGTTGACACAACAGACCGCGAATCTCGTCGATCGCGCCGAAATCAATCGCGCGCGCAAGGACGAAGACGCGCTTTTGCAACGCATCGCCGTGCTCGAACGCTCCGAACAAGTCGCGCGCGCCGCCTATGGCGACCTGCAGCAAAACCTGAAAGATCGTCAGGAAGAAATTTCCGGACTGCGCGCCGATCTCGCGTTCTACAGCCGACTCACCAATGGCAGCAAACTCGAAGCGCTGACCGTGCACGGCGTGCATGTGCAGGTTGCAGCGTCGCCGCGTGTATACAATTTCAGTATTACACTCACGCAGACGCTCAAATCCGGGCAGATCGCGTCGGGCCGCATGCGCGTCAGCGTGAACGGCGTGCGCGACGGCAAGCTCGTCACGCTCAACTGGCCGGACCTCGCGCCGAACCAGGACGGAACCGGCCTGCCGTTCTCGTTCAAATATTTTCAACAAATCACAGGCACACTGATGTTGCCCGACAAGTTCACGCCGAACCGAATCCGCGTGGAAGCCGAAGCGGGAAACGACATGGGCAAGGTCGATCAGGATTTCGCATGGGCCGACACGCTCGCCGAACAGGAGGTATCCGATGTTCAACAACCGTAAGGACGCTCGCGCGCCCGTTTCCGAATCGGCTACGACGCTGATCGCCGAAGGCACGCAGATTCGCGGCGACATCCATTTCGGCGGACGGCTGCATATCGACGGCAAAGTCGACGGCGCCGTGCACGGCGAAGGCGAACAGGCCGTTCTCACGCTGTCGGAGCACGCCATCGTCACCGGCGAAGTGCATGCGCCGCACATCGTGGTCGACGGCACCATCAACGGCGACGTCGATGCGACGGGCCGCCTTGAACTCGCCAGCAATGCGCGTATCGAAGGGAATGTCTACTACAAGCTGCTGGAGATGTCCGCCGGCGCGCGTATCAACGGCAAAATGGTGCATCGTGACGAGCCGCAAAAGCAGCTGCCAAAACCCGATGCCGACGCGACTGCGGAAGCCGAAGCACCTTGAAAATTAGCGGCGAAGCGGAATCTAACGGATAATCGTCGCAAGAACGCCATGACCGAAACGCTCACTTATCAATCCCTCGAAGAACCTTTGCAGTTCACGGATGCCGCTGCGCACAAGGTGCGCGAACTCATCGTCGAGGAAAACAATCCGAACCTGAAGTTGCGCGTGTACATTTCCGGCGGTGGCTGTTCGGGATTTCAATACGGCTTCACTTTCGACGAAAACCGCGCCGACGATGATCTTGCCGTGAACAAGGATGGCGTCACGCTGGTGGTCGATCCGCTCAGTCTGCAATATCTGATGGGTGCGGAAATCGACTACGCCGAAAACCTGCAAGGCGCGCGTTTCGTGATCCGCAATCCGAACGCGAAGACGACCTGCGGCTGCGGCTCGTCGTTCGCCGTCTAACCGAATGCGATCGAGCGAGCGCAGCCGCGTCAACGCGTTCGGTGCACTCGAACTCGACCGCGGCAGCGATCGCCGCGACGACAACGACGTACTCGACACGCTTGCGAAAAGTCCGAATGCCCGCTTCGTTATGATGCGCCGCGACGGCAGCGCACTGGTGATGCCGGGGCGCACCGCTTTGCGCGAGTTCAGCGCCCACGAATGCGCGCCGTTGAGGACCGACGCAGCGCCGACCTTCCTCGGCAGTACGCCATTCAACGACACATTTCTCCTCACGCTCGATGACGCGGCCGCCGATCGTGCCGCGGCGCAATTCGGCGGCGAGTTTCTCGATCTTCGTCAGGCCGCCGCATTGCTGCCTGCGAGCGAGGCCGGATTATTCGCTTACGCGCGCGGACTTTCGTTCTGGCAGGATCGCACGCGTTTCTGTTCGTTTTGCGCGTCGCTGCTGCGACTGGAATCGGCCGGCCATCGCGCGAAGTGTACAAATCCACAATGCGGCATCGAGCATTTCCCGCGCACGGATCCGGCGATCATCGTCATCGTCAGCCACGGCGACAAATGCCTGCTCGGCCGGCAACCGAAATGGCCGGAGCGAAGATTTTCCACGCTTGCCGGCTTCGTCGAGCCCGGCGAAACGCTCGAAGATGCTGTCCGTCGCGAAGTGTTCGAGGAATCCGGCGTGCGCGTCGGCGAATGCGATTATCACTCCTCGCAACCGTGGCCGTTTCCGGCGTCGATCATGCTCGGCTTCACCGCCGAAGCGATCGATCCGACGATCCGCGTGGGTGCGGAACTGGCCGAAGCGCACTGGTTCAGCGCCGGCGAACTCATCGACAAATTGAAATCCGGCGCGATCGGATTGTCCTCGCCGATTTCGGTGTCGTATCACTTGATCGAACATTGGCTGCGCAGCGTGTCGGGTGTGGAACTCTCCAGCATCACCACCGAAGATCCGATTTTCGCGACCAAACGCTGAGGCGCACCGATACGTCGCGCTGCTAGAATCGATGCGGGCTTTCGGGGTAGCGCATGGCCATCAGACTCATCGCAATCATTCTCGTTCTCGCTGTGTGCCGCGGCCTGCCGGATCTCGTGCGGCTGCGCGATTTCGCCTGGTTCCACGCGTGGCTGGAAAAACTCGGATCGCAATCGGCAGCGGTCGTTTTGCTCGTCGGCGTCGGCGTTCCGGCGCTGCTCGTCGCGCTGATCGAAGCAGGACTCGATCATGTCCTGCTCGGACTTTTCGGTCTTATCCTCGGCGCGTTCGTGCTTTATTACTGCTGGGGTCCGCGCGATCTCGAGCGCGATGTCGACGCCGTCGTCAAAGCGCCCGATGCCGATCGTCGCGCTGCGGCGCTGCACGCGCTGCGCGATTCGGACGACGTGTCGTTCACGCCCGAAAGTCTTGTCGAAACCGTCTTCGCCGCCGCGTTGTCGCGCTGGTTCGGCGTGCTGTTCTGGTTCGTCGTACTCGGTCCGGCGGGTGCGTTGTTGTATCGCCTCGCGCAATTCCTCGCGCTGTCGCCGCAATTCGTGCATGAACAATCGTCGTCGACGCAGATCGCCGCGCAACGTCTCGCCGCCGTGCTCGATTGGGCGCCCGCGCATCTGATGGCGCTGTGTCTTGCGCTCGCCTCGAACTTCGACGCCGTGTTCAAAACCTGGAACGATTACCACCGCTCGCACGGCAAGGGATATTTCACGCTCGACCTCGGATTCCTGGCCGCCATCGCTCGCGCCAGCGTGGATGCCGACGTCGCCGCCGAAGACCACTACGGCGCCGAAGCGCACGCGCCGGCCGTAGTCATCGAAGACGCGATGGTGCTCGTGCGGCGCGTTCTCGTCGTGTGGTTGACGCTTATCGCGCTGATCGTGATCGGACGATTGTTCGCCTGATCGCTACGCGGCATCGCCGCGCAATTCGCGCACTTTCGCTTCGAGCACGGCGGCTGTCGCTTGCTCCGGCGGAATTGGCGCTGCGACGACCAGATCTATCTTCGAACGAAAGCGTCGTGGTAGTCGCATGCGACCGACCGCCGAATTGGCGCGGCTGAAAATGCTGCCCCACAAACCGCGCACGGCCATCGGCACGACGGGCACGGGCCGTCGCGCCAGCGCTTTCTCCACTCCTGGCCGGAACGGCTGGATTTCGCCGTCGCGCGTGATGCCGCCCTCGGGAAAAACGCAGACGAGGTGGCCCGCGGCGAGTTCTTTGTCGATCTCGTCGAACGCGCGCGTGAGGATGTCGGGATTTTCTTTCGCGCCAGCGATCGGAATCGCCTTCGCCGCGCGGAACAACTGCCTCATCACCGGAATGTTGAAAATCTTGTAGTACATGACGAAACGCACAGGCCGTCGGATGCTGCCGAGAATGATCAGCGGATCCATGAAACTCACGTGATTGCACACGAGAATCGCCGCCCCGGTTTCCGGAATGTTTTCCAGACCGCTCGCGCGGACGCGATACAGCGTGTTGATCAGAATCCAGTCAACGAAGCGCAGCAGGAATTCCGGCACCAGCGTATAGATATAGATCGCAACCACCGCGTTCATCAGCGCCGTGCACAGCAACAGTTGCGGAATGGTCAGATGCGAAACGTTGAGCAGCACGCCCGACAAGACCGATGCCACGACCATGAACAGCGCATTGAGGATGTTGTTGCCTGCGATGATGCGCGAAAGCTGGCTGCGTTCGGCGCGACTTTGCACGAGCGCGAACAACGGCACGATGTAGAAACCGGCGAACACGCCGATCACGGTGAGATCCATCGCGATGCGCCAGTTGCCGTGCGCGGCGAGGAAGGCCAGCGGTTCGAGTCCGGTTTGCACCGCCGGCAGCGGTCGGGCGAAGTATAAATCTATACCGAACAGCGTGAGCCCGATCGAGCCGAACGGCACGAGGCCGATTTCGACTTTGTGTCCGGACAGCCGCTCGCACAACAGCGCTCCGGCTGCGGTGCCGATGGAAAACAGCGCGAGCGCGATGGTCTGCACGTTACCGGTTCCGCCGAGAAAGATCGTCGTGTAGTTCGGCAACTGGGCAGTGAAAACGAGTCCGAAAAACCAGAACCACGAGATGCCTAGAACGGCGTTGAACACCGTGCGATCTTTCGCGACGAAGCCGATCGCGCGCCATGTTTCGCCGAGGAAATTCCAGTTGAACCGAAGTTCCGGCGCGCTCGGCGGCGCCGACGGAATCGCGCGCGAGGTGAAATAACCGAACACCGCGATCGCTATCACGGCGATCGACGCGTAGATCGGTCCCGATGGACCGGCGGCCGCGATCAGCGTATTGCCCACGATCAATCCGATCAGTATCGACAGCGACGTGCCCATCTCGACGAGTCCGTTGCCGCCGACGAGTTCGTCGTTGCGCAACGCCTGCGGCAGGATCGCGTACTTGATCGGTCCGAATACCGTTGAATGCAGTCCCATCATGAACAGCACAGTCAACAGCAACGGCGGACTGCGCGTCACGAATCCGTAAGCGGCAATCGCCATCGCCGCGATCTCGAAAAGTTTGACGAAATGAATGATGCGTGTCTTCTCGAATTTTTCCGCGAGTTGTCCGGCCGACGCCGAAAATAAGAAGAACGGCAGGATGAACAGCGCCGGCGCGATGTTCGAATATGCGGTGATCTGCTCGACCGACAATCCCATCTGAAAACCGATGAGCTGCACGGTGGCGTTGCGGAATACGTTGTCGTTGAACGCGCCCGAAGCCTGCGTCATGAAGAAGGGCAGGAATCGCCGCTCGCGCAGCAGCCGGAATTGGCTATGTTCGGCCATCATTTTCCCTTAACTGGTGAGCTAACGTCCGCACCGCTAGAATGCAGCGCCTCCCGCCCGCGTATTTGTTCATGGTCAATCATAAATTTTCGTTACGCCTCCTCGCCATTGCGTTCGTATGCGCAACGGCATCCGCTGTCGGCGCCGATGCCATCGTCAAGCCGGTGCCTCAACCGGACATGCACGGACTCGCGCCGGACGTCGTCAAGCGACTGACCGACGCGCACAACGATTTCGAAGTGGGACGCGTAAACCTGGTCGGTGCCACGCTCGCCGAAGGGTATGCGCAACTCGGCGCGTTTTACGTGAAAGAAGGATTTCCGGAATCCGCGGCCGTTGCATTCTACGACGCCACGCAACTCGACCCGAAAGACGCGCGCTGGTGGTACGTGAGCGGCGTCGTCGCGCATCAGCTCAACAAGAACACCGAAGCGCGCACCGATTTCGAAACCGCGCTGTCGATCGACAAGGTCTATGTTCCGATCCGTTTGCGCCTCGCCGATCTTCTTGCCGCGCAAGGCGATCTCGAGGGCGCGCGCAAAACGCTACTCGACGCGACCAAAGACAATCCCGATCACGGCGAACTGTTCGCGTTCCTCGGGCGCACCGAACTCAAGCAGCACCGCTACGACGATGCAATCGCGCATCTGCAACAAGCGCTCAAGACGGCGCCGCAGGCGATCGCGTTGTACAAGGATCTCGCCGACGCATATCAGGCGAAAGGCGACAACGACCAAGCGCAGGCAGCGCGTGCCAAAGCCGGCGATGGACAGCCGGTGATCGCCGATCCGATCGTGACCGGAATCTACATGACGGCCCGCGCAGCGCCGCCGCCGCCCGGCGACAAGCCGATCGATCTCGCTCGACAGTTCATGGGTCAACAGCAGTTCGAGATGGCACGTAGCCAACTTGTCGAAACGCTGAAAAGCAATCCGGATGACATCGACGGTCTCGCGCTCGCCGCGCGCCTGGATGCGCTGTTAGGTCGGTCCGACGCGGCGCAGGACGAAGCCCGGCGCGCGCTCAAGATCGACGCGAACAACGCATCGGCGAACTTGAGCCAAGGCATGGTGTACGAGTTCGGCGGCGACGACGCCAAAGCGCAACCTTTCTATCAGCGCGCCGCGAAAGCCAATCCGAACCTGCCCGATCCACACCTGTTGCTCGGCAACGCCCTCATGCGTCGCGCGCGTTTCGCCGAGGCGGCCGAGGAATATCGCAAGCTCGTCGCCATCGACGCATCGTCGATTGAAAGTCAGGGACGCCTCGCCGCCGCGCTTGTTGCCGCCGGGCGTTGCCGCGAGGGTATCAACGCCATCAGCAGCGGATTGTCGTCTCGCGCTCGCGATGGCGATCTGATGCAGATCTTCGTGCGTCTCGCCGCGACATGTAATGCCTCCACGCAACAAGAGCGCGCGATGGCGCTGGACTACGGCCAAGCGCTTTACTCGCAACGTCCTGACGCCGCCGACACCGTCGCTCTCGCACTCGCGCAGGCAGCCAACGGCAAATTCGACGACGCACAGAAATCGCAGGCCGAAGCGATCTTCCAGGCCGAGCGCGCGCACGACCGCGCCCGCGCCAACGCGTATCGCGAAACGATGCGCCTGTACGCCGCGCACAAGATTCCCGATCACCCGTGGCCGGCAGACCATCCGTATCTCAGGCCGGCGATGCTGACGGTGCTGGACACCAAGACCAAGCCCTGATTGCGCATCCGCGCCGATTTCGTCACCATCCTGCGCATGGCCGGATGGGTTGAACGCTGGCGCACGTGGTTCCGCAAAACGCCGTCGGTGATTCCGACCGGCGTGGTGTGGAACCTGCGCATCGATCGCGACCGCGCCGCCATCGGCCGACTCAACGATCGCCTCGAGCAGCAATTGAGTCCGAGCGTGCCGCAAGTCGCGCTGCGCGCAGTGCAAGTGTCGCTCGACGAACTGTTGACGAACGTGCTGATGCACGCGCAAAACGCGAGCGGGCCCGTCGAATTCAAACTCTCGCGCTCACCCGGCGTACTCGACGTGACGATGTGCTACTTCGCCGACCGTTTCGACCCGACGGCGTGGAAAGGCGAAGTCAAAGCCAAAACCATCCAGGCCGCCGAAATCGGTGGCCACGGCATTCCGCTGGTGCGGACGTTGATGGATGAATTTCGCTACGAATTTGCCGATGGGCAAAACGTGCTGCATTTGAAAAAGCGGTGTTGAATCCTTTCGGATTATCCACCGCTCAATTTCGGTGCAGCGCGCGATGTCCGATATCGCGTCTGAAAATCATTCCATCGAATTGAACGGTGGCGAGGGCGCGATACGCGTGTTCGCGCGCATTTTCAAACGTCGATCCTTTCGCGCAAACCGTCAGCACACGCCCGCCCGATGTCACTACGTTCCCATTTTCCACTTTTGTACCGGCGTGAAAAATTTTCGCGTCGGCGTTTAACGTGGCGTTCAATCCTTCGATCACATCGCCGCTGCGCACTTTGCCAGGGTAGCCGTGTGCAGCGAGCACGACGCCGAGCGCGGGACGTTCGTCCCAATCGATGGTTGCGCGATCGAGCCGCCCGTCGAGCGCGGCTTCTATGACGTCGACCAGATCGGATCGTAATCGCATCATGATCGGTTGCGTTTCCGGATCGCCCAAGCGCACGTTGAATTCGATCACGCGCGGTGAGCCGTCTTTCGCGATCATGAGACCGGCATACAAAAAACCGATGAACGGCGCGCCTTCGCTGGCCATGCCGGCGATTGTCGGGTGAATGATTTCGCCCAGGATGCGCTGTTCGATCTCGGACGTGACGACCGGCGCGGGCGAGTAGGCACCCATGCCGCCGGTGTTCGGACCGAGGTCGTTTTCGTCGCGGCGTTTGTGATCCTGGCTCGTGGCGAGCGGCAGCGCGTGATTGCCGTCGCAAACGACGATGTAGCTGGCTTCTTCGCCTTCGAGAAATTCTTCGATGACGACGCGCGACGACGCATCACCGAGCGAACGCGCGCCGAGCATATCGTGCAGCGCCTGCTCGGCATCGGCCAGCGTGAGCGCCACGACGACGCCTTTGCCTGCCGCCAGACCGTCGGCCTTGATGACGATCGGCGCGCCGTGCTTACGCACGTATCCGAGCGCGGGTGCGAGATCGTGGAACACGGCGTAACGTGCGGTCGGGATGTTGTGGCGAATCAAAAAATCCTTCGCAAACGCTTTTGATCCTTCGAGTTGCGCGGCGATCTTGCGCGGGCCGAAACAGCGCAGTCCTTCGGTACGGAAGCGATCGACCAGACCGGCTACCAAGGGCGCTTCCGGTCCGACGACGGTGAGTGCCACGTTTTCGCGGCGCGCCAGTGCGATCAAGCCGTCGATGTCGCCGATCGCGACATCCGCGTTGCGCACGCCGAATTCGCGCGCAGTGCCCGCATTGCCCGGCGCGACGATCACTTCGGTCACGCGTGGCGATTGCTTGATCTTCCAGGCCAGCGCGTGTTCGCGACCGCCAGAACCGATGACGAGAATTTTCATGCGGAAATGTTTTCAGTGTCGGAAATGGCGCACGCCCGTGAAAACCATCGCCATGCCGTGTTCGTCGGCGGCGGCGATCGTTTCCTTGTCGCGCATCGAGCCGCCTGGCTGGATCACGGCACGGATATGGTCGGCGGCGGCCGCGTCGATGCCGTCGCGAAACGGGAAGAACGCATCGGAGGCCATCACGCTGCCGGTGACGTCGAATTTTGCTTCCGCAGCTTTGATGCCCGCGATCTTCGCGCTGATGACGCGACTCATCTGGCCGGCGCCGATACCGATCGTGCGGCCATTTCGCGCGTACACGATGGCGTTGGATTTGACGAACATCGCGACGTGCCACGCGAACAGAAGGTCACGCAATTCGTCGGCGCCGGGTACGCGTTTCGATACGACCTTGAGATCGGACATCGTCAACGTGTCGCGATCGGAATCTTGCACCAGCAATCCGCTGGCGATGCGTTTGAATTCCAGCGCGCGGCGCGCTTGTTCGGGCCATGCGCCGCATGCGAGCACGCGCACGTTTGGTTTCGATGCGAACGCGGCTTGCGCATCGTCGTCGACGTCGGGCGCGATCACTACTTCGACGAATTGCTTGTCGAGGATCGCGCGCGCGGTTTTCGCGTCGAGCGGCTGATTGAAGGCGATGATGCCGCCGAATGCGGAAACCGGGTCGGTTTCGAATGCTTTGTCGTAGGCTTCGAGCACCGTCGCGCCGATCGCGACGCCGCATGGATTGGCGTGTTTCACGATCACGCACGTCGGCGTTTTCTGGAATGCCTTGACGCATTCGAGCGCGGCGTCCGCATCGGCGATGTTGTTGAACGATAGTTCCTTGCCGGCCAACACGCGCGCGCCGGCGACAGTGCCCTCACCGACGTTGCGCTCGACATACAGCGCCGCGTTCTGATGCGGATTCTCGCCGTAGCGCAAGGTGGTTTTGCGATTGAAATCCAGATGCAGCGTCGGCGGAAACTGTTCGACCCCATCGCTTTCCCGCGCGCCGAGCCAGTTGGCGATCATGCCGTCGTAGCTCGATGTGTGCGCGAAGACTTTCGCGGCGAGATGCCGGCGAAACGCAAGTGTGGTGCCGTCGTCCCTATCCAGCGCTTGCAGCAGCGATGCGTAATCGGCTGGATCGACCATGGCCGCGACATGCGCGTGATTTTTCGCCGCCGCGCGCAACATGGCTGGGCCGCCGATGTCGATGTTTTCGATGGCCTCGTCCATCGTGCAATCAGACGATGCGATGGTCTTCTCGAACGGATACAGATTCACGACGAGCAGATCGATGCCTTCGATGTCGTGATGTCGCATCACATCGTCGTCCGTGCCACGCCGGCCGAGCAGAGCGCCGTGAATTTTCGGATGCAGCGTTTTCACGCGGCCATCCATGATTTCGGGGAATCCGGTGACGTCGCTGACATCGGTCACGCGCAAGCCAGCATCGCGCAACGTTCGCGCGGTGCCGCCGGTGGAGATGAGTGCGACGTTGTGCGCTTCCAAACCGCGCGCGAGTTCGAGCAGACCGCTCTTGTCGGAAACACTGAGCAGCGCGCGCCGGATCGGAACGGTGCTGGAATCGGCCATCGATGAATCCCCGTGCCGGCTAGAGGCGGCAGACGCGACGCGTCATTATAAGCGCGCGGGTTAGTCGAGTCCGCGCAGCGCGAGTTTCTTTCGCAGCGTCGCGCGGTTGATGCCGAGCGCAGTCGCAGCGGTGCTCTTGTTGTCCGCGGACCATTTCAGCACTTCGCCGAGCAGCGCGCATTCGACTTCCTGCAAGACGAGCTCGTACAGGCCGTCGGGCATCTCGCCGTCCATGTCGGCCAGATAACGGCGCACGGCGCGCGCGACACATTCCCGCAGCGCGGGCTGCAGCGGGAATTCCGATGCGGAATTGGCATGCTCGGCATGCGACGACAAGGCGGTCACGATGGCGGAAATTTCTCGGGGACGAATTATTTAAACGTGCCCCGCCGCAGAAACCGGACGCAACGAATTCCAACCGCGACGGGGAGGCGATTCTACAGCCAACCCGGACCGTTGATAAGTGGTTTATGTAATGAGCGTGGCTCTAGAAAAACTTGAATTCGAACGCGACGGCGTTCTTTCCCGGGTCGGCGACCTCGAATACGAGCGCCGCCGTCGCGCCCGGCGCAAGACCGGTGGCGATGGCGCGCGTATCGCCTAAATATTCCTGCGGCGCGAAGCGACGCATGGCGATACGGTTTTCGTCGAGATCCGAAAGCGTGATTTCGACCGCCGGAAACGCTTGTGGAAATTTCGCATCGTTTCGCAGCGTCGCCGAAATGATCAGCGCACCGGATACGGATGGATGCGGACGGATTTCGCGCGACAGCAATTCGAGCGTCGATGGATCGCGACGCAGCGGCAGCCGGCAACCGAGACTTTCACACACGCGCTCAAGCAATGGGCGCGCATTCGGATCGTCGAGGATCGCAGCGCGTTCGGCATAGCCGATCTGCGCGCCGAGTGTGAGCAAGAGCGCGCATGCGCCGATCGTCCACGGCCAGTTTCGACGGACCGGGACGAGGTGACGTGAGCGCGCGAACGCAGGCAATGATGATCGTTGCGGAGCGGCCGCGGTTCGCGAACGGGCCGGTCTCGCACCAGCGCGTTCGTCCGGATCGAACAGCGTGCCTTGCTGCGTCGAGGCCACCGGCCGCAACGCAGGCACCGACAACTGCGGCGGTGCCGAGCCGCCGGCGTTGTCTTCGAGTTGCGTGATCGGCTCGGGCGGCAGTTGCTCGGTGAGCGTGCGCAGTGCATCGAACACGGCGGCGCAATGTCCGCAGCGCACGCTGCCGTGACCGCCCGCGAGCTCGGTGGCGCCGAGCTTGTAAATCGTCAAGCATTCCGGGCACTGCGTGTACATGCGGCGATTGTAGCGAAAGTCTGTGGTATCAACCGCGACGCGTGCCGCTGATACGCACCCAGCCGTCAAGGATCGTCGAGTCCAGCGCGTCGAACCATTCGGCGTAACGTGCTAGTAGTTCGTGTTGTTGTCCGTCGAGAATGCCGGAGATGGCGAATTGTCCGCGCGGTTTCACGCAGCGCGCGAAATGCGGTGCGAGATCATTCAATGGTCCGGCGAGAATATTGGCGACGAGCACATCGGCCTGGAACGGTTCAAAACGTTCCGGAGTATACAAATCCATTTTTCCCGAAACGCCGTTGCGCTCGGCGTTGTCGCGGCTGGCGATGATGGCTTGCCCATCGTTGTCGACGCCGATGACGCGCGACGCGCCGAGTTTAAGTGCTGCGATGGCGAGCACGCCGGAACCGCAGCCGAAATCGACGACGATTCGCTCGCCCAAATCGAGCGAGTCGAGCCACTGCAGGCAAAGCGATGTCGTCGGATGCGTGCCGGTGCCGAACGCGAGTCCAGGATCGAGCCGGACCACGACGTTGTCCGGATCCCGTGGTGGTTCGATGTTCCATGGATAAATCCATAGTCGCCGACCGAACTGCATCGGCTTGAACGCATCCATCCAGGCGCGTGTCCAGTCTTGATCGGCGACGTCGCGAAAGGCGAAGTGTTCCGGCGAAAATTCGGGGATCAGATCGATCAGTGCGTGGACCAATCCAGCCCGATCGGTTTCCGCATCGAATAACGCTTGCAGAACAACGCCGCTCCAGATCGGCGTTTCGCCGACGCCGGGTTCGAAGATCGCGCGTTCGTCGGGAGTATCGACATCGGCGTCGGAGAGCGTTACCGATAGTGCGCCGACATCCTCCAGCGCTGATTCGACGCGTTGTTGATTCGCCGCGTCGGTGGTGACGGTGAGTTCGATCCAGGCCATGGACGCGCGCGGCTAGCCGATGGCGAGGTTTTTTTCGCGCTGTTCGGCGATACGTTTTTCGAGGTAATGGATGTTCTGTCCGCCGGCATGAAAGCCGCTGTCGGCCAGAATGCGCTGCTGCAGCGGAATGTTGGTCTTGATGCCATCGACGACGAGTTCGCCGAGTGCGATGCGCATGCGCGCGATAGCGGTGTCGCGGTCGCGGCCGTGCACGATGAGTTTTCCGATCATCGAATCGTAATTCGGCGGAATGCGGTAGCCATCGTAGATGTGCGTGTCCATGCGCACGCCCGGACCGCCGGCGGCAAGGAAGCGTTTGATCGTGCCGGGCGAGGGCATGAACGTGTCGGGATCTTCCGCGTTGATACGGCACTCGATCGAATGGCCGGTGATCTTGATGTCGGATTGCGTGATCGAAAGTTTCTC
>CAZZYA010000023.1:20761-23162 GCA_964658115.1 uncultured Rudaea sp. | reverse complement strand
ACGATGTCGCAACCCGCTTCGCGCTGGGCAGTGATACGCGCGCTGATGCTGCCGGCGCCTTCCGCTGCGGCCATGCTGATGTCGTCACTCATGACGACGCCGCGAAAACCGAGTTCGCCGCGCAGAATGTCCTCGATCCACACGCGCGAATAACCGGCGGGTTTCGCGTCGACGTTCGGATATGCCACGTGACCCATCATCACGGCTTCGGCACCGGCGTTAACCGCATCGACGAACGGCAGCAGATCCGCCGCGCGAATGCGTTCGATACTGCGTCGGTCAACCGCCGCTTCGACGTGCGTATCCTCACGGACCGAACCATGACCGGGAAAATGCTTGATCGTCGCCGCCATGCCGGCGAGCCGCATGCCGCGCAGATACGCGAGACCCAGCTGCGAAACCACGGCTGGATCGGCCGCGAACGCGCGTTCACCGATGATGCGGTTGCCGCGATCGAGATCGAGCACCGGCGCATAACTCAAATCGACATCGATCGAGCGCATTTCGCTCGCCATCAGCCACGCGTGTTCTTCGGCGAGTTCGACGGCGAGTTTCGGATCATCGACGAACCGCTCGCCGATGCGCGCGAGTGCGGGCAGCCGCGTGAATCCATCGCGAAAGCGCTGCACCGGACCGCCTTCCTGATCGACGCTGACGACGAACGCATCGCCGCGCACGCCGCGGATGTCTTCGATTAGCGCGGAAACCTGTTCGCGCGAAACGAAATTGCGCGAAAACAGAATGACACCGCTGACGATGGGATTTCGCATCCATTCACGCTCGTGCGGCTGCACGTGCGTTCCCTTGAGTCCAATGATGAGCATGATCGATTCGGTGTCCGTCAGCGATGAAGCATTGTAGCAACGCACGATTTCTACCGGCTTACCGCGACCGGCTGGTTTCACTCGCGATCGAACACCGCGATCGACTCGACGTGCGCCGTGTGCGGAAACATGTCCATCACGCCGGCGCCTTTCAGGGTGAAACCGTGTTGGTTTACGAGCGTGCCGGCATCACGTGCGAGTGAGCCCGGATGACATGAAACGTACACGACACGTCGCGTCGAACGCTTCGGCAGGTATTCCAGAACCGCTGCCGCGCCGCTGCGGGGCGGATCGAGCAGGATCTTGTCGTAATCGCGTCGGGCCCACGGCGCATCGCGCTGATCGATGGACAAATCGGCGGAGAAAAATTGAGCGTTTTCGATAGTGTTGCGCTGCGCGTTCTGTCCAGCGCGCTGCACGAGTCCCGCTTCGCCTTCGACACCGACCACCTCGCTCGCGCGCAGCGCCAACGGCAGCGTGAAATTACCGAGGCCGCAGAACAAATCGAGGACCCGGTCGGTCGTTCGAAGATCGAGCAGCGCCAGCGTGCGCTCGATCATGCAACGGTTCATGCCCGCGTTCACTTGCACAAAATCGAGCGGGCGGAATTCGATGTCGAGCGCGCCGTCGGCGAGGCGGAACGTGAGCGTTGCATCCTCTGGCCACAACGGCGCGACGCTGTCGATGCCGCCGGGTTGCAGGAATATACCCAGCCCACTGTCCTGCGCGTAAGCGACGAGCGCCGCGCGATCTTTTTCCGACAATGGTTGAAGATGACGGAAGACCAGCGCGGCAAGGTTATCGCCGACGGCGATTTCAATTTGCGGAATATCGCGTTTGGCATCGAGCGATTCGATCATTTCCGCAATCGCGGCGATGCGCGTTCCGACGGACGGATCGAGCACCTCGCAACGCTTTATGTCGGCGACGTATCGCCCGTTCGTTTCGCGGAAGCCGACGAGAACGCGATTCTTCTTTTCGACGAACTTGACGCTCAGCCGGCCTTTGCGTCGATATCCCCACGGCGAATCGATCAGTGGCGGGAAAATTTCCGCGGGCCTTACTTTGCCGATACGTTCGAGATTTTCGATCAGCACGTGCTGCTTGGCCGCTATCTGAGCGGCGGGATCGAGATGCTGCAACGCGCAGCCGCCGCAAACGCCGAAGTGCGCGCACAGCGGCGCGACACGATCCGGTGACGGCCGCAGCACTTCCTCGACGATGGCTTCGTCGTAATGCCGGCGCTTGCCGGTGAAACGGAAACGGACGCGTTCGCCCGCAAGTGCGCCGTCGACGAAAACGGCTTTGCCCGCGACGTGTGCGACGCCGCGGCCTTCGTGAGTCAGATCGGTGATCTCCGCTTCGAGGACGGTCATGCGAGTCAACGACCGGCGAAACGGTCACAAAGTCGGGAAGGAACGGGATAATAGCAGGCGCCGCATGGGCGGCGAATCCGGGAATCGGCAATGCAGGGATGTCGCGTGCTGGTCGTCGACGACGATGCGGTGACGTTGCGTTTTTTCGAGGCGGCGCTGCGCGTCATCGGCGCCGATGTGAAGTCGGTCGAAGATGGCGCA
>CAZZYA010000023.1:0-20751 GCA_964658115.1 uncultured Rudaea sp. | reverse complement strand
GCAGCGGCATGCGCGGCGATTGGCGAAAACACGTTCGATCTGCTGCTCATCGATCGTCATCTGCCCGACACGAGCGGCGAAACGTTGTTGCGGACGCTGCGCGACGCCGGGTGCACGACACCGGCCATCGCAACGAGCGCGGACGTTGACGACGACACCCGTGCGCGCATGCTCGACAGTGCCTTCGATGAAGTGATCGCAAAACCCATTTCGCTCGAACGGTTGCGCGCGGTCGTGCGTCCGTACCTTGCGTCGCCCGCATCCGTGTTGAACGACGACGATGCGCTGAAGGCGCTCGGCGGTCATCGCGAATCGCTGGTCGCGTTGCGCGGCCTGCTCGCGGACGAACTCGACGAATTGTGCGCGACGTGTGCGAACTTCGACGTGCTGGATCGACACGTGCTGTCCGCGCGATTGCATCGGCTTCGCGCGTCGTGCGGATTTTGCGGCGCGGATGCCCTCGCGCGCATCGCGGCGTCGACGCAATCGCTGCTCGACCAAGGCGCGACCGTCGACTGGCCGGCGTTTCTCGGGTTGTGCGCCGTTACGGCGTCGGCGCTGCGCGCGTCGACGTGAACAGACTCCACGCGCGCAATTCGGCGCCGTCGAGATGGCGCGCGATCAGCGCGCGCAACAGACGCCGCAACACAGCCATGTCGTCGGCTTTAGGTTCTGTATCGGTCGCAAGCGCGATCAAGGCGGAGCCGCGCACTTTCAATCCGTCGTCGCGGATGCGCCATCGCACGGGACCGTGTTCGAAGCGATAGGCGTAATCGACCGCAGCATCAAGCGATTCTCCGGTCTCCGCATCGGCTTCGAGCACGAGCCCATAGCCGAGATGGCCAAGCAGATCGCGCTCGAAGCGGCGCAGCGTCCACGCCGGCGCGGTGTCATCGGCTAGACGTGTGAAGGCGGCGAAATATTCCTCGAAGACGCCCGGATGCGGATCGTTGCGAGGCAGCAGGCGCGCGACGAGTTCGTTGAGATACAACGCACACAATAATGTTTCGCCGGTTGCGCGCAGCGCGTTGCCGACGGGTTCGGCCGCGCTCAGCGTGGATAATTCGCCGCGCCCCGACCAGCTCATGCTCAACGGCGTCAACGGCTGCAATGCGGCGCGCGAAAACCGCGAGCGCACGGCACGCACGCCGCGTGCGACGAGGCCGACGCGTCCATGATCGCGCGTCAACGCTTCGATCAGCAACGACGTTTCGCGCCAGGGCCGCGCATGCAAGACGAACGCGGGCTGCTGCTCGACGCGCATCGTCAATCCGATATGCCGAAGCGGCGCAGCGCGCCTTCGTCATCGGACCAGTTTTCGCGCACTTTCACCCACAGGCGCAAATGCACGCGGCGCTCGAACAAGTGAAGCATGGCCTTGCGCGCGGCGGTGCCGATCGCTTTGAGCATCAGACCGCCCTCGCCGATCACGATGGCTTTCTGACCTTCGCGCTCGACCCAGATCACCGCGTCGATTTCGTCGCGTTCGTCGCCTTCGCGGAAATTCTCGATCTCCACGGTCGTCGAATACGGCAGTTCCTGCGCAAGCTGTCGCATCAACTGCTCGCGAATCAGCTCGGCGGCGAGGAATCGTTCACTGCGATCCGTAATCTCGTCATCGGTGAACGCGGGCGGATTGTGCGGCAGACGACCACGGATGGCGGCGAGCAATTCTTCAAGACCGTCTTTTTGCCGCGCGGAGACGAGAAAGATACCGTCGAACGTCCGCGATTCATCGAGTTCGGCGATAAACGGCAAAAGTATCTTTTTATCTTTTTTCGCATCGATCTTGTTCAGCGCGAGCAGATGCGGCCGCTCGCCGCGTCCGGTACTTGCCTCGTAGACGGCCTGATCTTCCGATGTCCAGCGTCCGGCCTCGGCCACTTGCACGACGACATCGGCTTCCGCCAGCGTTTGCCGCGCGGCTTTATTGAGCTGGCGGTTGAGCGCGCGGCCGCCGGTTTTGTGCATACCGGGCGTATCGAGGAAAAGAATCTGACTCGTCGCATTGGTGAGCACGCCGAGAATGCGATGGCGCGTGGTTTGCGGTTTCGGACTGACGATGCTCAGCCGCCATCCGATGAGCGCGTTGAGCAGCGTGGACTTGCCGACGTTCGGACGTCCGACGAGTGCGGCGGTGCCACAGCGATAGGCGCTTGTCAAAGGTGCGTCGGTCATGATTTTGCGCCGAGTCGATCGATGGCGTCTTTCGCCGCGGCCTGCTCGGCCGAGCGGCGGCTGTTGCCGCGTCCTTCACCGACGATGTCGAGCGAGACGATGGTGCACGTCACGTCGAATACCTTGGCGTGATCGGCACCGCTGGAGCGCACCAGATCGTAGGTCGGCAGCGACTTGCCTTGCGCCTGCAGCAGCTCCTGCAAGTGGGTTTTCGGATCCTTTTCGCCGGTGCCGAGCGTGGCGATGAGCGGTTCGAAAATCGCGCGCGTTTTATCGCGGCAAACCTGCCAGCCACCGTCGAGATAGATCGCCGCGACGAGCGCTTCGAAGGCATCGGCCAGGATCGAATCGCGACGATGACCGCCGCTTTTGAGTTCACCCATGCCGAGGATGAGCTGGTCCCCCAGTTTCAGCGCGCGCGCAATCGCCGCCAACGAAGGTTCGCTGACCAGGCGCGAGCGGAAACGCGTGAGTTCGCCTTCGTCCGCGCGCGGGAAAACTTCGTAGAGAAGTTCGGCGACGAATAGATTTACCAATCCGTCGCCGAGAAACTCCAGGCGCTCGTTGTTGCGCGCACCGACACTGCGATGGCTCAGCGCGCGTTCGCGTAACTCGGCATCTTGGAAGGTGTACGCGAGCGTGGCGGCCAAAACTCAGTAAGTCGCGCCGTGCGTAAGATCGACGGTATTCGTGAAGTGCACGAGGAAATCCACGTTATAGATAAACGGGATGTCCTTGTCCCACGCGATCGTCAGGCTGCGGTTGCCGTTCTGTGTGTTGAGCTTGTAGCCGGCGGCGGGAATGTCGTTTTCATCGACATACTGCAGATCGAACTGCACATTGAGTTTCTGGCGGATCTGATCGATCGACGCGGTTTCGATGCCCGGTTCCGACTGCAGTGTCTTCATGGACTTCACGACGCCGTAGTATTCGATATAGGCCGGCCATAGTTTCATTGCCGCGTAGGCGAAGAAGCCGACCACGATGAGAAGCGTCGCAAAGCCTATCAGCGTAACGCCGCGTTGCCGGTTCTTCATATTCATGTCCGCCCCTTACTCCGACTATTTAATGATGGTGCCGATGCGCTTGAAGTCGACGCCGCCGTCCCAGTTCATCCAGATCACGAACGCCTTGCCGACGACGTTCTCTTCCGGGACGAATCCCCAATAACGGCTGTCTTCGCTATTATCGCGATTATCGCCCATTGCGAAATAGTGTCCAGTCGGCACGACCCAGCTTCCCTCGACGCCGCCGCGCGACAGCGACGGAAACTTCAGGATCTTGTGCGTTATCTCGGGCAGCGCTTCGTCGGAAACCTCGGTCCCGGCCATCTTGCGGCCTTCTTCGCCCGAACCGATGAAGGGCCCGAGGACTGTCTGCGGAACAATCACGTCGTTCACGTAAAGCGTCTTGTTGCGATACGTGATTTTATCGCCCGGCAGGCCGATGACGCGTTTGATGTAGTCGATGCCCTCTTTCTTCGGGTCGTGATCCGGATTCGGATAACGGAACACGAACACGTCGCCGCGATTCGGCTCACCGATCGGCGCGATCTTCGTGCCAAGAACCGGCAGGCGCAGGCCATACGCGAATTTGTTGACGAGAATGAAATCGCCGACCAGCAGCGTCGGCATCATCGATCCGGACGGAATCTTGAACGGTTCGGCGATGAACGAGCGAAACAGCAGAACGATCAGGATCACCGGAAAAAACGATCGCGCGTATTCGACGATCACCGATTCGCGCATCGCTTCCTGCACGCGCTGCTGCTTTTCCGCGTCGGTGCCGCTGGCCTCGGCGAGTGCGTCGGCGCGCCGACGACGCCCCGGCGCCAGAAAAATGCGGTCGAGCAACCAGATGATGCCGGTCGCGAAAGTCAGCACGACCAGCAGTAACGCAAAATCGAAATCCATCGTCATTCCTAATCCGCCCCACTCGGGCTTGGTTTATGCGGGTTGAGGTTTACTTGTCTACTTGCAGTACCGCAAGGAAGGCTTCCTGCGGAATCTCCACGCGGCCGACCTGCTTCATGCGGCGCTTGCCAGCTTTCTGCTTTTCCAACAGTTTGCGCTTGCGGGTGGCGTCGCCGCCATAGCATTTGGCGAGCACGTTCTTGCGCAGCGCCTTGATCGTGGTGCGCGCGATGATCTGCGCGCCGACAGCGGCCTGGATCGCCACGTCGAACATCTGACGCGGAATCAATTCCTTCATGCGCTCGGTCAGTTCGCGCCCGCGGCGATCGGCGTGCGAACGGTGGACGATGGTGCTCAGCGCATCGACGCGATCGCCATTGATGAGCACGTCCAGCCGCACGAAGGGGCCGACCTGAAAACGTTCGAAGTGGTAATCCATCGACGCGTAACCGCGCGAAACCGATTTTAGCTTGTCGAAGAAATCGAGCACGACTTCGGCGAGCGGAAGTTCGTAACTGATTTGCACCTGCGTCGAAAGATAATGGATCGAGCGCTGATTGCCGCGTTTCTCCTCGCACAATGTGATGACATTGCCGACATAATCCGGCGGCGTGAGAACATTCGCGACGATGATCGGCTCGCGTATTTCCTCGATGTTCTGCGACGGCGGCAATTTGGCGGGATTGTCGAGCTGGACGATGGTGCCGTCGGTCTGCAGCACTTCGTAAATGACCGTCGGCGCGGTGGTGATGAGGTTGAGATCGTATTCGCGTTCGAGACGTTCCTGCACGATTTCCATGTGCAGCATGCCGAGGAATCCGCAGCGAAAACCGAAACCCATCGCTTCGGAGCTTTCCGGCTCGAAGTGCAGTGCCGCATCGTTGAGCTTGAGTTTATCCAACGCTTCACGCAGCGCGGGATAGTCTTCGGCATCCACTGGAAACAGGCCGGCGAAAACGCGCGGCTGCATCATCTGGAAACCCGGCAGCGGCCCCGGCGCGGGTTTGCCCGATAGCGTGAGCGTATCGCCGACCGGCGCGCCATGCACATCCTTGATCGACGCGGTAACCCAACCCACTTCGCCGGGACCGAGCACGGTCTTGTTGGTACGTTTCGGCGTGAACACGCCGACCTGATCGATTTCGTGAGTGCGGCCGGTCGACATCACGAGGATCTTGTCGCGCGGCTTGATCTCGCCCTGCATCACGCGCACGAGCGAAACGACGCCGAGATAGTTGTCGAACCACGAGTCGATGATCAGCGCCTGCAAACGATCGGTGTCGCGCGGCTTCGGCGGCGGAATGCGTGCGACGATCGCCTCGAGCACGGCCGGAACGTTCTCGCCCGTCTTGGCGCTGATGGCGATCGCTTCGCTCGCGTCGATGCCGATAACGGCTTCGATTTCGGTTTTCACACGATCCGGATCGGCCGCCGGCAAATCGATCTTGTTCAACACCGGCACGACTTCGAGGCCCATCTCCACGGCCGTATAGCAGTTGGCGACGGATTGCGCCTCGACACCTTGCGCGGCATCGACGACAAGCAACGCGCCTTCGCACGCGGCGAGCGAGCGGCTCACTTCGTATGAAAAATCGACGTGGCCCGGCGTATCGATGAAATTGAGCTGATACGTTTTGCCGTCGAGTGCGGTGTACGGCAACGAAACCGACTGCGCTTTGATGGTGATGCCACGCTCGCGCTCGATCGGATTCGAGTCGAGCACTTGCGCTTCCATTTCGCGCGCTTCGAGGCCGCCGCACAACTGAATGATGCGGTCGGCCAGCGTCGATTTGCCATGATCGACGTGCGCGATGATGGAGAAGTTTCGGATGAGGTTCATTTAGACGACGCTGAGCGCCAGCCGCGCAGGGCGCGCGGCGGCAAAGCGCGCATTATCGCAGAAATCGCGACATAACGCGCTGTTTCTGGAACGGATTTCGCTGGTATTCGATATCGTTTTCGCGCTCCAAAAAAAAGCGCGCACAAAAAGAAGGGGCTCCCGAAGGAGCCCCAACCTGTGGAGTGCGTTGCAGAGCGGATCAGCCTTTGCCGACCGGTGACTTCGGCACAGTGACGGCAACGAACTGCGTCTGGTCTTCGCGCTTGACGAGCATCATCACGCTGTCACCGCTCTTGGCATCCTTCACCGCGCTGTTGAATTCGTCGGCGGACCTGACCGGCTTGCGGCCGACCATCAACACCACGTCGCCCGGCTGCAACGCACTGCGGCGTGCGGCGGCCGATTTGATGTCGGTGACGACGACGCCTTGATCCTTCACACCGAGCTGCTTGCGCTGTTCGGCGGTGAGATCGTCGACGACGATACCCAGCACATTTCCGCTGCGCGCCTTGCTCGCCTCATCGCCGGTGGTGAGACTTGCGAGCGTCGCTTTTTCCTGCAGCGCGCCGACGGTGAGCGGCATGTGTACGGTCTGGCCATCGCGGAATACGGTGATGTCGGCGCTCGCACCGGGCTTGGTGCTGCCGACGAGCGGCGGCAAGTCGGACGAAAGCACGATGTCGTGTCCGTCGTAGCCGGTGATGACGTCGCCGACTTGAACGCCCGCTTTCGCCGCACTGCTGTCCGGCGTGACTTTATTGACCAGCGCTCCACCGGTGCGCGGCAGACCCAGACTCTGCGCAAGCTGACGATCGACGTTCTGGACATACACCCCGATCATGCCGCGCGCCACGTGACCCGTCGTCTTGAGCTGATCGACGGCGCTCATCGCGATGTTGATCGGAATCGCGAACGACACGCCCACCGAGCTGCCGGTGTTGCTGTAGATCTGCGAATTGATGCCGACGACCTGGCCTTCGAGATTGAACAACGGACCGCCCGAGTTGCCGCGGTTGATCGGCACGTCGGTCTGGATGAACGGAACGTATTGCTGATCGGCGCCGCCAAAACCACGGCCGACATAACTGACCACACCGTGGGTCACCGAATGGTCGAAGTTGAACGGCGAACCGATCGCGACGACCCACTGACCCGGCTTGAGCTTGGCAGAATCACCGACGGAAACCACGGGCAAATTGCCGGCATTGAGTTTGAGCAATGCGATGTCGTACTGCTCGTCTTTGCCGACGACCTTCGCGTCGAGTTCACGGCGATCGGACAGACGCACGACAACCTGATCGGCGCCATCGACCACATGGTTGTTGGTAAGCACGTAGCCATCGGGAGAAATGATGAAGCCCGAACCGACCGAAACGCGCTGGCCATCCAGGTGCGGATTGCCGTTGCCGTGTGGACCATTGGGGCCAAAGAAGCGGCGCAGGATGTCCGGCACTTCTTCGTCGTCGGGATCCTGTTCGTCTTCGGATTTGGAATCGCCGGTGTGCGTGGCCTGCACGTTCACCACGGCCGGCGCGTTGTGTTCGACCAGTTGCGTAAAGTCCGGCAAATCGGCGTATGCCGTGATCGTGATGAACGATAAGGCAATCAGGGCGACAAAACTGCGAAGCGTTTTGGTTTGCATGGATGTTCGACCTTGAACGATACGAGAGGAAACTGCGCGATTGGATCGCCTCGCGCCACGCGAGTTCCACGTGGCGGTTACTTGATTAGATTGGCATTCAGCGCGCCGAAATCAACGGCGCGAGAAAAAAACTGATTACTGCTTCGGCGGCTCGGCCGGCGCGTAAAAATAAATGACTTGCGGCGCGCGCGCGTCCATCAGGGGCGGATTGACCACGGGCTGGTTCTGACGCGGCGTGAGCCATTGGTCATAGCTCGCCGCCGTCGTGTAATCCAACGGCGAATACGTCGGCAGGATGCCGCTGCTCAACGTCTTCTCGACCGCGGCCGCGCTCGGACTAGCCAACACTGGCGTCGCCGTCGCCATCACCGTCTTTTGCTGCGACGCTGGTTCGTCGAACGGACTCGTGCCAATCAAGGCAACCACCGCCACCGCAGCGGCGATGGCGCCGCCGCCGGCCCAGCGCATCCATCCACCGCGCGTCGTCGCGGGCCTTTCGTCGGCCGCGATCGCCTGCATGACCGAAGCCGCGAAATCCGCGCGCATCGGTGTCGCGAAACGCTTCTTCAGCACGTCGCTGGCGAGTTGATAATTCGACCACGTCTTCGTGAGTTGCGTATCGGCATCGAGCCGGCGCAACAGGAAGCGGGTTTCGTCGCGCGAAAGTTCGCCGTCCATCAGCGCGGACAATTGTTCGTTGATCGATTGGGATTGAATCGGGTTGTTCATGATCCGGATGCCTTCGGTGCCGTAGTGGCCGACGGGGAATCGTCGGACAGCAAAGGACGCAATTTCTGATCGATGGCATCGCGCGCCCGGAAGATGCGTGAACGAACGGTGCCGATGGGACAATTCATTTTTTCAGCGATTTCCTCGTAACTCAGACCGTCGACCTCGCGCAGCGTGATCGCCATCTTGAGATCGTCTGGCAATGCTTCGACCGTGTCGAACACGGTTTGTTCAATTTCCTGGCGAAGAAGTTCGCGCTCGGGCGTGGCCCGTTCTTTCAGACGCGTGCCGCCGTCGAGCAGGACCGCATCGTCGATGGCGATATCGTCCGTCGGCGGACGCCGGTTCTGCGAGACGAGGTAGTTCTTGGCGGTGTTGATGGCGATCTTGTACATCCAGGTATAGAACTGACTATCGCCCCGGAAGTTCGCCATCGCACGATACGCGCGGATGAACGATTCCTGGGCCACGTCCTGGCATTCGCTCCAGTCGTTTATGTAGCGGGAAATCACCGCGATGATCTTCTGCTGGTACTTGCGCACCAGCAGATCGAACGCGCGCTGATCCCCTTTTTGCACCCGTTCGACGAGTGCCTGATCCAAATCTTGTTCGGCCATCCGGCCTGCACTCCGTTCGCTGGCGGCCGGTCACGGGTTATAGGACAACCGCGACCGGGGACAAGTTCATTTTTCGTTGAACGTTCTCAATCGGATCAAGGTAACGCCTCAGCCGATGGGACGCGATTGAAAACCCGTTCGCGTTCGACCAGCAAGTTCTCGAAACTGGCCGCCGGCAACGGTCGACAGAATAGATATCCCTGCAATTCCTCGCAGCCTTGCGCGCGCAGGAAATCGAGATGCTCCTCGATTTCCACGCCTTCGGCGACCACCGCGCGATTGAGGCTGTGTGCCATACCGATGGTGGCGCGGACGATGGCTTCGTCGTCGGGATCGACACCGATATTGCGCACGAAGGTCTGGTCGATCTTGATACGGTCGGCCGGAAAACGCTTGATGTAATCGAGCGAGGACTGGCCCGTACCGAAGTCGTCGATCGAAATCTTGCAGCCGAGTTCGCGCAGACCCTGCAAGGTTTCCAGCAGATTCGGAATGGATTTCACATTGAGGCTTTCGGTCACCTCCAGTTCGAGCAGCGTGGCATCGTAATTGGTATCGGCGAGTACCTGCTGCACGAGTTGCACGAGATTCTGCTGACGCAATTGCACCGCCGACAGATTGACGCCGACGCGCAACCCGAGTCCGAACCGCTCCTGCCACCGTCTCGCATCCGCGCACGCGGTGCGCAAAACCCATTCGCCGATCGGAATGATGAGCCCGTTTTCCTCGGCAATCGGAATGAAGAAACCCGGACTGATCATGCCCAGTTCCGGATGTTCCCAGCGGATCAGCGCTTCCATGCCGACCATGTCTTCGCTTTCGGTTTCGACTTGCGGCTGATAGTAGACGCGCAGCTCGCCGTTCTTTTCGGCCATGCGCAATTTCGCTTCGAGCGCGAGACGCTGTTGATGCGATTCTTCCGGAACCGCGACGTACGACTGAAAATTATTGCGTCCGAGCCCTTTCGCGCTGTACATCGCCACGTCGGCATGTTTCAGCAGACGTTCGGCACTGGTCGCGTCGTCCGGATAGAAACTGACGCCGATGCTCGTGGTGATGTGCAATTCGGAACCGTCGGCCAGCGTAAGCGGCACTTCCATCACGCGCACGATTTTTTCGGCGATGCGCATCACGTCGTCGCGCTGGACGATGTGGCGCAGGATCATCGTGAATTCATCGCCGGCGTAACGCGCGACGGTATCCGACGCGCGCACGCTGCCGCGCAAGCGTTTGGCGACCGCCATCAGCACCTTATCGCCGACCGAATGGCCGAGCGAATCGTTGATGTTCTTGAATCGATCGAGATCGACGAACAGCACCGAAAACATTTCGCCGGTGCGATGCGCTTCTTTGATGGTCAGTTCGAGACGGTCGTTGAACAACAACCGGTTCGGCAGTCCGGTCAACGCATCCTGCAAACCCTTCGCGCGGCCCTGCTCGCGCGCACGGCGCAATTCGAGTTCGAGCGCGAGCCGTCCGGCGATCATCCGCAGCGGTTCGACGACGAACGAATCGGCCGACATCGGCCGGCGGCGTCCGAGCAGCACGGCGCCCAAGGTGTTGCGGCGTTCGTCACGCAGCGGCAATCCGACGAACATCTCGTAGTGAAAGAACGCGAGGAATTGATCCTGCTGAACCTCGTTCCACGCGCGCTCGCCGAAAATGATGCGTTCGCCATCGAGAATGCGTTTCAACGTCGGCTGCTTGAGCGGATCCGGCGTTTCCTGCGGCTGGCTGGCGCGATGGAAGGTGAGTAGCGGCTGCACGTCCGCGTTCTGTTCCGGACGCGCTGAAATCATCATCGCGAAATCGAGTTCGAGCCATTCGCACAACAGCTTGATGAGCTGATTCAAGCCTTCATCGCCGCCGTGACATTCGGAAGCGGCGGCGACGAGGCCGAGCGCAGCCTGATATTTTCCGGTGTCCGCCGGCTCGCGAAAAGTCGTGACGTGCAACAGCCGCCCCTGCTGGACGACGAGCCGCATGTGCGCGTCCATCAGCACGGATTGTCCGTCGCCCGCAGCGCGGCGACAACGGAATCGCACACTGCCCTCGCGCGCGAGTTGACCGAGCAGGCCGGCGCGCTGCTGGCGGTTGTGCGTGAGGTCGAGTCCATCGATCGGCTGACCGATCAGTTGCGCGCGTGAAAAACCGGCGCGCTGCTCGAACGTCGTGTTTGCATCGATGATGTTGCCCGTTTTCGGATCGGACACCACGATTTCATCGAGATTACTTTCGAACGCGAACAGATATTTTTCCGCAGACGATGCCGGCGACGACGACGGATTCGATTTGTTCAGTTTGCGCGCCGCCAGCACATTGCGCACGCGGCCGAGCACTTCGTTCGACTCGACCGGGCTGCGCAACCAGTCGATCACGCCCGGCGGAACGTGCGACCAATCCCACGTGCGGTGCGCCAGGTCGGCCGACGCAATGCCGATAACCGGAACTTCGGACAGGCGTTTGTCGCCCTTGAGCTGCGCGCAGAACGCGACCGATTCCTGCGCGTCGTCCAGGAATTCGAGCACGACGACGTCGATCTGCGGATCCTGTTCCAGAAACGACAACGCCTGCGGCAAATCTTTGGCCGTATAAACGGCTTCGAAATTCTGCGCGTCGAGCGTGTCGAACAGCACGCGGCGGTCGTCGCGCTGCGTGGTGACGATGAGGACCGAACTCTGGCTCGCTTCGTCGGCCATCACGTCACCCAGCGGCCATCGCGCAAACGCGGCCTGCCGTTCGACGCGTGCATGTGCGCGATGCGCTCGGTCAAGACATCGAGTCCTTCCGGCATCGGCATGTGCTCGCCGATGAAGACGACCTTGCGTCCGTTGCCCGAACGCGTGCGCGCGATCTGCCGCAGCAATCCGATGTTCGGCGCACGCAGATGTTGTTCGTAATCGGTAAATAGATAAATGCCGAACTGCATGCTCTGCAGGATGTAACGCAGCGCGTCGGTCACCCGTTTCGAACCCGGCACGCGCACGTCGCGTTCGCGCAGGCTCGTGATGCCCGCATCATCCTGCCAGTAATAAACCGATTGCCCGGTGCGCATGGCCAGCAGCCGGAATTGCGCAACCACGTCAACCGAGTGCGCGGTATCGATGGCGATCAGATTGTGCGACGACTGTACGATCCGGTCGAACAGTTTCGGCGTAACGAATACGTCGGCGACCGTTGTGGCGGTGGTGTTCACGCGCTCGAATCCGCAATCGCAACCGTCAACACCATAAGGCTCCCCGGCCCCGCATTTGACCAAAAGATCGGCTTACGCGGATTATAGCCGCTGAATTCCACGCGTGAGGCTTGCCATGTTCGAAGGACTTCGCTTCTCCAACTGGAAAGCCGAAACCCAGGTCGATGGCATCGTCGTGCTCACGATCGACCGCGCGGATGCGTCGGTCAACGCCTTCAACCACGCCACGCTGGAAGAACTCGAACAAATCATCGAACGGCTGTCGATCGAACCGCCGAAAGGTGTCGTGATCCGTTCCGGCAAGGCGAAGGGCTTCATTGCCGGCGCCGACATCCACGAGTTCGAGACGTTCGAAAAAAACGGATCGGTGCTCGCGAATATTCAGTACGGTCAGCGCGTCTTTCAGAGCCTGTCGCGATTGCGTTGTCCGACCGTCGCGGCGATACACGGTTTCTGCATGGGCGGCGGCACCGAGATGGCGCTGGCATGCCGCTACCGTATCGCGACGCGCGATCCGAGCACGAAAATCGGCTTGCCAGAGGTGATGCTCGGCATCCATCCGGGATGGGGTGGAACGGCGCGGCTGCCGCGTTTGATCGGCGCGCCGGAAGCGTTGCAACTGATGCTCACCGGCAAGGCGCTTGGTGCCGAGCAGGCGAAATCGATGGGCCTCGTCGACAAACTCACGTCGCCCGAGTTACTGGTCGAAACGGCGAAGGAGCTGATCCGCCATCCGTCGACACGTCCTTTCATGATTCGACTGCGCGGATGGGCAACGAACATCTGGCCGGTGCGGCAGATTCTTGCGCCGATCGTGCGCAAACAAGCCGCCGCGAAGGCGCGACCGGATCACTATCCCGCGCCGTTCGCGCTGATCGAGGTGTGGCGTCGCGGTGGATCGAGCGTCACGCAGCGCTTGAAACTAGAAGCGCGTTCGGTGGCCAAACTCGCGGCGACACCCACGGCGCACAATCTTATTCGCGTCTATTTCCTGCAGGAACGATTGAAAGGACTCGGTGCCGGCGTCGACGCGAACATCCGTCACGTTCACGTGGTTGGTGCGGGCGTGATGGGCGGCGATATCGCCGCGTGGTGCGCATATCGCGGATTCGACGTGACACTGCAGGATCGCGAGATGAAATTCATCCAGCCGGCGCTCGATCGCGCGCAGGACATGTTCAAGAAACGGTTGAAAACGCCCGATCGCATCAAACCGGTTTCGGATCGTTTGAAAGCCGACGTCGAGGGCAACGGTGTCGCGGCCGCGGACCTTCTCATCGAGGCGATCTACGAAAACAAGGAAGCGAAAGAAGAACTGTATCGAAAAAGCGAACCGACGCTGAAACCGGATGCGCTGCTCGCGACGAACACGTCGAGCATACCTCTCGACGAATTGCGCACGGCGGTGCAATCGCCGAAGCGATTTCTCGGCCTGCACTATTTCAATCCGGTCGCGCAGATGCCGCTCGTCGAGATCGTGCGGCAGGACGCACTCGACCCGGCCAACGAGAAACGTGCGTTCGCGTTCTGCAGAGCGATCGACAAATTGCCGGTGCCGGTGAAAGGCACGCCGGGGTTTCTGGTCAACCGCATTCTCATGCCGTATCTGCTCGAATCGATGCGTATGTATCGGGAGGGCGTTCCTGCGCCAGTGCTCGACAAAGCTGCGAAGAAATTCGGTATGCCGATGGGACCGATCGAACTCGCCGACACGGTCGGACTCGACGTCGCGCAATCCGTCGGAAAGGAACTCGGTCCGTATCTGGAGCTGGAAATTCCGGACGGCCTCGATGAACTCGTCGCGGCGAAAAAACTCGGCAAGAAGACCGGCGAAGGCATCTACAAATGGGAAAACGGCAAGCCGGTGAAACCCGACGTCGATCCCAATTATCACGCGCCCGACGACATCACCGATCGGATGATCATGCCGATGTTGAATGAATCGGTCTCGTGCCTGCATGACGGCGTGGTCGGCGACGCCGACCTGCTCGATGCCGGTGTGATTTTCGGAACAGGCTTCGCGCCGTTTCGCGGCGGTCCGATCCAGTACATACGTTCGGAGGGCGCCGACAAGATCAAGGCGTCACTCGATGCGCTCGCGGCAAAATATGGAAAGCGCTTCGCTGCGAAGGCCGGCTGGGATTCTGACGCGCTGCGCGCGTAGCATAAAAAACGGACGCCGAAGCGCCCGTTTCACCCACTATGATTTTCTGAAAAACTTATTCGTCGGCGACGACGGTCACTTTGACTGTCGTGTGCACGTCGGCGTGCAGGTATACCTGGATTTCGAACTCGCCGGTGTGGCGGATCGCACCCTCGCCCATCACGACTTCGCTCTTGTTCAACGGCTTGCCTTCGGCGCTGAACGCGTCCGCGATCTCGCGCGGGCCGACCGAACCGAACAGCTTGCCTTCGGCAGACGCATTGGCCTTGATCGTGATCGCGGCGCCTTCCAGCGTCGCTTTGCGCGCTTCGGACGCCATCATGACGTCGTTCGCCTTTGCTTCGTACTCGGCGCGGCGCTTTTCGAATTCCGCGACGTTCGCCTGCGTAGCCGGCACCGCCTGACCTTGCGGGATCAGGAAATTACGACCGTAACCCGGTTTCACGCGCACCTTGTCGCCAAGGCCGCCGAGATTCTTCACTTTTTGTAGCAGTACCAATTCCATGATGTTCTCCGAATCGTTAGCGCGGCTACGAAAGCATCCGCGCAGCTGACCTCAGTTGTCCGAGGAGGATTAAAAAAACTCAGTGACCGTCGGTGTACGGCAGCAGCGCCAGGAAACGCGCACGCAGAATCGCCTGCGTCAGCATGCGCTGGTAGCGCGCCTTGGTACCCGTGATGCGGCTCGGCACGATCTTGCCGGTTTCGGTGATGTACTGGCGCAGCGTGTTGAGATCTTTGTAGTCAATCTCGGTGATGCCTTCGGCGGTAAAGCGGCAAAACTTTTTGCGGCGAAAAAACTTGGACATGATGATCTCCGAATTCTGGAATGAAGGCCGGCTTAGCCAGCCGACGGCGTTTGCGATTCGCGCGGTGCGCGATCGCCGCGCGGCTCGCGTTCGCGACGCGGTTCATCGTCGTCGCCGAAGCCGAAGCCGTCTTCGTCACGGCGGCGGCCGCCCTTGTCGTCCTTGTTCTTGAGGATGAAGGACTGATCGGTAACGGCGTTTTCGCGCACCAGGATGAGGTGACGAAGCACCGCATCGTTGAAGCGGAAGCCCGATTCCAGTTCCTGCAAAAGATTCGCGCTGCACTCGATGTTCATGAGCACGTAGTGCGCCTTGGCGAGGTTGTCGATCGGATACGCGAGTTGACGGCGGCCCCAGTCTTCCAGTCGGTGGATCTTGCCTTGGTCGTTCTCGATGAGCGACTTGTAGCGCTCGATCATCGCAGGCACCTGCTCGCTCTGGTCAGGGTGGACCAGAAACACGACTTCGTAATGACGCATCTGGATGTCGCTCCTTGTGGATACCGGCGGCGAATTCCGCGCGGCAGCCCCGCCGTGATGGCTGGGGCAAGGGTTCCCGATGAGGGAACCGCAAAGTATAGAGGAATCAGGGAATTGGAGCAATGATGACGGCGGGTTTCGCCGATTTACGCTCGAGCGGCGCAGGCTCGACGCGCGCAACATTGTTGACCGGCAGTATTTCCGCGCGCTGTGCGTCGTGGTCGTACACGAAAATGTAATTCGATACGGCGCCGAGGTACGTCCATCCCTTCGACTGCGAGCGCAGTGGCTCGGCCGATCCAGCCAGCCATACATTGACCATCTCGGCTTCGCCGCTTTCGACGGCCGTCGCGCGGGAGTCAGCATACGCCTGCACGAACAACCAACCGTACATGAAGAACAGGACGGCGAACGCCAGCGCCGTGAACCAGCGCGGCGGCGATTGCAACGTCCACAACCGTAGGCGCACCCACGACGAATTGCGTCCGCTCGCGAGCAACTTTTCCCGGCGGGCGACGCGACGTTTGCGACGGTTGAGATTGAACCAGTCGGCCAGCCAGATAATCGGCGCCGTGGATATCGCGAGCAGGATCGCCATCGGCTGCTGGATGCCGGCGACGAGGAAATCGCCGACCTGCGACAACGTCAGCACCGGAATTCCGAACCGATGATAAAAAGTATAATTGTAAAAAATGCCCGCCAGCGCGACGAACAGATAGCCCAGCGTGATGGCCAACGCGGGTTCGCGCAGCAGTGTCTGGAAAATGTGCGGCGTGAGCGTCCTGAGGACGGACACGTGTTCGACGGAAACCGCTTTGGCTTGCTCGACCTCGCCGACGGCGGGCGCGTCGATGGTGCCGCCCATCAGGCCGCGGATTCGACGTGGAAACTTTCGCCGCAGCCGCACTCGCCCGTCGCGTTGGGATTGCGGAACACGAAGCTGGCGTTCAATCCCTCGCGGGCAAAGTCGATTTGCGTGCCTTCGATCACCGGCAGGCTTTTCGGATCGACGACCAGCTTGATGCCGTCCACTTCGTTCACGACGTCGCTGTCGCGAATCTCGCGGGTGACATCGATCGTGTACGCAAATCCCGAACACCCCATCTTGCGCACGCCGAAACGCACGCCGACCGCGTTCGGTTCGCTGGCGATGAAGTTGCGCATGCGCTCGCGCGCAGCCGGAGTGATATGTACATTCATGGCGTCAGTTTAGCAGGCTTGCGGGCAACGAATCCGTTATCATTTGCGGCTCGTTGCCTCATTTAGATGGGCTTTTTCTGCAGGAGTTTCAAGGCATGGCGGTCGTCAGCGTCCAGCAAGCGCTATCCGGTTCGGTTTCCGAGAACAGCGAAGTCACCGTGCGCGGCTGGGTGCGCACACGGCGCGATTCGAAGGCTGGATTGTCGTTCGTCAACGTCAGCGATGGATCGTGTTTTGATCCAATCCAGATCGTGGCGCAGAAGACACTGTCGAATTATGCGCAGGAAATCGCGAGACTCACCGCCGGCTGCGCGGTCATCGCGACCGGCACGCTGGTGAAATCGCAAGGAAAAGGTCAATCGTTCGAAGTTCAGGCGACGAATGTCGACGTCGTGGGTTGGGTGGACGATCCGGAAACCTATCCGATCCAGCCGAAAGCGCACACCATGGAGTATCTCCGCGAAGTCGCGCATTTACGACCGCGCACGAACACGTTCGGCTCCGTCGCGCGCGTGCGCGATTGCATCGCCAAGGCCATCCACCGCTACTTCCATGAACGCGGATTTTTCTGGATCAACACGCCGATCATCACCGCGTCGGATGCCGAAGGCGCCGGACAGATGTTCCGCGTTTCGACCCTCGACATGGTCAACCTGCCGCGCGATGACAAAGGCCATGTGGATTTCCACAAGGATTTCTTCGGCAAAGAAACCTACCTCACCGTTTCCGGCCAGCTCAACGTCGAGGCGTACTGCCTCAGCTTGAGCAAGGTGTATACATTTGGACCGACGTTCCGCGCCGAGAATTCGAATACGACGCGGCATCTCGCCGAGTTCTGGATGATCGAACCGGAAATCGCCTTCGCCGATCTCAACGACGACGCGACGCTCGCCGAGGATTTCCTCAAATACATTTTCAAAGCCGTGCTCGATGAGCGCATGGACGACATGAAATTCTTCGCCGAGCGGCAGGAGAAAACGGTCATCTCGCGACTCGAAGCTTTTATCGATGCACCGTTCGAGCGCATCGACTACACGAACGCAATCGAAATCCTGAAAAAATCCGGCGAAAAGTTCGAATTCCCCGTCGAATGGGGGCACGACCTGCAGACCGAACACGAACGTTATCTCACGGAAAAACATGTCGGCCGTCCCGTCGTCGTGATGAATTATCCCGAGAAGATCAAAGCGTTTTACATGCGCCTCAACGACGACGGAAAAACCGTCGCTGCGATGGACGTGCTCGCACCGGGCATCGGCGAAATCATCGGCGGATCGCAGCGCGAAGAACGGCTGGACTATCTCGACCGCCGCATGCAGCAGTTCAATATCGATCCCGGGCACTATCAGTGGTACCGCGATTTCCGCCGCTACGGCACCGTGCCGCACGCGGGATTCGGTCTGGGTTTCGAGCGCCTTGTCGTTTACACCTGCGGACTTTCCAACATCCGCGATGCGATCCCCTATCCGCGCGTTCCTGGATCGGCCGATTTTTGATGGCGGTAAATTCATTCGACGTTTAGCCGCGCCGGACAGACAATCGCTGCATCGACGCAACACCATTCAACACGGAGGTTGGCCATGCTGCGGATACGGACGTTTCTCGGCTTCATCGCGGGCGTGGCGGCATCCGTCGCGTTCGCCCAATCCTTCCATGGCGCGCCGGCATCGACAAAATCCACGACGAATCCGACCAACGTGAGCGACGGCGCGAAGGCAGGAGCCGCGCTTTACGACAAAAACTGCTCAGGCTGCCACGGTAGCAAAGGCGAAGGCGCCGTCGATGGCCCGGCGCTGAACGTCGGTGCCGCAAAAAACGCGAGCGATGGCGAACTGTTCTGGTTCATCACGCACGGCAGCCCCACCGATGGCATGCCGGCGTGGGAGTCGCTGCCCGATCCACAGCGCTGGCAGCTTGTCGATTACGTGCGCGCCTTACAGACCGCGAAACCGACAGAGAAGACCAGTTCTTCCTCACCGACCGCGGTAACGACGACGATTTCACCGAACTCGCCGTTCACGGACTACCGCTACGAATCGCCGGGCACCACGCGCAAAATAGTAGCCGCTGATCTCCCGCAGCCGTACGCGACCACCTCATCAAATAACGGACCGCATCTCGTAAAACGCCCCGACGGCGCAATGCCGAAAACCAAACCGGGATTCAAAGTAGAACTGTATGCGGAAGGACTCGAAACGCCCCGCCTCATTCGCACCGCGCCAAACGGCGATTACTTCGCCGCGCTCACGCACACCGACAAGATCGCGCTTTTCCGCGGCATCACCGCCGACGGCAAACCCGAGCAGATCGCCACGTTCGCCGACGGATTGAACAAACCCTTCGGCATCGCGTTTTATCCGCCAGGTCCGAATCCGCAATACATTTATATCGGCAACACGGATTCGGTCGTGCGCATTCCGTATCAAAACGGCGATCTCAAAGCGCGGGCCGCGCCCGAGCATATTCTCGATTTGCCGCACGGACGCGGCCATTCGACGCGCGATATCCAGTTTTCGCCCGACGCTCGGCGCATGTACGTATCCGTCGGATCGGCATCGAATGTCGACGATCCGGATACATCACCCGAAGAACATCACCGCGCCACCATTCTCGTCGCCACGCCTGACGGCAAGAACATGAGCGAGTTCGCTTCGGGCATTCGTAACGCGGTGGGTCTTGCCATCCAACCAAAAACCGGCGAACTGTGGTGTTCGGTGAACGAACGCGACGGTCTCGGCGACAACCTCGTGCCGGACTACATCACGCACGTGCAGGAAAACGGATTCTATGGCTGGCCGTGGTGGTACATCGGCGCGCACCAGGATCCGCGGCTCGAAGGCAAGCATCGCGAACTGCGCAGCAAGGTGATCGTGCCGGACGTTTTGCTTCAGCCGCACAACGCTTCGCTTCAGATGACGTTCTACGACGGCAAGCAATTCCCCTCCGACTACGCGGGCGACATCTTCGCCGCCGAACACGGTTCGTGGAACAAGTCGACGCGTGCCGGTTACGAAGTGATCCGCGTGCCGCTGCATCAGACAGGAAAAGCCAGCGGCGAGTACGAGGATTTCCTCACGGGTTTTGTGCTCGACAATGGCGACGTGTGGGGACGCCCGGTCGGGGTGACGGTCGCGACGGACGGTTCGCTTCTCGTCACCGACGACGGTTCCGGCTCGATCTGGCGCGTGAGTTACGTCGGCGCGCACTGACGGTCGCATCGATCCGCGCGTGTAGAATCGCGCGGACATTTCCGGATGGTTTGTAATGAGCACGAATGAGCAATGGTGGGTAGCGGCGATCGGCGATGTGCTCGTCTGGGCACGATTGCGCGTTTTGGAATCGGGACTCGCGCAAGTGCTCGACGCCAGCGGCGACACGCTGCGTTACGAGGATGAAGACACCGGCCGCGAGGCGCTGCTCGATGCCAACTTCCGCGCCTTCGATGGGCTCGATGAGGAAGATGCCGCGGTGATGGGTTTCGACCTCGACTCCGTCGAACCGCCGCACGCCAATACCGATGAAGAATTGCTGCCGCTGATGACCGAAAAAATCACGCAAGGACACGCGTGATGGATCTTGATCTGACCGGCAAACATGCGCTCGTCTGCGGTGGATCGCACGGCATCGGCAAGGCCGCTGCGATCGAGCTGGCATCGCTCGGCGCTAACGTGACGCTGTTGTCGCGTACCGAAGCGTCGCTGAAAAAAGCCCTGGGCGAATTGCCGACGAAGGGCGCACAAAAGCATTCGATCATCGCCGTCGACATGAACGATCACAGCGCGCTCGCCGAGAACGTAGCCGCGGCGGCGGCGTCCGATCCGATTCTCATCGTCGTCAACAACACCGGCGGCCCGCCGGGCGGGCAGGCCAACGTGGCGAAAGCCGAAGAATTCACGTCGGCGTTCGCGCAGCATCTGCTTGCGAACCACACGATCTTGCAAACCGTATTGCCCGGCATGAAGACAGCGCAATACGGCCGCGAGA
>CAZZYA010000022.1:0-23345 GCA_964658115.1 uncultured Rudaea sp. | reverse complement strand
ATTTAGTGGCTTGAATTCGCCGGCTCGATTACAATATTGGGTTATCCCGCCAAGATCGGATTCCGGATAACGCATGCGCATTCTGACCGAAGCGCTCACGTTCGACGACGTATCGCTCGTACCTGCCTATTCGAACGTCCTGCCACGCGACGTCGATCTTTCCACGCGACTGACCAAGCACATCCGCCTCAACATTCCGATTCTTTCGGCGGCGATGGACACCGTCACGGAAGCGCGCCTCGCCATCACGATGGCGCAGTGCGGCGGCATCGGCATCATGCACAAGAACATGCCGATCGAACAGCAGGCCGCCGAAGTGCGGCTGGTGAAAAAGTTCGAGGCCGGCGTTATCCGCGATCCGATTACCGTGTCGCCGAATACGTCGATCGGCGAAGTGATGCAAATCGTTCGTTCGCGCAATATTTCCGGTGTGCCGGTTGTCGACGGCGAAAACCTGGTGGGTATCGTCACCAGCCGCGATCTGCGTTTCGAGAAAAAACCCGAAGATCCCGTTCGCCATATCATGACGCGCAAAGAGAAGCTCGTCACGGTGAAAGAAGGCGCGTCCGAAGACGACGTTCTGCAACTGCTGCACAAGCATCGCATCGAAAAAGTGCTGGTCGTCAACGATGCGTTTCAGTTGCGCGGCTTAATTACCGTCAAGGACATCCAGAAAGCGCGAGACAATCCGAATTCGGCCAAGGACAGCCATGAACGCCTGCGTGTCGGCGCGGCGGTGGGCGTGGCCGGAGATACGGAAGAACGCGTCGGCGCGCTGGTGGATGCGGCGGTGGATGTGATCGTCGTCGACACCGCGCACGGACATGCGCAGGGCGTGCTCGATCGCGTGACGTGGGTGAAGAAGAATTTTCCGAACGTGCAGGTGATCGGCGGCAACATCGTCACGGCCGATGCGGCGAAGGCGCTCGTGCAAGCGGGTGCGGACGCGGTGAAGGTTGGCGTTGGTCCCGGATCGATCTGCACGACGCGCATCGTCGCCGGTGTCGGCGTGCCGCAGATTTCCGCGGTGAGCATGGTCGCCGAAGCGCTCAGAGGCAGCGATGCGTGTCTCATCGCCGACGGCGGCATTCGTTATTCCGGCGATATCGCTAAAGCCCTCGTCGCCGGCGCCAACTGCGTGATGATCGGCGGCATGTTTGCGGGCACCGAAGAGGCGCCCGGCGAAGTCGAGTTGTATCAAGGTCGTTCGTATAAGAGTTATCGCGGCATGGGATCGTTGGGCGCGATGCAGAAAGGTTCGAAGGATCGCTATTTTCAAGACGATACCGACGCCGACAAACTCGTGCCCGAAGGCATCGAGGGTCGCGTGCCGTATCGCGGACCGCTGCGCGCCATCATCCATCAGTTGAGCGGTGGACTGCGTGCGGCGATGGGATACGTCGGGTGCGGCAGCGTCGAGGACATGCGCAACAAACCGCAGTTCGTGCGTGTGACGAGCGCGGGCATCCGCGAATCGCATGTGCATGACGTGGCGATCACGAAAGAGGCGCCGAATTATCGGCTGGATTGAGCCTGGACTTGGCGTTGGGAAGGCGCCGACATCGATCCGCATGAACAATATCCACTCCGACAAAATCCTGATTCTCGATTTCGGTGCGCAGTACACGCAGCTCATCGCGCGGCGCATTCGTGAGATGGGTGTGTACTGCGAAATCTGGGCGTGGGATCAAGATCCGGCGGCGATTGCCGACTTCGCACCGAAGGGAATCATTCTTTCGGGTGGACCGGAATCGACCATCGCAACGAACGCGCCGCGCGCGCCGCAAACCGTTTTCGATGCGAGCGTACCGATTCTCGGCATCTGTTACGGCATGCAGACGATGGCCGCCCAACTCGGTGGCAAGACGGAAGGCGGCCACACGCGCGAATTCGGTGCCGCGCGCGTCACGCTTACGACCGACAGTGGATTGTGGCAAGGCCTCGGCGCCGATCGCGCCGACCTCGATGTATGGATGTCGCACGGCGATCGCGTAACCGCTGTGCCTGCGGGTTTCAAAATCACGGCGACAACACACGATCTTCCGATCGCCGCGATGGCCGACGATGCGCGCCGCTGGTATGGCGTGCAGTTTCATCCGGAAGTCACGCACACGCAGCGCGGCGCCGAATTGCTGCGGCATTTCGTGGTCGAGCTATGCGGCTGCTCCACGTTGTGGACGGCAACCAACATCATCGATGACGCCGTTGCGCGCGTGCGCGAGCAGGTGGGCAACGACCGGGTGCTGCTGGGATTGTCGGGCGGAGTCGATTCGTCGGTCGTCGCCGCGCTGCTCGAGCGTGCGATCGGCGATCAGCTCGTCTGCGTCTTCGTCGATACCGGCCTGCTCAGACTCAACGAAGGCGCTCAGGTCATGTCGACGATGGCCGAGCACATGGGCGTGCACGTCATTCGCATCGATGCGCACGAACGTTATTTCGCGGCGCTGAAAGGTGTCTCGGATCCAGAGGCCAAACGCAAGATCATCGGCCGGCTGTTCGTCGAAATATTCGAGGAAGAATCCGCCAAGCTCGAGGGCATTCGTTGGCTCGCGCAAGGCACGATCTATCCAGACGTCATCGAATCGGCCGGCAGCAAGACCGGGAAAGCACACGTCATCAAGTCACATCACAATGTCGGTGGCTTGCCCGAGCGCATGAAACTGAAATTGCTCGAACCACTGCGTGAACTGTTCAAGGACGAGGTGCGTCGCATCGGCGTCGAACTCGGACTGCCCGCGGAAATGGTTTATCGGCATCCGTTTCCGGGACCTGGCCTCGGCGTGCGCGTACTCGGCGAACTGAAACCCGAATTCGTCGATATTCTGCAGCGCGCCGATGACATTTTCATCGGCGAATTGCGCGCACAAGGTTTGTACGATTCGGTGAGTCAGGCATTCGCGGTTTTCCTGCCTGTGAAATCGGTCGGTGTAGTGGGTGATGCGCGGGCATACGAGTGGGTGATTGCGCTGCGCGCCGTCGAGACTATCGATTTCATGACCGCACGATGGGCGCGGCTTCCGTATGAATTTCTTGAAAAGGTTTCTCTTCGCATTATCAATGAGTTAAAAGGCATTTCTCGCGTTGTTTATGACGTCAGTGGCAAACCACCTGCCACTATTGAGTGGGAATGAGCGCTTTCAGCGCGGACGACGAACGCTACATGCAACGCGCGCTCGATCTTGCGCGACACGCGAGCGAAGCGCACGCGGAAATTCCGGTCGGCGCCGTGTTGGTGAAGGCGGGGCAGGTCGTCGGCGAAGGATGGAACCGAAACATCGGTGATTCCGATCCGAGCGCGCACGCCGAAATGGTCGCGCTGCGATCGGCGGGAATCGCGCTGGCCAATCACCGGTTGCCGGAAACGACGTTGTACGTCACGTTGGAACCTTGTGTCATGTGCGCGGGCGCCATCATTCATGCGCGGATCGCGCGTGTGGTGATCGCAGCGGACGATCCGAAAACGGGCGCCGCAGGCAGCATGTTCGACACGCTCGTTTCCGATCGGCATAACCACCGCGTCGTTGTGGAACGCGGATTGCGCGCAGACGAATCGGCCGAACTGCTGCGCGGTTTTTTCCGGCAGCGACGCCCGGCGCGATCAGAACACTAAGATTTTACCGCTGCAGGAAATCCCCCACGCCGTCGAGGATTTTTCCTCAAGGCACTGTTTGTGCTTAACTTCCTGTAGGTTTGGGCCGTTAAATCACGTAGATTGCACTGGCCGCACTCCATGATTCGCGCGGTAACAAGGGGCGTTATGAAACGGTTGGCGTTGAAGGCTTTGCTGGTAAATGTCGGTGCAGCGGCGATTCTCGTCGCGGCCGGATTTGCCAAGGCCACCGACGTGCCATGTCCGCCGTCGACGGATCCGAGTCTGATCACGGTCGAAGTGAAGGTGCCGGCTGATCTGCCGCAATATCAGGCGTGCGTCAGCATCCAGTTCGACAGCGTCGTCAACCTCACACCCGACAGTCTCGGTCTGACCGCGCAGGTCATCGATCCGGTGACATTCGTGGGTTTGCCGGCGAACGTCTCCATCGATCCTGCGTTTCCCGTCCTGATCTCGATCGAACCGCCGGTCGCGCTGTTTCGGAACGGCTACGAATCCAATCAGGTCGGCGATGGCAATCTCGACTTCATCAAATCCTACGATCTCGAAATCCACACCGACAATCTCGCGTGCAGCGGCGTGAACAGCCTGTATCGCGTGTTCAAGGCGCCCCACGGAAGCACCACGTTCGCCGACGTAACAGATAATGTATTCAGCGGCAGCGTCCGCGCGCGCGGACGCGGCGGCGCGTTTTCGCAATTCGTGATCGCACAAGACAATCGTTCGCTACTGCTCGATATCGTTCCGACGAAGCTCACCAACCTCACGCTCGATCTGGGCGCATCCGGAATCACCGGTTCGCTGCTCACCGCATTGACGAATCTGCTCACGCAACTTCCGGCTGACGTCGCCGTTGGCTTGCTGAGCGGTAATCTGTCTGCCGCTATCGGCGATCTCAGCGAATTTATCGCCGACGTGCTGACCGGCGCCGACAACGGCGAGGTGGCCGACGAGTGGACGGCGGGTGGAACGTTGAACAACGTTGCCGGCGATCTGGTCAGCCTTACGCAGACGCTGATCTTCTCGTTGCAATCCGTATATCCGGCGTCGTCGCCGGTGTGCGGAATCGCTAGTCCGCTTTAGCAATGCCGGCGCGTTTCACAGCCTATCCGCCAGATCGAGCGGCGCTGGTCCGCGTCATCGACGAAGGCAAGATCTACCGCCTCGGTCGCGCTGAAGACAGCGAGCTTCGTATCGATCATCCGTCGGTGTCGCGTTATCACGCCGAGCTCAACGCGCCGGACAGTAACTGGTGGGTTTTGCGTGATACCGGCAGCAAAAACGGTTTGCGTATCGGCGGCTACGTTCGCACGCGAGCGGATATCCAGGAATCCTCCTGGTTCGCCGTGGGTGACGTGTATTGCTGGCTGGAATTCATCGACAGTCAGACCGCTTCGCAATTCGTAACGCAACTCGATTCGCGTCGCGCGACGTCACGCGAGATGTCGATGCGCTTTTCCAACAGCATCGATATCGGCACATTGATGCCGCAGACGCTCGACGTTGTTCTCGAAATGTCCGGTCTAGAACGCGGTTTCGTGTTGTACGCGCCGGCCGGCGAGCCGATGCGCGTGCGCGCAAGTCGCGGCATGCGCAGCATCGACATCAGCAAGGCAAGTTTCAGCGGCAGCGCCGCCGCCGTCGATCAGGCGATCGCCCGACGCGCGCCGGTCGTGTGTTGCGACACCAACGATTCGCCATGGCTGGGATTGCGTCCGAGTGTGCGGCTCGGTGGAATTCGTTCGCTGGTATGCGTTCCTTTGCGGCTCGAGAACGGCGCGACGGGTGTCATCTACGTCGACAGCCGGCGACCCGGGCCGCCCGTGACCGAACTCGATCTCGAGTTGATCGAAAGTGTTGCGCAGCACGCGTCGCACATCATTGCGGTTGGCCATCTGCAAAGCGAGGTGAGCGAACTCACCGACCAGTTCGACGAAGTGGCGCCGAGGTGGGACGCGTTGCGCTCTTTGTAGCGCAGCAATCTTTCGCGAGACGCGCTATCTTGCGCGCATGTCCAACGACGCCGTCCTGAGAGCGGCCGCGCCCGGGAGCGGTTCGGCAACGATGACGGGACAACTCGGTCTGTACGAGTTGCGCGTCGGCGACGTTCTCGCCAATCGTTTTCGCATCGTCTCCATGCTGGGAATCGGCGGCATGGGCGTCGTTTATCGCGGACGCGATCAGTCGCTCGATATCGATGTCGCGATCAAGCTTCTTCGTCCGGAACTGGCGCGACGGCCGGAAGCCTTTGACCGATTCCGCCAGGAGCTGCTGCTGGCGCGACAAGTGTCGAGTCCGCACGTCGTACGCATCCACGATATCGCCGAACACGACGGCCGCTGGTTCATCACGATGGATTTCATCGACGGCGATTCGCTTGAACAACGGCTCGACGGCAACGCAAAACTTCCCGCCGACAAGGCCATCGGCTTCGCTCACGATCTGCTCGAAGGACTGTCCGCGGCGCATCAGCGCGGTGTCGTTCATCGCGATCTGAAACCAGCAAACGTGCTGATCGATTCGCAGGAGCGCGCGTACATCACCGACTTCGGCGTCGCGCGCAGTTTGGGTGCGACTGGACTCACGCACAGCGGCGTCATCATCGGCACGCCGGAATATCTGTCGCCCGAACAGGCGCGCGGCGATGCGGTGGATGCGCGCAGCGATCTTTATGCGATCGGTTTGATCCTCTACGAGATGCTGGCCGGCGTGTTGCCGTTCACCGCCGGCACGCCCGCCGAAACCGTCATGCAACGCATCGTGCGGCAACCGCCATCGCTCGCGAAGGCGCGGCCGGATTTGCCGCCATGGTTGCAGACCTTCGCTGACCGATTGCTCAAGCTCAATCCCGCACATCGATTCCCGTCGGCGCGCGAGGCGCTGCGCGCACTCGAAACCCGCAAGGTTCCGAGGCCGCCGATCAATCGACGATTGCTCGCTTTCGTTGCTTTCGCCGTCGCCGTGATCGCGCTCGGCGCAGCGTGGCTGACGAAGCATCCGATTAAAACTTCCGCTGCGCCGATTGTCACGACGCCGCAATGGGCGGTTTTTCCGATCGCTGCGGCCGATCCGTCGCTTGCGGAAATCGCGCGCGGAATCGACGAGCATTTGCGCACGTGGCTGCGCGACGACGCTGCGATCGCCGTCATCCCGCGACGTCGCGTAGAACAGGCCATCGCTCGCACGGCGCCTGACGCCGATGCGCCCACGCTCGCCCGACTCAGCCGTTCCATCGCCAACGCCGCTAACGCGACGCACTGGTTGCGTGGCGAGCTGCGAAAAGAAGGCGACGCGTTCGTCCTGGAAGTTGATCGCGAAAGCACGGACGACACGACGCCACAACCGCCGATGCTCGTGCGTGGCCGCGATGCGCCCTCGTTATTCGACGCTTATGTTGCAGCCGCTCAAACATACGCGAACGGCGCCGGTTTGCGGGCAGGCATCGCCCCATCGCTGAACGCTGAATCTGTCGGTGACTACGGTGCCGCGATTCTGGATCTTGACCACGGTCATCCTGACGACGCCGCAAAAAAACTTGCGCCACTGCTCGCACATCAACCCGACAGTGCGCTCATCGCCGCTGGCGATCTTCTCGCGCTCGAGCAAGCGCATCAGGATTTGCCGTTGCAAAACGTACGCGACGACATCATCGAACGTTTTGCGACGAAACCCGACGCCGCGTCGCGCGAAGTTTTCACAGCCGCGCTCGTGGGCGCCGGTGACGACGACAAAGCCGACGCCGCACTCGCGCAAGCGACACAAGCCTATCCGCACGATGCGGCGCTTATCCTGGCTTACGCCGACGAACTGCGTCAGCGCGGTGACGGCGGCAAGGCGATGACCCTGCTGAAGGATTATGTGGACACCGCAAGCGACGACGCACGCGCCTGGTTTTTGCTCGGTCGCACGGCGATCGGGCAGGGGCAGGCGAGCGATGCTGTCGAGGACTATCTGCTTCACGCGCAAACGCTCAATGTGCTCGCGCGCGACACGACCGCCGAAGCGGAAACGCGCAATGCCGCCGGCATCGGCTACGAAAGGCTCGGCCAGCTGGATGCGGCCGCCGAGCAGTATCAGCGCGCGATCGCCATGCGCGAAAAGCTCGGCGACAAACCGGGCTTGGCGAAATCGTTGCGCAATCTGGCCATCGTGCAGGCGGAGCAGGGCAAGCGTGACGACGCTGAAAAATCGCTGACGAATGCCAGCAATCTGCTCGAATCGCTGGGCGATCGTTCGAGCATCGCTGATTTGTATAACGACCGCGGCGTCGTCGCCGAGGAAGCCGGCGATTTCGGCGAGGCGTTGAACTACTATCGTCAGGCTTATGGTCTGCGTCAGCAACTCGGCAATGCGGTGGCAATCGCCGAGAGTCTCAACAACATCGGGTTCGCGTCGTATCGCATGGGTGATTTCGACAACGCTTCGGTTTATTGGAAGCAGGCAATGGAGCAGTATCAGAAACTGGGCGACCACAACGGCATCCTGCACATCCAGCAAAGCATCGGTCTGCTCGACATCGCGCGCGGACAGTTCGCGACGGCACGCAAGGATCTGATCGATTCGTTGAACTACGCCGAAAGCCATCAATTGCCGGAGGAATCCGCCGTCGCGCAGGTGTCGCTGACCGAGCTCGATCTGCTCGAAGGCCGTTACGCCGATGCACAGGCCTCGGCCGATCAAGCAGCGAAAGTCTTCGCTCGTCGCGCCGACGAACGCGGCAATGCGGAAACCGCGTTGCTCAAGGCACGCATCGCGCTGGCACTGGGTGATCGCGACGGTTCGAAAAAATTGCTCGATGCGATCGACACCAAGCAACTCAATGCCGAGCAGAAAGCCGAATTCGCGATCGCTCAAGCGCAGCAGTTCGCACTGATCGACGCGCGCAAAGATGAATCCGCGAAGCTCGACGAAGCCGCAAAAGCGGCCGACGCGGCGCACAGCGGAGCGCTCGGTATGCGCGTGGAATTCGAGCGCGTCCGGCTGTCGCTATCGGAAGGCGACAAGAAAGCAGCGTCGGGTTTGATGGCGCACGTCCACGATCAGACGTTGCGCCTCAATGACATCCCGCTGCGTCTGACATGGATCGAACTCGAAACCGCGCTCGCTCTGCAGAACGGAGACAACAAAATAGCGGCAGCACGTTATCGTGAAGCGCTTCCCCTGCTGAAAAGTGTCGAACACTATGCCGACGCGGGCGTGCTGCACGCGATGGGTGCGCGCGCATTCGCCGATGATCCTGCGCAAAGCGCGGCCGCGAAATCCGCCGCTGCGGCCGAAACGAATCGCCTGCTTGCCGCGGCGCCCGAAACATTGCGCGGATTGCTCAAGGCCGAAATCGATCGCCGTGTTCGTGCGCAAACAGGACGTACCGATGTCATCTGACACGTCCGACCGCGCGCAATTGCAGGCACGTATCGACGATGTGTTGCGGCAGCAGCGCGAGCTTCTCGCGAGCGTTCGCGATGGGCAGACTCATTTCAAGCAACTCGCGAAATCGGTGTGGCAAGTGCAGGAAGAGGAACAGCGCAAGATCGCGCGCGAACTCCACGACGGTATCGGCCAGAACCTCAACGCGATTATCAACATGATCGATCAGGCCAAACTCGGCCATGTCGACAGCGGCGATGTTTTGATCCGTATGCGCACGCTGGCCAAACAGACGCTGGACGAAACACGTGCACTATCGCGCTTGCTGCGACCGCAGATTCTCGACGATCTGGGTCTGGAAGCGGCGCTGCAGTGGCTGGTCAGAACGATCGGCGAAGCGCACGGCGTTGCCATTTCGCTCGAAATCGGACGTCCGCTGCCGGATTTGCACGGCGACATCGCGACGCTGGTTTTCCGCATCACGCAGGAAGCGCTGAATAATTCGGCAAAGCATGCGCAGGCGCGATCGGCGAGGGTAGGTCTACGAACCGACCATGGTCGCCTGCACCTCGACGTGCGCGACGACGGCCGCGGCTGCGACGTCGAAGCTGCATTGAAAGCCAACCGGACGCAACAAAGCAGCGGACTAAGTGGCATGCGCGACCGCGTTCGGTTGTACGATGGAGAAATGCAAGTTGTGTCCCAGCCGGGAAACGGGTTTCATCTGGCTGTCGAAATTCCACTGCCGTTGAGCGGGGAAGGCGTCACCCTATGATTCGCGTAATGTTGGCTGATGATCACACCGTGCTGCGCGAAAGCCTGGCGCTTGTATTGCGTGGAAGCGGGGATTGCATCGTGGTCGGCGAGGCAGCCGACGGCATCACCGCGATCGAACAGGCGCTCGCGCTGCGACCTGACGTCGCCGTCGTCGACATTTCCATGCCACGCATGAGCGGTATCGAAGTGGTCCGACGCATCAGCAACGAACTTCCGCGCACGCATGCACTCGTACTGACCATGCACGACGAAGAAGAATATGTGCTGCAAATGATTCGCGCGGGCGCTGCCGGTTATCTGTTGAAAGATGCGGCGACGAACGAACTGCTCGGCGCGGTGCGGACCCTCGCCGCCGGTGGCGTGCATTTCGGACCCTATGCCGCAAAGGTGCTTGCGTCGCAAGTGCAAAATCCGCATGCGGCAGTCGAAGATCCTTATGGCGGTTTGTCGCCGCGCGAACGCGAGGTGTTGCATCTTGTCGTTGAAGGATTGACGACGAAAGAAATCGCATCGCGTCTGGAGATCACCGTAAAGACGGCGGAGAATCATCGTTGCCGCGTGCTCGACAAACTCGGCGTGCGCAACAGCGCCGAGCTTGTGCGCTACGCGATGCGAAAGCGTTTGGTGGAGTGAGGAGCGGGCGCGAAAACGCGCTGCCGTAGGAAACCGTGCATCGAGGGTTACCGATGAACGATTTGTCGCGAATGAAACGCTGCATCGCAATTTTTTTCGCCGTGGGTGTTAGCGCGTCCTGCGAAGCCGGCCAGGGAATCACGGGTGCCGGCCCAAGCGGTGTTTGTCGATCGACGGGCGGTTCGGGCGGCAATTTTCTTCCGGGTAAATTCTGGGAAGAAGAAGCCAGCGATCGCATGGACAAAGAAGATGTCAGCGGTGCGCTCGAAGCGTTCAAACGCGCGGCCTATTACGGCAACAAAGATGCGCAATACGACGTCGCGATGATGTATCTGAAAGGCGCCAGAAAAGTTGGCGCAGACGTATCGCTCGGTGTCGCATGGCTGCGCGTCGCATCCGAATACGGTCATTCGCTGTCGGCCGACGCGTTGCGGAAACTAAAACCGGCGCTGACACCGGACCAGTTGGCCTCATCGGCGCGCCATTTCGAGGCGCTCGTCGAAAAATACGGTGTCGCGGTAACCCGGCCGCGCGTCATGAAGGCGTATCAGCTCGAGCGCGGACGTACAATGTTCGCCGATTGGGTCTGCCACGATGGACTGGCAACCGCGGCTGACACGTATCTCATGCGAATCGACCACGAGTTCGCCGACTATGTGTCGACGATGTTCGGCAACGTGATTGTCGAACCGTTGCAGCCGCTGCCGGGTCCAGAGGCGAAGAAGTAGACGACCGAAATGGGTCGAATGAAAATCCAGCGAGGCGTCTGCTTAATTTTACATAATATACAAAGGCGGTAGTAGACGCGTCGGTCCGTGCAGGTTGGGATGGCCCTAGCCATTGGCAATCTTGCGCATTCCCGACGATGTAACCGTGCGCTTGATGCCGAATGGGCTGTGTAAATCGGCAAGTTGAATCTTGAGTTCTCCCGCGCAACGCGTCCATCCGGCAAGGTCGGCAAAGACACCACAGCGCCGCAGGTATGTGTCACTGGGTTCCGTCTCACGAGCAAGACACGACGCGACATACGCCACGCCGGCCGCATTGAACTCGCGCGGATGCACGCGCCACGGCTCGCGATGAAAGGCGACCGCTTCGACCACCGGATGCGGCAGGCCCCACGCGTTGAGCAAATAGGCACCGGCTTCGATATGCGAGAAGGCGCCCTCCCCGCGCAACTCGGCGCGGCGGCAATGCGCATCGATGGCTGGGATAAGAAGGCCTGTGTCGTGCAACAACGCCGCCGTCGATCCGTCGGTCTGAAACGGTTGTCCGGCGCCGATGCGCTCGCCGAGCAGCGCGGCGAACAATGCATGCTGAAGTTTCGGCGCGCCCGAAACCGGCACGCCGTCGTCCGCAAACGCTTCGAGCGCGAGTACCAAAAGGAGCAGTCGATCGAGCCCGATCGCGGCGGCGGCGCCTCTCGCGTTGACGGTAGGACCCTCCTGGCGCACGGCCGGTATGTTGGCGAGTTGCACCACGTCGCGCAACAGCGTGGGATGGCGATTGAGAATGGTGTCGACCGGATCATGTCCGGCTTGCGGATCGGCAATGCAGCGCACGAGTTTGCCGTACACGCGTGGTGGCTTCGGCAATGAATCCGCGCTCCGCACGATCGCACGCAACGCCGGCGCCTCCAGCAACGACTGCAGCCCGTACAGCCGCTCGACCGCGTTGATGATCGCGAGTCCGTCGCACGGTTTAGCCAAGAACTGGTGCACGCCGACCAGCGACGACGATACGAAACGTTCGTCGCCGCACAGCAGGATGCGAAACGTGTGCGGCCAGCGCGCGCGCACTTCACGCAGCAACGAACTGCCGTCCATTTCCGGCATGTGCAGGTCCGCGATGACCGCATCGGCTGGCGCGCGCTCGAGTTCTTCGAGTGCTTTCTCACCGCTTAGCGTGGCCGCGACATCCCACGTGACGCCCATCGCGGACAGCGAACGCATTACGCCTTGCAGCACGCGTTCTTCGTCGTCGACCAGCATCAGTCGCATAGCGGCATCACGCGGCGTCAGCGGGTGGAGAGAAACGTTCAGCGGCAGCGATGGCCGCTTCGATGCGATCGAGTTCGTCGAGCGCCTCATCGATGGCGCCTGACATCGACAGGCGAATGCGCCGTAATTCCTCCGCGTCGAATCCTTGCGCCGCCGCTTGCACCCAGTCGAAATTGCGCCGCAGCAGTCGCACCTTTTCGATGACACGACGAATCGGCGTCTGCATGTCGTTCGAGCTGTCTGTACAGAGTCGCGCCGTCGCGGGCGAGCGCGACGGACCGCCGCGCGCTCGCTGCAGCTGCTGCATCAGGGTTGCGATGGTTGCTTCGCGTTCGTCGATCGTACGCGTGAGCGTCGCCACGCGACGGCGCAGAATCGACGTGTCGGGTCCGATTTGTGCGGATGGAGCGAATCCGGCCGGCGTGTCGTGGGCTGGCTGCGGGTCGAGCATGGCACTGAACTCCAGGTCGCGCGGAGGGAATGGAAACATCACAGTAGATTTCGGCGCGGGGGCCGATATCTTTAGACATGGACTTCCTGCGCTTGCGTTTGGCGGGTCGTCGGAGCGAGACTCATGTCCGCGAGCACCGAAAATGAGCTGGATCGATGCGGAAACAATAGCTGGGTAGAAAAACGGAGGGGATTTGCGCGTCCGTCAGCGAGAGGCGGGAGCGTGTGGTTCGCGCGGCATCATCGCGCAGAGTGAATTGATGAAGCAGCAGGAAGGTAGCGCGGGCTTGGCCGGTCAATCGCCGCTGATGTCCGCGTCTCGCACGTACAGATCGGGCTGGGGTTTGCCTATATCGCTGGCGCTGGTGTTCCTGCTGGCGGGCGTTGCGGTGTGGCGGTCGCTGATTCCGATCGAGGCCGATCGCCGCAATCTGGTAACGCAGAAAGCGGGTGTCGCGCTGGTTTCCGCGGTGGGCGGCAAACTGCGTGGCCAGATTAGCGCGTCGTTACGTCAGACCGAACGTCTCGCTCGCACCGACACCTCGCGCGACGAGTTCGAACGCGACGCCAAACTTTTCCTGCGCGATTTCCCGGGCGTGCTGGCGATACGTTATTCACGGCGCGATGCGTCGTTCGATGTCTCGCGCGCCGATGCAAACGCCGTCGCCCTCTTCCGCGCGCTCGACGGTGTAAGTTTCGATCCGAAACCTTCTCGCATTCCGGAGTACACACAGGCGCTGTCGACGGCCGCGACGATCGGCGCGCGCACCGTCTATTTCGAAACCTTTTCGCACGTCGTCGACGGTCAAACGATCACGATGAGCACGGCGCTCGACGCGCAAAACTGGCTCGGCGAGACGTTGGCCTCCGATCCCAATTATCTGGCCGGCGTTTTCGACGGCGACCGCGCGGTGCTCGATCCGTCGCACGTGGGCACGGAACGAACCGACACCGAACGCTTTCCGATCGACGGCGCCGGGCGACCGTGGTCGCTCGTCGTAGCGCCCGGCGCAGCAGTGATGGCCGCGAGCGTTTCGTATCTACCGACATTCGTATTGGCTGGGTCGGTGTTGCTCGCGTTGATCGTCGGCATCGCCGCGCAACTGGCACTGCTGGCGCGCGAACGTAAAGTGCTTGTGCTCAGCGCCACGCACCGTCTCGCCGAGCAGGACGAGCGCCGGCGCGATGCGGAACTCGCGCGAGATGCCGCGCAACGCGATATCGGCGCGATTCTGGAAAGCATCACGGACGGATTCATCATCCTCGATCGCGAATTCCGCTACGTCTACGTCAACAGACTGGCAGCGTCGCTGACGAGCGACGGTGGAAGCGACGTTATCGGACGCCAAATGTGGGACGTGTTCCCGGATTTTGGCGCGACCAGCGGCGCTGATTTGTTGCGCCAGGCTATGCGCGAACGCAAAAGCATTTCGTTCGAGCGCTTGAGGCCCGACGGCCGCTACTTCGCCGTTCGGGCGTACCCGCATCGCGATGGATTGGCGATGTACTTTCACGATGTCACCGCGCAACGGCAGGTCGCGGACCGTCTGCGCAAAAGCGAAACGTTGCTCAAGCTCGCGCAATCCATCGCGAGCATCGGCAGTTTCACGTACGACGTGCGCACGCAGGAAGAACAGTGGTCCGACCAGATGTACGCGCTGCTCGGCCTGCCCAGCGAAGACGATCGGCGTGGCCGACGCTTCATGAATTTTGTCGAAGCCGACGACCGCGTGCGGCTTGCCGAAACCGAAGCGCAACTCGGCGCGGAGATTTCCGAGAAAGAAGCGCGCCTGCACGTCACCAGTGCGCGCGGCGACCGACGCGCCGTGATCATGCGCTTGCGTCTCGAACGCGACGACGAAGGACATTCCTCCGTCGTGGTGGGCACGGTGCAGGACATTACCGACCTCGAAACCGCTGAGGCCGCGCGCGCTGCGGCGCTCGCGCAAAGCCGACAGCAGTCGGCGAAATTCCGCGCGCTGAATCGAGCCATGTTGCTGATCAGCGCGAAACTGGGTCATCCCGACTTGCATCAAGTCTTGGTGGAGGAATTGCGCGACACCGTACGCGCGCACATCGGCGTGCTGCAGTTCGATTCCGACGCACATCCGGTGACTTCGCTGTCGGACAAATACGCGGATTGGCCGCAGGCCGCGAACGTCATGTCCTCGCTGCACGAACTCGCCAAAAACGGACGCGCCAACAAGCCGATTCGTCTTTCGCAACACGAACTCGCGCACCATTCAATCTGGTCGGCGCTGCAAGTGTTGCCGGCCGGACATCCGCCGCTGCGCGGAGTGCTCTCGATTCCCCTTTACGACCGCCGTGGCGAACGCCTAGGGTTTCTGCAGGCGTGCGACCGTCAGGAAGGCGAGTTCACCGCCGACGACGAAGCCGTGGCCATCCAGTTCGCGCAGATCGCGTCCGTAGCCATCGGTTGGGCGCGCCTCATCGACGATCTGCGCAAAACGCAAACCGACCTCTCGCTTCAGCTCGAAGAAGTCGATCGCAGCCGCTTGCTGCTGACCGAAGCCGAACGCGTGGCGAAGCTCGGCTCGTGGGAGATCGAACCACCGCTATCGCATCCGTTGCGCATCAAGCTATCCGACGAAGCCGCACGCATCGTCGAGCGCGATGTGGCCATCACCTTCGAAGAACTTACAACGAATGCGCCCGCCGACGACGCGGAAATGTTGCGCCAACGCGTAGCCGATCTTGTCGCCGGACACTCGCACATGCTGGACGCGGAATTCCGGTTGCGCACAAGCGTTGGACAAAAACGCGTGCATGTTAAAGCGCAGATGAAGCGCGATCGCGATAATGCCGCGCATGTGATCGGCAGTTTGCAGGACGTTACGCAGCATCGTCTGGATGCCGAACAGGATCGTCTCAACGCGATTGCTTTCGCCGGCATCGCGGCGGGCATTGCGCTGGAACATTCGCTGGCGAACGTCACCGCCATGTACGAAAGCCGCTTCCCTGACGGCATCTGTTCGATTCTTCTTTACGATCCTCAAAAAGGACTGCGGACAGGATCGGCGGCCGGCTTGCCCGACGCTTACAACAACGCGATCAACGGATTGTCGGCCGGACCAAAGGCGGGCAGTTGCGGCACTGCCGTGTTCCGTCGCGAACGTGTCATCGTCACCGATACGCAAACCGATCCGCTATGGGCCGACTTCGCGCTTCTCGCCGCTAAGCATGGTCTCGCGGCGTGCTGGTCCACGCCGGTTTTCGACGGCGCGCGCAACGTCGTCGGTACATTTGCCGTTTACTATCGGCAGCCTCGCGCGCCGACGCGCGAGGAAATCGATTGCGTCGACCGCGCCACGTCGGTGGCGGCCGTGGCGATCAGCGCGCAGCGTTCGCGTCAGCAGATCGAAGATCGTGAACAACGCTTCCGTTCGCTGTTCACGTACGTGCCCGATGCCGTTTTCGGGCTGGACATGGACGGCAACATCGTTGACTGCAATCAGGCAGCCGTCGACATGACCGGCTTCACGCGCGAGCGGCTCGTGCACAGTCCGATGTCGATCACGGTTGCGCCCGAAATGCACGAACGGCTCGCCTCGCACATCGCCTTGGCCGCCTCGGGCGCGCCACAGCAGATCGAACTTGAACGGGTGCGTCCGGACGGTTCGCGCTACACCACCGTATCCACCAAGACACCGATTGTCGTCGACGGCGCATTGGTCGGTATTTTCGCGATCGTGCGCGATGTGACGCTCGAACGCGTCAACCGCATCGCGCTCGAGGAAGCGTTGCGCACCGTCAAAGGACACAACCGCGAACTCGAGGAATTCGCCTTCGTCGCTTCGCACGACCTGCAGGAACCGCTGCGCAAGGTACGCGCGTTCGGCGATCGTCTGCGCATGCATCTGGATTCGCGCGCCGATACCGAAAGTCTCGATTACATCGAACGCATGCGTGCTGCGGCCGAACGCATGCAGCGATTGATCGACGATCTGCTCGCCTACTCACGCGTCGCCAAACGCGGCCACGCGCTGCGACGCATCGAGTTGAACGACGTGCTCGCCGGCGTGTTGACCGATCTGGAAACGAGCATCGAACAGAAGAATGCGCAAATCGTCCACACTCCCCTGCCCGGCATCGACGGTGACGAAACGCAGATGCGTCAGCTTCTGCAAAATCTCATTTCCAACGCACTGAAGTTCGCGCGCGAAGATCGCGCGCCGGTTATCACCATTCGCGGCGAAACATTCCGGCCGGAAAGCGGTTTCGATCGGCGTTCGTGGGTGCGTCTGGTTATCGCCGACAACGGCATCGGTTTCGACAACAAATACGCGGAACGTATTTTCGGCGCGTTCCAGCGGCTGCACGGACAACGCGAGTATTCCGGCTCCGGCATCGGCCTGGCCATCGTGCGACGCATCGCCGAACGCCACGGCGGAAACATCCGCGCGCACGGCACGCCCAACGACGGCGCGACATTTGTGATCGAAATGCCGCAAGGACACGACGTCGAATCCAGGAGCGTCGTCGAGGAAAGGGCGGAGGCACACGCGCCATGAACGCACGCGCGATCCTGTCACCCGTTTTGTTGGCCGATGACGACATCGACGACTGCTCGCTCGCGAACGAAGCGTTCAAGATGGCGCATGTGGGCAATCCGTTGCGCTGTCTGGGCGACGGAGAAAAACTGATCGACTATCTGCGGGAATGTCTAGCGCGCAACATGGCCGCCGGTTGCTTTCCGGCGCTGATTCTTCTCGATCTCAATATGCCGCGCATGGATGGGCGCGAAACGTTGCAGGTACTGAAGGCCGATCCCGCGATGCGCAATATTCCCGTCGTGGTGTGGACCACGTCGCGTTCGGAGGACGATCTTCGTGCCGCGCGCGCCGCGGGCTGCGACGATTACATCATCAAGCCGGCCTCGTTCACCGAAATGGTGGGCATCGTGCGGAATCTCGGCGACCGCTGGCTCGGCGCCGGCAACGACAACAAGGCCGCGACGTGAAACAGACGATTCGCGTTCTTCTGGTCGACGACGACGAAGACGACATCATTCTGGTGCGCGGAATGTTCCGCGAGATCGCCGACTTCGAGGCGCAGGTCGAATGGGAATCGAATTTCGCCGCCGCGCTCACACGCGTGATGCGCGAAACCTACGACATCTATCTTGTCGACTACCGCATCGGCGCGGACACCGGCATCGACTGGATTCACCAGGTGCGCGCGCTCGGTGTCGCCGCACCGGTGATTCTGCTCACCGGCCAAGGCAGTTACCAGGTCGACATGGAGGCGATGCAGGCGGGCGCGGCGGATTATCTGGTCAAGGGCCGCATCGACGCAACGCAACTCGGCCGCTCGATCCGCTATGCGCTGGACCGCTCGCATTATCTCAGCGACATCGCCGAAAGCGAGACACGCTACCGCCAGTTGTTCGAACATTTGCCGATGCCGCTGTGGGCGTTCGATCGCGAAACGTTTCGCTTCGTCGCCGTCAATGAAGCAGCGGTCAAGCACTACGGTTACTCGCGCGACGAATTCCTGAGCATGACGATCATGGACATTCGTCCGCCGGAAACCGAGGAATCGCTACGCGAATATATCGGCGCGCCGTCGCAAGGTTATCGGGCAGCGAACATCTGGAAGCATTTGAAGAAAGACGGTTCGGTGATCGATGTCGACGTAAACTCGCACGACGTCGACATTTCCGGCCGCGCGTGTCGCCTCGTGCTGGCGCGCGACGTCACTGCCGAACGCGAAACCGAAGCGCGCGCGCAACTGCTCGCACGTGCCTTCGATTCAAGCACCAGCGGCATGATGATCACCGATGCGCGCGCGAAAGATCGTCCGATCACATACATCAACTCCGCGCTCATCGATATGTCCGGCTACACGCAAGAAGAAGTGATCGGACGCAACGCGGTTTTCATCGCCGACATGGAAACCGAGGCCGATACCGTGCAGACATTCCGAGCGGCTATCGCGCGCAAAGCAGGCTACGAAACAGTGATGCGTTGTCGCCGCAAAGACGGCGCGGTTTTCTGGGCGCAAATCACGTTGTCGCCGGTTTTTTTCGGCGGCGAAACGACGCATTTCATCATCGTCGCGACCGATCTTACCGAACAGCGCCGCCACGAAGCCGAACTCACCTTTCTCGCGCGGCACGACCCTGTCACCGGGCTCATGCGTTTCAACGGTGCAGAAGAAACGATTCAGCCGCTCATCGATTCGGCCGCGCAAAACGCCGATCGGCTCGCGGTGTTCCATGTCGACATCGATCGTTTCCAGGGCGTCAACGACAGCGTCGGATATCGCGCTGCCGATGAAGTGCTGCACACCATCGGTCAACGCTTGCTATACATCGCGGGCGATCACGGTCGTGTGTGGCGCGCCGGCGGCGATGAATTCATCATGGCGGTTCGCTTCAAGGCCGAGCAGGAGAATCCGGCGCGGATCGCCGAATCGGTGCGCGAGTGGGCCGAAATGCCGCTCGATCTGCCGTCGGGCAAGCTGTATCTCACGGCGAGCGTCGGCGTCGCGGTATATCCGGACAATGCCAGTACGGCGTCCGATCTCGTCCAGTGCACGGATGCGGCGCTGCGCCGCGCCAAACGTCTCGGACGCAACGCCGCGCTGAGTTTCGCCGAAGGTCACATGGACGAAGTGCGCGACCGGATCGCGTTCCGTGGACGCTTGCGCAGCGCCATCGCCAACAACGAAATGGTATTGCATTATCAGCCGCAGATCCGCGCACGCGACGGCTACATCGTCGGCATGGAAGCGTTGGTGCGATGGTCCACGAGCGATCACGGTTTGCTTGCGCCAGCGCGATTCATTCCATTGGCGGAAGATCTGGGCGTCATCGTCGAACTCGGCCGCTGGGTGCTGCGCGAAGCCTGTCAGCAGGCGCGGCGGTGGAAGGATCAGGGACTCGGCGAAATCCGCGTGGCAGTGAACGTGTCGGCGCTGCAGCTTCATCGCGTTTCGTTTCTCGACGAAGTGTGCGAAGCGCTCGATGATTCCAACCTGCCCGCCAGCATGCTCGAACTGGAACTGACCGAAACGGCGTTGATGGAGAATATCGATCGCACGCACGAAATCCTGCACGGCTTGTGCGATCTCGGCGTGAGCATTTCCCTCGACGATTTCGGCATCGGCTATTCGTGCCTGAGCCAGTTGCGCCGTTTTCCGATCGATCGACTGAAGATCGACAAGAGTTTCGTCGACAGCATTTCCTCGGACAGCGGCGGCGGCGCGATTACGCGCGCGATTATCGCGATGGGTCACGAACTTCATTTGCAAGTGCTCGCCGAAGGTGTTGAAACCGAAGCGCAGCTCGGCTATCTCGTGCAGAACCACGTCGACGAATTTCAGGGTTTTCTTTTCAGCCGGCCATTGCCGGCCGAAGAGGCGACGGCGAATCTACGGCGTCGTTATGTCGAAGCGACACTGCTGCAGCCGACGCGCGCCAAGCGCGAAATGCTGTTGGTCGACGACGAGGAGAACGTGTTGCGCGCCCTGTCGCGTGTCCTACGCCGCGACGGTTACACGATTCATACGGCAACGAGCGCCGCGGAAGGATTTCAGGTTCTCGCCACGCAGCGAATTCAGGTAATCGTTTCCGATCAGCGCATGCCCGGCACGAGCGGCGTGGAATTTCTGAGCCGTGTCAAAGAAATGTATCCCGACACGGTGCGAATCATTTTGTCCGGCTACACGGATCTTGCCACCGTCACCGACGCGATCAATCGCGGTGCGATCTACAAATTCCTGACCAAACCGTGGAACGACGACGAAATTCGCCAGCAAGTCGAGGAAGCATTTCGACGTCACACCGCGATCGCAACGGGCGCGACGGCGTAGACAAGCCTCCGCTTAACCCGGCTGATCGAGCCGGATGCCGCCGTCGTCGTCGCGCTTGACCTGCGTGATGCCAGGACACTCCGCTTCCAGGCGATTCGTCGCCAACTCCGAACGCGCCTCGCCCTTTCGTCGTGAACGCAATACATCGTCGATGGTGCCCCGAAGCTGATCGTCGTTCCACGGCTTGTCGAGGAAACGCACGATGCGCGCGTCGTTGATCGCCGCGATCAGCGCTTCGCGTTCTGCGTGCGCCGACATCATCAGGCGGCGCGACGATGGATTGATTTCGATGGCCCGCTGCAGGAATGCAACGCCATCCATTTCCGGCATGCGGTAGTCGGTGATGACCACGTCGAAATCCTGTTCCTCCATCCGTTCAAGTGCTTTCGACGCGGAGGTGAACGTCTCGACCACGAGCGGACCTTGTTCGTCTTTCGGACGCGCGCTCAAGATGCACCGACGCAGCGCCTTAAGAATGTTCGGTTCGTCATCGACGAGCAGGATGTAAGACACGGCACGGCCTCGTTACGTCGGCGCGACCTCGCGCGCCGGGCGGTGTACGGGAATATAAATCTTGAACAACGTACCCTGCCCTAGCGTACTGCTCACCTCGATGCGGCCGCCATGCTTTTTTACGATGCCGTACGAAATGGACAAGCCAAGACCCGTTCCGGCGCCTACCGTTTTCGTGGTGAAAAATGGATCGAAGATGCGTGGCAGCACGTCCTCGCCGATGCCCGCGCCGTCGTCTCCGATCGCCACGCATGCCTCCGCACCTTCAAGTGACGTAGTGACCGTGATCACGCCGTTCTGTTCGATGGCTTGGCCCGCATTGACGAGAACGTTGAGGAACACCTGATTGAGTTCCGACGGAATGCATTGCACGCGCGGCAGTTCGCCGTAGGTTTTCACCACGCGCGCTTTGTACTTGAGTTCGTTCCAGACGATGTTGAGCGTGGAGTCAAGCCCCTTATGCAGATCGGCCAGAATCCATTCGTCGCTGGCATCGCTGCGTGAAAAATCCTTCAGGTCTTGCACGATCTTGCGCACGCGCTCGACACCTTCCTGCGATTCGGACAGGAGCTGCGGCAAATCGGTGCGCACGAATTCGATGTCGAAGCGGCGGCGCATTTCGTTGATCTCGGCCAGCATCGGATTGGACGGTCCACGCGCGACGGCCTCTTCGTACGACTCGATCAGCGCGAGCAGATGACTTGTATAGCTGACCAGCGTCGAAAGATTCGAATGCACGTACCCGATCGGATTGTTGATTTCGTGCGCGACGCCCGCAGCGAGCTGGCCGATCGATGCCATCTTCTCGGTCTGGATCAATTGTTCGTGCGTGCTTCGGTATTTCGCGTTGGCTGCTTCGAGTTCGACGTTGCGGTTCTGCAATTCGCAGCCCCGCGCATATTCCTCACTGGCATCGCGGAAGATGGCGCCGAAGCGGCAGTCGAACGCATCTTCGGTGCCCAAACGCGTGAGCTGCAATTGCAGCACGATCGCGCGGCCCGAAGGCGGCGCGATGAAAATCTCTCCCGACCACTCGCCGCGCGCTGAAGCAAGGGCGATGGCGGCGGCGGGAATCAGGTCCGGATGCAGATGCGCCAAGCAATCGGACTGGCGCACGGACGCGTCACGCGCGCATGCGCGCGCCAGCGCATGGAAACCGCGATTGACGTAGCAGAATTTGCCGCCCACATCGAAGATCAGCGTGGGCTGTTGCGCCGCATCGGTGAGCTGACGCACGTCTTCGTCGCAGCGACCGTCGGGTGTCGCGCTGGCGGTCATTCTCGGCAAAGGTTCGTCCGGCATCGCCAATAGTATGTCTTGCAGCGCAGCCACCGTGCCATTGGCAGCCAGATCGATGCCGCGCAGCACATTCACGCCGGCGAACATCCAGTTCATATTACCGCTCGATGCCGCGTGCGCACAGTACTGCCGACGCTGCCGTAGGCATCGTAGCCACCTTCGCGTTCGTACAGGCCGAGCTGGCGCAATGCCCAGACGGTTTCCTGACGACGACGCGCGATAAGTGCGCCGTTGGCGACGTTGAATTCGGCCAGCGCGCGCAGATCCGGCGTGAAACCGGACAACACGTCGCCGCCGTGCGCCGGCAATTCGTTGAGACGACGCATGTGCTTGAGCTTTGTCTCCGAGCACTCGTAGATACGTTCGGCGTCATTGGCGATGAGCGCGTCGCGCTCGGCCTCCAGCGTCGCTTTTACCGCGCGCAGGAGTTCGGCAATGTGGGCCGAACGATCAGGGGTACTCATGGCAATTTTTTCTCCAGATCGACCAGACGGTCGGCGATCTTGCCGGCATCGGGTTTATACGAACCGTCGAGCACGGCGGCACGCAGTTTTTCGACTTTCGCGGTATCGACCGGCGCATCCGCCGCGGCCGGTGCACGCGAGGACAGCGTGCCGCTGGAGAGCAGCGTCGATTGCGTCGCGCCGACGTCAGCGCCGGATTTGACGGCATCGGTAGCGGTCGTGCCGCCGCGCTTGGGCGCGTTGGTGACGGCCGGAACGATGGGCGGTAGATTGGAATGGATTTTCGACATGGCAGACCTCGCAAATTCTGTTACAGACGGTTTATCGGCCGCGCGGAACGGAACTTTAGGCGATCCTCCTCATTGCGCAACTTCGACTTCGCCGCCGCTACGAACG
>CAZZYA010000021.1:0-23608 GCA_964658115.1 uncultured Rudaea sp. | reverse complement strand
CAATGCGAGAAACGCGAACGGCGGAAACGATGCTTCGCGTCGTTCTTCGAGCAAATCCTTGGCGACTTTCGCATAGCCGAATTTCAGCAAGCCGCGCAGCAGCGGGTGATCCGGATGCAACGTCTGCAACCACACCTTGCCGGGCTTCAGCGCGCGTCCGGCTCGTCCGGCCACCTGCACAATGAGTTGACACAAGCGCTCGCTCGCGCGGAAATCGACACTGAACAATCCGTCGTCGACGCCGATCAGCCCGACCAGCGTGAGATTCGGCAGATCGTGACCTTTCGCAAGCATCTGCGTGCCGACCAGAATGCCGGGCTGATCCGCCGGCAATTGCTGCAAGCGTTCATCGACGCCGCCGCGATGCCGCGTCGTTTCGCGATCGATGCGGATCACGGGCACATTCGGAAATAGTTTCGCCAGCGCCTGTTCCATACGTTCGGTGCCGACGCCACGCGGTTCCAGCGTCGCGTTGCCGCATTGTGGACAGTGCGACGGCACCGGCCGTTGCGCACCGCAGTGATGACAACGCATCTGCGCGGCGCCACGATGCCACGTCATCGGCTTGTCGCACCGTTCACAGGCAGCATGCCAACCGCATGCATGACACATCAGCACCGGCGAATAGCCTCGCCGGTTGCGGAAGAGCAGCGCCTGCTCGCCACGCGCGACGCACTCGCGAACCGCCTTGATCAATTCCTCGGACAATCCATCCGCCAGACGTTTCCCGCGCACATCGATGAACTTGAATTCCGGCAGACGAGCGGCGCCGGGTCGTGACCCCAAATGAAGGCGTTGATAGCGGCCGCTTTCGACATTCGCCAGTGATTCGAGTGACGGCGTCGCCGAGCCGAGCAGGACCGGCACCGCGAGTGCCTTGCCGCGAACCTGCGCGAGATCGCGCGCGGAATAGCGCAATCCATCCTGCTGTTTGTAGGATGCGTCGTGTTCTTCGTCGACGACGATCAATCCCGCCTTCGGCAGCGGCACGAAAACCGCCGATCGCGTGCCGAGGATCACGCACGATTCGCCACTTGCCGCGGAAAGCCACGTGCGTGTGCGATCGCCGTCCGACAGATTCGAGTGCAGCACATGAATGCGTTCGCCGACGCGCTCGCGGAAGCGTCGTTCGAGCGCCGGCGTCAGGCCGATTTCGGGCACCAGCACAAGTACCTGTCCATTCGCGCGCAAAACGCGTTCGGTCAGATCGAGATAGACCTCGGTCTTACCACTGCCGGTGATGCCATCAAGCAGAAACGGCTCGTAGCGGCCGAATGTCGCCGCGATCGCAGCGACGGCGTTTCGTTGCTCGGTTGTCAGCGGCGGCGGGTCGATGCGCACGAAAACGCCGCCGCGCGTCTGCACGCGCGAGGACGCAACGAGTCCACGCTTGCGCAGATTCGCCGCACCGCTGCGCCATCCGGTCAGCGCGGCGTCGAGTTCGGCGTGCGTTCGCGGGCCTGCGGCGAGCAAATCGAACAACCGCGCGCTCATCGAACCGGCGCGCAGTTTCGTATCTGCATTTTCTACGCGCTCAAGCGCGAGATCGCCGAGTTCCGGCTGCTCGCGAATCCGACGCAAGCCGACCGGCAATGCCGTGTCGAGCACTTCGCCGAGCGGATGAAGGTAATAGCGCGCGACCCATTGCAGCGTCGACAACAGTTCGGCGTCGATGACCGGCTCGGGATCGAGCAGCGCGACGGCCGGTTTCAACCTCGCGACGTCGATTTCCGAATCCGCCGCATTGTCGACGACGATGCCGACGCGCTTGCCGCGGCCGAACGGTACCGCGACGCGCGACCCAGGCGCGATATCCGCTGCTCGAACTCCACGCGGCGGCAGGTAGTCGAACAGCTGCGGCAGCGGCACCGGCACGGCGACGCGAAGTACCGTCGGCATCAGTCGTCCGCCCACAAAAAAGACGAGTTGCGCGCCGGAACCGGCAGTTGCGCTAAAAGCGTAGGTAATGAGTGAAGAAGCATGCTCAAGTCGGTGTCCGTTAACGAGTTTCTTGTTTATCCACAAGCGCTGTGGATAAGTCTGTGCATGAGCGGTCGGATTGCGCCCCGCAAAGCCCGTTGTTACGCGCAACTCTTCGGCTTGGCGAAGATTTAACCAGGCTGAAATATTTCTGTTTCATCAATGCGTTACATAAGCAAAACAAGTATATTTTTGCACCAAGCGCAGCTTGTCCGAACGTGTAAACCGGCGCGCGAAGGCTTGTGCACAACCCGGGTCAACCGCCCGGGCTCAAACGCGTTCAGAATGTCAGGCGAGCTTACGACAACGCTCGGATGACGCATACAATTTCCCTAACATCGCCAACCTGGATGCCCGATCGCGTGGATGCGGCCAAGCCGGACGTCAGTTCGATCGATCAATTTTTGAAGACCGTCGAACGCCGCGCGCTGCGCATGGCCGAGATGGCGACATCCAGCCGCGACGAGGCCATGGATCTCGTGCAGGACGCGATGTTCGGATTCGTGCGCCACTACACCGGCAAACCCGCCGGCGATTGGGCGCCTTTATTCTTCCGCGTGCTCGATAGCCGCATCAACGACTGGCATCGCCGTCGCGTCGTGCGCGGACGCTGGCTCGCGGCATGGACGAAGTCGGGCGACGACGAAGACGGCATGGACGAGATCGCGCAGGCGCCGGATCAGAGCGATCCCGGACCGCTGCTTCGTTTAGCCGGCAGCGAGGCGTCGCTCGCGCTCGACGCCGCGCTGAAAAAACTGCCGACACGACAACGCCAGGCCTTCCTGCTGCGCGTTTGGGAAGGATTCGACGTCGCGACGACGGCGTCTGTCATGCGTTGCAGCGATGGCAGCGTCAAGACACACTTATCGCGCGCATTGGCCGCATTGCGGCGCGCGCTGGAGAGTTACGCATGAACCCAGAACTTTTGCCCGGCTGGACCGGACAAGCCAAGCAGCTGCTCGACGCTTCGGCACAAAGTATCGACGCGTCCACGTTGTCGCGACTTAACCGTGCGCGCCAACGTGCGCTCGAGCAGACGCGTCCACGTGTGCTGCGTCCGTGGTTTCTGCCAGCCGGATTGGCGAGCGCATGCGCGGTGCTGATCGCCGTGGCGGTCGCCTGGCACACGCCGACGGCCGTCGTGCCCGCGGTGGGCACTGCGAACGTCGGCACGTTCGCGAACGATATGGACATGATGACGAGTGACGATGGCATCGAGTTTTATCAGGATCTGGATTTCTACGCGTGGCTCGACGCGCAGGAAAAGGACAACAACGGCTAAGCCGGATCCCGATGAGCATGATCCTTTCCGTTCTTCTCACGGCGGCGCTAGCCGCGCCGCCCAACGACACGCCGCCACCGCCAAAGACAACGGCGCAGAGCGCGCCGAAAAAGCATGGCGTAGCTCCGAAAAAAGATACAACACCGGATGCCGATCTGATCGGGTTTCTCGGCGATTACGAAGACGCGGCCGACGGACTGGATCCGATCGGTCTTTCCGAACAGATCGCCGAGCCGGCGGCTTCGACAAGCGACCAGAAAAAGGACGGACACGAACCATGAGCATCGTTCGGTGCCATTCCATTGCGCTGCGGGCGTTGCTGATCGCAGCGTTCGCGATCACCGCACCGGCCTTCGCGCAACCCGTGGTTGCACCTGGCGCGCCCGTGGCGTGGTCGTCGCTCACGCCGGACCAGCAGCAGGTGCTCGAATCCGTACACAAAAACTGGGATCAGCTCCCGCCACCGGCGCAACAACGATTAATTCGTGGCGCGCAACTTTGGTCGACGCTCACGCCCGATCAGCGCGAAAACGTGCGCAAGCGTTTCGAAAAATGGAACAGCCTGGCACCCGATCAGCGCGAAAAATTGCGCGACAGTTACGAGAAATTCAAGCGCCTGCCGCCCGAACAGCAGCAGCGTATCCGCCAGGCGTTCAAGCGTTTCGGCGCGTTGCCGGTGGAGCAGCGCCAGAAGTTGCGCGAACGTTTCAATGAGATGAATCCCGCTGAGCGTCAGGCATTCTTGCTCGGCGCCGAATCGCAGAATCGCGCGGGATTGATCCGCGAATTCATGCAGTCGATGCCACAAGAAGATCGCCGCGATACGCGCCAAGCGCTCGCGACGCTGACGCCCGATCAGCGCCGCGCCTTCATGCACGCCTGGCGCGCATTGCCGACCGAACAGCGTGAAGCCTATCGCAAGCGCATCGTGCAGATGAGTCCGGAGCAGCGCGCCGCCGAGTTGAACAAAGTGCAGGCAACTCCGTAGCGTTACGCGCTCGCGATGCTGATGAGCGCGGCGCACACCGCGCCGAACGTGATGATGATCGTGTAGCAGATTCCGATCACGCCAAATTTCAGGCTGGTCATGATCCAGCCTTGTTTGTAGACGCGCTTCTGCATCAGGAAAAGATAGATCGGTATCCACCACGCAGCGATAAAGATCAGCCAGTCGATCGGCATCGCGAGCCAGGGCGCGGACGTCGTTGTCCACATCTTCAACGCGATCATCAACGTGATGAATAACAGCGACAAGAAGATAAACGCGTGACTGTGCAACGCGATGATCAGGTGCTCCATGTATAGCCGTCGCCTGAAGATGAAAAAAATCTTCAGGATCAGCGCGAACAGCGGCATCACCACGAACAGCACCTGTGGCAACACGCTGAAAATGCCGATGATGAAAGGCCGCGGATCGGCGCTGGCGCGTTTAGCGTTGACGAGCGCGCGGCCAATCGCGGAATTCAGGCGTGCATTAGCGAATGCGGGCAGCCATTCGACCTGAACCGGATTTGTTTTCTCGTCCCACTTTTTGCCGTTGAAATCGAAGGAATCGTTGTCGCCATCAACCTCGCCCTCGGATTCCGGTGGTGGTGCCGTGTTCGTGGCTTTAGCTTGTGCCACCTTGTCGAGATACCCGATACGCCGCACCGCTTCTTCGCGAATTTCATCTTCTTTACGATCGAGTTTGTCGGTCTCTTTTTTCGCTTTTTCCGGTTTCGGAATTGCGGCCAACGCGGCGCGTGCGAGTTCCATGTCGGCGATTTTTGCATCGCGTCGCGCGGCGACTTCCTCTTTCGTCATCGCGCTCGACAGAATTACACCGTTCGGCCCCTGGATGTCGACGCCAGTGAGACTGACATCGTCCAACCATAACTGGATCGCGAAAAACGCTGCGATGCTTAGGAAAAAATACAGCCGGAACGGCGTGACGAAACGCACGCGGCGTCCGGCGAAATATTCGTTGCTGAGATAACCCGGCTTGACGAACAGGGGCCACAATGTGCGGAAGATGCGCGAATCGATGTTGAAAATAGTGTCGGCGACATCGTGAAGCATACTCGTCAGCGGCCGGATCATGCCTTTCACCGGCTGTCCGCAGGAATAGCAATATTCACCGAGCAGTTCCGCTCCGCAGTTCGCGCACACCGCCGTCACGACGGGCGGCGTGGTCGCGGGCGCTGGCTCCGGAGGTATGGACGCTTCGGCGGTTTCGCTCATCGCATCACTTTAGCCGATCGCGAAAACAGTGCCTACGGCGTGAGCGACGTTGCCGCTACACTGCGCGGCTGATTCGCCGTATCGATCGCATGCTGGACCACGACACTCCAACACCGAACCGCTTGCGCCGCGAAGTGCGCGACACGCTCGTGCTCGCCGCGCCACTCATGCTCGGTCAGCTTTCGACGATCGGCATGAACGTTATCGATACCATGCTTGCCGGACACTACAGCGCTGACACGTTGTCCGCCGTCGCTGTCGGCACGAGCGTGTGGTCGCTCGTGATCGTCAGCGCGATCGGCGTGATGCTCGCGTTGCCGCCGTCGGTCGCGCAACTCGCCGGCGCTGGACGGCATGCGGAAATCGGCGTGTTGTTCCGACAGGCGCTGTGGCTTGCGCTCGCGCTGGGCGTGCTGTTGATGATCGGAGTTCGTCATGCGACGCCGCTGTTGTATGCAATCGGCATCGAAGACTCACTCATCAATGAAACGCAGAAATTCCTGCGCGCGATTTCGTGGGGCGCGCCCGCGCTGACGGGCTATTTCGCGCTGCGCGGATTGTCCGAAGGTTTGGCGATGACGCGCCCGACGATGTATTTCGGATTCCTAGGTCTGCTACTGCTCGGACCGGTTGGATATTTCTTCATGTACGGCGCATTCGGTTTTGCCGGACGCGGCGCCGAAGGTTCCGGCATGGCAACCGCGCTCGTACTGTGGCTGCAGTTCTTCGCGTTCCTCACCTACATTGCGATGCGCCGTTTCTACGTACCTTATGCGCCGTTCGCTGATTTCGATTTTCCGCACGCGCGGAAGATTTATGAACTGCTCCGGCTCGGCGTGCCCATGGGCATCGCGGTGCTGATGGAAGCAAGCCTGTTCGTCGCGACGGCGTTGCTCATCGGATCGCTCGGCGCGGATGTGGTCGCCGGACATCAGATCGCCATCAACGTCGCGTCCGTCGCGTTCATGCTGCCGCTCGGCGTGGCGATGGCGACGACGGTGCGTGTGGGTCTCGCCGTGGGTCGCGGCGACGCGATGGGCGTGCGCTATGCGGGCTACGTCGGCATCGCCACGTGTCTGCTGACGCAGGCGTTTTCATGCGCGGCGATGGCGTTTCTGCCGCACGCGATTTCGCGGTTGTATACCGACGATGCCAACGTCGCTTCGTACGCCGCGCAATTGTTGCTGCTCGCTGCGATCTTCCAGTTTTCCGATGGCATCCAGGTCACCGCGAACGGCGCCTTGCGCGGACTCAAGGACACGACCGTACCGATGATCATCACCACCATCGCGTATTGGGGCATCGGCATGCCGGTCGGTTGGTGGCTCACGTTTCGCCAAGGGCTCGGTGCGCGCGGAATGTGGATCGGTTTGATCGCGGGTTTAAGCGTGGCCGCGATTCTGCTGTTCGCGCGATTTGCCGTCATCGCGCGAAGGCATCGCGCGCCTTAGTCTTTCGTCACGTGCCGGATGCGACGGCATCGGGTAACCTCGCCGCACATATCGGAGAAAAATGGCCATGGCAGACCGCAAGCGCGGGTGGTTCGTCGGATTCTTCGTCGGATTGTGGGCGCTGATCAATTTCGCGCGACGGCTCGTCGTCAACATCATCTTCATCATCATCGTCGTGCTGTTCGTGATCGCGATGCGCAGCAGCGCGCCGAAAATCGATGATCACACCGCGCTCGTGCTCGATCCGAAAGGCTCGATCGTCGAGCAGTACACGGCCGATGCCGCGCAGCGCGCTTTCTCCGGCGTGTTCGGCGGCAAGGTTCGCGAAGTGCAACTGCGCGACATCCTGCGCGCCATCGATGCCGCGACGCACGACGCGCACATCGAACGCATCGTCATCGAACCCGACAACATCGAAAGCGCCGGAATTTCGACATTGCGCGAAATCGGCAGCGCGCTCGACCGTTTCAAGGCGTCGGGCAAAGAGATCATCGCGGTTTCCAACGGCATGTCGCAGGGTCAGTACTATCTCGCCGCGCACGCGAACCGCATCCTGTTGCATCCGGGTAGCGAGGAAGGCGTTCTGCTCGTCGGCTTCAGTGCGTACCGCAGTTATTTCAAACAGGCGCTCGACTGGCTCGGCGTCGATGTGCATTTGTTTCGCGTCGGCGAATACAAATCGTTCGCCGAACCGTACATCCGCGACGACGAATCGCCCGACGCGCGCGAAGCCGATCTGTTCTGGATGAACGATGTGTGGAACGACTATCTCAAGGATATCGCCGCGCAACGCCATCTCGATGCGGCGCAACTCAGCGCGCAGATCGCCGACTATCCGAATGTCGTGAAATCCAACGGCGGCGACATGGCGAAAGTCGCGCTGGAAACCAAACTCGTCGACGAACTCGTGACGAAAGATCAGGCCGAAACGGCGCTCGCCGCGAAAGGCGCGGCGGATGATCATTCCTACCGCAAAGTCGGTTTCCTCGAATATTCCAACCTCGTCGAACGGCAAATGGCGCTCGACACGCGTCCGCAAATCGGGGTCGTCGTCGCCGAAGGCGAAATTCTCGGCGGCGATCAGCCACCCGGAACGATCGGTGGCGATTCCACCGCACTGCTCGTGCGCCAGGCGCGCGAGGATTCGTCGATCAAGGCCATCGTGCTGCGCGTGAATTCACCGGGCGGCGACGCGTTCGCCTCCGAACTCATTCGCCGCGAAATCGAATTGACCAAGGCCGCCGGCAAGCCGGTCATCGTATCGATGGGCGATGTCGCGGCATCCGGCGGTTACTGGATCTCGATGAACGGCGACGAGATCTACGCGCAACCGACGACGATCACCGGATCGATCGGTATCTTCGGTTTGTTTTTCACGATTCCCAATACGCTCGCCAAGATCGGCGTGCACACCGACGGCGTCGGCACCACGCCGCTGGCCGGCGCGCTCGATCCGCGTCGACCGCTCGATCCGAAAGTCGGCGAAACCATCCAGGCGCTGATCAACAAGGGCTATCAGGATTTCATCGGCAACGTCGCCGCCGCGCGGCACAAGACGAAAGAAGAAATCGACGCGATCGCACGCGGCCGCGTGTGGAGCGGCGATCAGGCGCTCGCGCGCGGGCTCGTCGACAAGATGGGCGGCCTGCAGGAAGCCGCAGCGGCCGCCGCGCAGCGCGCGAATCTCGGCACCGAATACCGGCTTCACTACATCGAGAAACCGCTGTCGACGTGGGAGCGCTTCTTCCTCAGTTTGCGTGACGACGACAGCGCGACGGCGCACTTCGTCCACTCGATTCTGCCCGACATGCCGGTGGGATTATTGGCGCAACCCGACGTGCGCGATCAGATCAGGCTCTTGCAATCGATGCAGGGCAAGCGCGTCGGCGTGTTCTCCTACTGCTTCTGCGATCTGCGCTGATCGCACGCGGACACGGCGGCCGACTCAGCCGCCGTTGTCGTCGAGTTGCTTGTCGGATTTTTTCTTCTGATCGTCGACGACGTTCTGCACGTCTTTCGCTTTTTGCAGCGCCTTCAACTGCGCATCGATGATCGTTTTCTGCGCCGGCGGTGGCGGCGGCGGATCGGGCTGCTTCGATTTGGAACACGCGGCGAGCGCGACGGCGCACGCTATGGGCAACAACAGCGATTTCATGGCCATCTCCAACGGGAACGCTTAAAGTCTGCGCCTTGGCGGCTGCGTGGACAAGCCGCGAGGAGACGCTTGCATGGCGAACTCTGCGCGCTGGAGGATGGACGGTCAAACCTGCCTGATCACCGGCGCGAGCAAAGGCATCGGTCTGGCCTGCGCGCGCGAGTTCGCGGCACTCGGTGCCGACGTGCTCATGGTGGCGCGCGACGAAACGCATCTGGAACAAGCGCGTGCGGACGTGAGCGAAGAATTTCCCGAGCGCGACATTCTCGCTTTCGCCGCGGACGTCGCCGTAAGCGAACAGCGCCTGGATATTTTCGACTGGATCGCCGACCTGCAGATGCCGTTGTCGCTGCTCGTCAACAACGCCGGCGGCAACGTCAGCAAACCTACGCTCGAATACTGCGAAGACGACGTGCGCGATCTGATCGATCGCAATCTTTTGTCCGCGTTCGAGATGAGCCGGCTCGCGCATCCGCATTTGAGCGAACACGCGAACGCGGCGATCGTGAACATCGGCTCGGTGTCCGGCATCATTCACGTTCGCACCGGTTCGCTGTACGGCATGACCAAGGCCGCGCTGCTTCAGCTCACGCGCAACCTCGCCTGCGAATGGGCCGCGGATGGCATCCGCGTCAATTCCGTCGCGCCGTGGTATATCCGCACGCAGCGCACCGAGGGCGCGCTCGCCGATCCGGACTATCTCGACGACGTGCTAGTCCGCACGCCGCTCGAACGCATCGGAGAACCTGAGGAAGTTGCCGCTGCGGTCGCGTTCCTGTGCATGCCGGCATCGTCGTACATCACCGGCGAATGCATCGCCGTCGACGGCGGTTTTCTACGCTACGGTTTCTGAGGCGCAAGAACCGGATAGTTGCTGCAACGAACCGCAGTTAAAATTCCCGCATGTCACCGAAGCCCACTCGAAAAACGTATCGACTGCGTTATCAGCCGCCGTACGATTTCGCCGCGTTACTCGCGTTTCTCGCCAAACGCGCGATTCCGAGTGTCGAACGCGTCGACGAGAAAGGCTATGAACGCGATTTCGCGCTCGGCGGAAAAGTCGGCCGCGTGCGCGTCGAACAAGGCAGCGGCGACGCACTCAAACTCGTTATCGATTTTCCCGCTGTCGCGCGCCACGCCGACATCGCGGCGCATGTGCGCCGCGTGTTCGATACCGACGCGGACATCGCGACGATCAACCAATTTCTGTCGAAGCACCGTCATCTAAAAAAGTGCATTCGCACCCATCCCGGCCAGCGCTTGCCGGGCGGCTGGGATGTTTTCGAATTCGCCATCCGCGCCGTGCTCGGTCAGCAGATCAGTGTCGCTGCGGCGCGCACGCTGGCGCAGCGCATCGTCGAACGATTCGGAAAATCCGTCGTCGACGTCGACGGGAAACCGATCAACCTGTTTCCGGAACCCGCTGCCATCGCCGACGTCGACCTCACCACGATCGGCCTCACGCGTGCTCGCGCGGCGACACTCAACACCATCGCGCGCGCGGTGCGCGACGGCATCGTCAGCATCGATCGCGATCAGCCGCTCGACGATTTCGTCGCGAGCTGGACGCAACTTCCCGGCATTGGCGACTGGACCGCGCAGTACATCGCCATGCGTGCACTCAGCCATCCGAATGCGTTTCCCGCGGCCGATCTGGTGCTGCGCCGCGCCGTCGCGCGCGACGGCAAACCCGTACCGCTGCGCGAACTGCACGCGATCGCCGCCGCCTGGCAGCCGTGGCGCGCGTATGCCGTGCTGCATTTGTGGCGCGCATCGACACCGTGAAAACGTTCTACGACTTCCACGTTTCGCCCGTCGGCACGTTGCTGCTCGCGATCAACGAACGCGGCCTGTCGCACCTGCATTTCGATAACGGCCGCGGCACGTTGCCGGTGCGCGCGGACTGGACGCACGATCCGTCGCGTCTGGATCACGTTCGCGCAAAAATCGACGCTTACTTCGCCGGCACGCTGCAGGAATTCGATGTGCCGCTCGCGCCGACCGGCACCGATTTCCAGCTCGCGGTGTGGAATGAGCTGGTGCGGATTCCGTACGGCGAAACCACGAGTTACGGCGCCATCGCGCGTACGCTCGGCGACATCACCGCATCACGCGCTGTCGGCGCCGCGAACGGACAGAATCCGATCGCGATCATCGTGCCGTGCCATCGCGTGATAGGCAGCAACGGCAAACTCGTCGGTTATGGCGGCGGGCTTCCGACGAAACGTTTCCTGATCGATCTCGAACAACGCCATCGCGCGTTCGCGCTGACGCCCTGAGAAATCCGCATCGGATCAGCAGCCGGAAAGGTCCGTGAGCAACTGATCCTCCTGCGGCTGCAACTCCGCTTGCTCATCCTTGAACGCGCGCTTGAGTTTCTGATGCACGTCGTCGTACTGCTTTTCGAGGTAGCCGCACACCTGCGCATGCGATGCTTGCGAGCATTGGTCCTGCACCGCGACATAATCGCCCGCGATCGCCGAGCGCGCCGAACGATCGACAGGAATCGCACGCATGCCCGGCGCGGACACGCCGATGCCGCCCGGCGCATACGCCTGGCTGAGACTTTTGCCCGGAATGCCGAGCACGCCGGCCGGCACCATGCGCGGCTGCGTCACGCCGTCGCGGCTCATGTACTGCGTTCCGTCTTCGGGCCGCACGCACATCCACATCATCGGAACCGGGTTGCGCGGCTGCGCGCGCGGTGGAGGAACCGCGGGTCCGCGCGGCGGAGGGACGCTATTGTCCGCCGGCTGCGGCGCCGCGGACGTGCCCGCGACGTGCACCATCGCCTCCTGATCGCCGGTCGCGCACGGATGATCCTGGTACGCCGGAATGCCGGTCGCGTTTGTGCATTTGTATACTTCGGCGGCATGCGTGCCACCGCACAGGAGGAGACCGGCGAAAATCAGTGAGCGCATTTGCGGGCTCCGAAGGCTGGCGCTATGGTAGCGCGCCGCACGGATGGCGGCGAAATAACCCGAGCGAATCATGATCGATCTGTTCAGCGACACGAAAACCAAGCCGAGCGCTGCCATGCGCGAGGTGATGGCGCAGGCGCCCGTCGGCGACGAGCGCGCTGGCGAAGACCCGAGCGTCAACGCGCTCATCGAGCGTTGCGCCGCGCTGCTCGGCAAGGAGGCGGCGGTCTATTTGCCATCCGGCACAATGTGCAACGAGATCGCACTCGCCGTGCACTGCAGACCGGGCGAGGAAGTAATTTGCGACGCCACCTCGCACATCATCGGCTTCGAAGGCGGCGGCCCGGCAGCGCTGGCCGGTGTGATGATCAACCCGATCGCCGGCGTGCGCGGTTTGTTCAGTGCCGATCAGTTGCGCGAAAAAATCCGCGTCGATCGTCCGTACGCGCCGCGACAACGGCTCGTTGAAGTGGAACAGACATCCAATCTCGGCGGCGGCGCGATCTGGCCGTTGTCGGTGCTGAGCGAAGTCAGCGACGTGGCGCATGCGGCGGGTCTTTCAACGCACATGGATGGCGCGCGGCTGCTCAACGCGTGCGTCGCGAGCGATGTAGCGGCGAAAGATTACGCTAACGGTTTCGATTCGGTGTGGATCGATTTCTCGAAAGGCCTCGGCGCGCCCGGCGGTGCGGTGCTTGCCGGCACCCGCGCGTTCGTCGCCGACGCCGAGCGCTGGAAGCTGCGCATCGGTGGCGCCATGCGCCAGAGCGGCATCATCGCCGCCGCATGTTCGTACGCGCTGGATCACAACGTCGATCGACTCGCGGACGATCATGCCAACGCGAAGCGCCTCGCCGATGGACTTTCCGACATCGACGGCCTGCGCATCGACGCGGGCGGCGTCGAAACCAATCTCGTCTACTTCGACCTGATCGCCGATGACATCGACGCCGATTGGCTGTGCGCGGCACTACTCAAACGCGGCGTTCGCATGGGAGCGATGGGTCGTCACACCATCCGCGCGGTGACGCATCTGGATGTCAGCCGCGCGGATATCGACGTCGCGCTCGCCCACATCCGCGCAGTAATCGAAGCGCGTTAGCCGCACGATTGCGCCGGCGCGACGTCGGCGTTCGATCCGTCTTGCACGCCGCATTGCGGTGCGACTACATTGCGACGATATGCCCGGCACCGCAAATGGTTTCCGCGTACTCCGCCAAACTTGATCGAATCCGACGCCGGACGCGATCTTTCTTTAAACAGTTGTCATGGCGTGACTTCGCCATTGGCCTTCGGCGTTGCCCGTTTTGCGGACCACGAATTTTTCTTCGCTTGTGCAATGGCGAGGCCGGAGTGCGCTGCGCAAGCTGTGGCGCGGGCACGGTACATAGATCGCTTGGAACCGTATTGCTAAGCACGGTACCGCACCTGCACGCGCACGACGTATGCGAGTTGTCCGCACGTGGACCTCTCGCTGAGTTTCTGCGCAAAACAACGCCAAGCGTGGCGCTTTCGGAGTATTTCGCCGACGTTACGCCAGGAGATTTTCACAATGGCGTGCGCTGCGAAGATGCGCAGCATTTGAGCTACGCCGACGCGAGTTTCGACGTGATAACGCATACCGAAGTGCTGGAACATGTCCCCGACGATGCGCGTGCATTCGCCGAGTTACGGCGAGTGTTGCGGCCCGGCGGGACCATGGTGTTCACGGTCCCGTTCCACGGTGGCGAACACACGGTCGAGCGCGCAGTGTTGCGTGGAAAAGAAATTGTTTACCTGCTTCCACCGGTTTATCACACAGACCCGCTGCGCAATGGGGCTGGGATTCTCGCCTATCGCGACTACGGCAACGATATCGTCGACCGTCTGCGCAGCGCGGGTTTCATCGATGTCACGTTGCAAGCGCCAAAAAATCCCCCTTGGGGCTACGGCAGAACAGTGGTGGTCGCGCATCGCTCTAACTGAAAGAACCCGTGGTACGAATCTGCTAGCGTCGCCGTTCCACGCCGAGCGGAAGCGTGCCGATGCGCTGATATTCGGACGACGCGAACCGTTGCGGATCGGCGAGCCATTCTTCGACCATCATCGAGGTGTCATTGCCCCAGAACATTTCACCGCCGACGCGCAGCGTCGGCACGCCGAATACGCCAGCGGCGATGGCGTTGTCGGTATTCGCGCGCAGTTGCGCTTTCACGGTTGGATCGGCGACGGCTTTTTCCGCATCGTCGATGCCGAGCCGGCGTGCGATGTCCGTCAGATCGACAGCGCTGACGGCCGTGCGACCTTCGCGCCAGATGTGATCGAAAATAATCTCGATCGAATCCCACGTGGTACCCGCCGCGATGCACAGTCGCAACGCGACGAGCGGATTGAATGGATGCGCTGGTGGAAATTTCAGTGCGATGCCTTCCCGTTCCGCTTGCCAGACGATGTGGCGATACATGTGTTCGCGCTTGCCGGGAACTTCAGCCGGCCCCAGTGTGCCGGTGTGATTGAGCACCGCGCCGAAAGCGATCGGGATGGGCGTGATTTCCAATCGGTGCCGCCACTCGCGCACCTTGCGCAATTGAAGGTACGAGAATGGCGAAATGAAATCGAAGAACCATTCGGCCTGCATGACGGAAATTTTCAGCGCGCGCCGAGCAGTTCGCGGCGCATCCAGCGCGCGCGTCGTGCGCGATTGGTCACCGCGGCGACGAGATGACGCGGCCGGATCGGCTTCGTCAGATAATCGTCGCCGCCGATGTGCAGCGCGGCGAAACGTTTTTCCGTGTCGGTATCGCCCGACAGTAAAACCACCGGTGTAAACGCCGTGCGCGGATGCGCGCGGAACAGCGCGAGCAATTCGAAGCCGGAAATCTGCGGCATGTAGAGATCGGCGAGGATTACATCCGGCATGAACGTTTGCAGCGCGTGCAGTGCGTCTTCCGGTGTGGCGACGGCGTGCGTATCCATGTGGTTGTGACGCAGCACCGATGCGCAGAAAAGGCGCATCGAATTGTCGTCGTCCACGATCAAAACGCGGTACGGTTCGGATCGATCCGCGATCATGCCGGCGAGTCGCGGCGCGATGCGATTGGCGTCGTCGGGCAGCACGAACATCGATTCGGCCTGACAACGCATCGCACGCAGACGCACGTCGATGTCATCGTGATCGCTCAGCACGACCAGCGGTGCGCGCGTGGCCATGCTCGCGTCGATTTCGCTGCGGCGTTCGTTGAGCCAGCGGTCGAGACTTTCCGCGCCGATCACCAGTGCGAGCACACCGCCGAGTTCGAGCGCTTCCTCGACATCGCTGACTTCGCTGCAGGCGGCCAGGTCGTAGCCGACGACACCCAGATGCGAGCGCAAGACTTCGCGATGAACCGGATTGGTGCCGAGATAGTGAATCGCCGGCCGCAACGGCAGCGGCGAAACGCGTTCGGGCGACAGCACCGCGACTTCTATGCGCGCGCGGTAACGTTGCAGCGCGTCGGCGACCGCTTCGCCCAGCGCGTTCAACTGTTCGATCTGCGCCGGATTGGGTCGCACGGCGCTGTCGGCGAACGAACTCAAATAGGCGCCGAAACCCAGCAGCGATTCGGACAGATCGGTCAATTCCGAAACCTGCGCGCGTTCGGCGAGCACTTCGGCTTCTTCGTACAGTTTCTCGGCGCGGTCGCGGTTCCAGTTGCTGCCCAGACCGCGGCATTCGTTGCTCAGCGCATCGACGCGATGGCCGAGTTCAGGATCGAGATGCGACGCATTCGGTGTGCTCATGCGCTTAATGTAATGTCTTGAACGTCTCCGCGTCGAATGCATCGACGGCGATCACTTCGTTGCGCGCCGCTTCGGCTTCCTGCAGCCATTCGTATTCCTGCTCGGTGATGATACCGGCGTCGCGGCCCATTTCATCGAGCATGTAGCCTGGCGCCCGATCGAGCCGGCCTTCGCGCACCGCGTCGCGCAGTTTCGTTTCGACCGGAATGGCACGCACTGCTTTGTCGAGCGCGGCTTCGAGCGCGCCGAGTCCTTCTTCACCCGGCGGCGGCACGAACATGTCCGGCGTGAGATTGATGCGTGCTTCGCGATCTTCGAGGATGTCGCGCGCGACGCGCGAGCCGAGCTTGTCCGACGGCGGACGAAAACGCGGTCCGAGCGGAAACAGCGCGATTTTCAGACAGAACGCGACGCCGCGCGCGGGAAAATTGTCGAGCACGCCGAGCAGCGCTTCCTGTACGCGATACAGACAATGCTGCACGCTCCAGCGCACGAGGTTGTAGTTGGCGGTGGTCTTGCCTTCGTCGTGATAACGCTTGAGCGAAGCCGAGGCGAGATACATGTAGGCGAGCGCATCGGCAAGACGTCCAGAAATTTTTTCGCGCCGTTTCAGCGATCCGCCGAGCGTGCCCATCGCGACATCGGACAGCACTTCGAACGCAGCGGAGAATCGCGACAGATGCTGGTAATAGCGTGCCGTATCTTCCGTGCGCGGCGCGGCGGCAAGACGGCTGCTGGTCCACGCCAGCAGTTTCGCGCGCGTGATGTTGCGCATCAGAAGATTGACGTGTCCGAACAGCGCTTTGTCGAAGCGCGTGAGATCCTTGTCGGCGATCGCGGCAATCTCGTGCTGCACGAACGGATGGCAGCGGATCGCGCCTTGTCCGTACACGATCATCGAACGCGTCAGGATATTCGCGCCTTCGACCGTAATCCCGATCGGTACCGCGTCCCACGAACGCGCCAGCGAATTGCGCGGACCACGCTGAATCGCCGCGCCGGCGCGGATGTCCATCGCATCGGTGATCACCTCACGCATGCCTTCGGTGAGATACGCCTTCGCGATCGCCGACAACACAGCGGGTTTTTCACCGGCGTCGAGCGCGCCGCACGTGAGCGTGCGCGTAGCCGTCATCAGATACGTTTTTCCGGCGATGCGTGCGAGCGGTTCTTCGATGCCTTCGAAACGACCGATCGGCGTATCGAACTGTTCGCGCACCGTCGCATAGGCACCGCTGCTGCGCGTCGCCATCTGCGCCGCACCGACCGACAACGCGGGCAACGAAATCGAACGGCCCGCCGCGAGGCATTCCATCAACATGCGCCAGCCTTGGCCGATGCCTTTCTCGCCGCCGATCAGACAATCCATCGGCGCGAATACATCCGTACCGACGATCGGGCCGTTCATGAACGGCACGCCCATCGGATCGTGGCGATCGCCGATGTCCACGCCCGGCAGATTGCGCGGAATCAGCGCGCACGAAATGCCAAGATCGTCTTTGTCGCCGAGCAGATGATCCGGATCCTTGATGCGGAAGGCGAGGCCGATCAACGTCGCCACCGGCGCGAGCGTGATGTAGCGTTTTTTCCAGTTGAGCCGCAGGCCGAGCACTTCCTTGCCGTCGACGATGCGCTTCTCGACGACGCCGGTGGATTGCGTCGCCGCCGCATCGGAGCCGGCTTCGGGGCCGGTCAAACCGAAACACGGAATTTCCTCGCCTTTCGCGAGGCGCGGCAGGTAATACTGTTTTTGTTCGTCGGTGCCGTAATGCAGCAGCAGTTCGCCGGGGCCGAGCGAGTTCGGCACCATCACCGTCACCGCAGCAGCGACGGAACGCGTGGACAATTTCGTCACCACGCGCGAATGCGCGATGGCCGAGAAACCATGGCCGCCGAATTCCTTCGGAATGATCATGCCGAAGAAACCTTTTTGCTTCATGAATTCCCATACGTTCGGCGGCAGATCGCGCAATTGCTGCACCTGCCAGTCGTCGATCATTCCGCACAGTTCGGTCACGGGTCCATCGACGAACGCTTGTTCCTCGGCATTGAGCGGTTGCGGATGGAAGTCGAGCAGTTTCTTCCAATGCGGCAGGCCCGAGAAAAGTTCGGCATCCCACCAGACCGTACCCGCCTCGAGCGCGATGCGCTCGGTTTCGCCGAGACGCGGCAATACCGGCGCCATGAGTTTCATCGCGAATCGCGCAACGAGGAGGCGGCGGATTGGCGGCAAACCAAAGATGACAGCGAGAACGATGAGGACGATCACGCACGTTTCAAACAGCAGCGGCGATCGCACGCCGACGATGCGCCAGCCGATGAGCCAGAGGCCGGCAGCGCCGACCCACGACAGGAAACCGTAACCCAGGAACAGAAGTGCGCTGAGGAAAATCAGTGCGAGCAGGAACGTGAGTAGCATGGATGCGGGTCCGTGATTCTCGGTGGTTCTATCATCCGCTCGGTTTAGCTAAATGCAAAATTTGGTTTGGGTCTTTTTGGGAGCTAGGGCTTCCGCTCGGCGAGCGGGCAACTTTTTGTGCGGTGACAAAAAGTCACCCGCCGCTCGCGGCGGAAGCTCCAGTTCAAAATCATTACCGCGAAGACTTCAAATCCGCGGCATTCCAATTGAACTGCAGATACAAAACGCGAGCAGCGCCGGCGCCATCAAACCGAACCCGACACTCAAACGTCTGCCGACTCTCGCTAGCAAGCCCTTTATCAAGCAAAACCGTCGAAGCCACCAACACCGTATCCGAAGATTCACTTTTGACATGACGGCGCATGTCGCCGCTGTCCAGCCCGACATTGCGTCCGGCCAAGCGTTTCCCGATTTCGTCACTGCAAGCCTGCGCGGCATCATCGTTGCGGCTGTTGCCGCAAGCGGTCGTCATCAACACGACGAGGAACGGCAACGAGACGCGGACGCGCATGAAAGTGCCCTCCGCGCCGGAGTATAGCTCAGTAGCGCGGAACGCCCGGATCGACGTCGCGCGACCACGCATCGATTCCACCGCTCACGTTGTACACGTTGCGGAAACCGAGGCTGCGGAAATGCTCCGCCGCACGTTCGCTGCGTCCGCCGGTGTGGCATATAAATGCGAGATGCGTGTCCTTCGGAAGTGCGGCGATGTCGTCGACGCCGCCGTCGATGGTGCGGAATGGCTGCGCGATGCGCGCCTGCGCGCGCTCGTCCGGCGGCCGCACGTCGATGAGCGTGATATCGCCCGCATCGATACGCTTTTTCAGTTCCGCCACAGCGATCTGTTTCACGGAAGGCGGTGCGTTCGGATTGTCGATCGACAACCCCGCGCCCCGCGCGGTTTCGACCCAATCGATGGCGATGCCGCGCGCGCGCTGCGCGGTAGCGGGGTCCATATGAATGTTGATGCCGTTGGCTTCGCTGACGACAGCGCGCTCGTCTTTCGGCGCGAGCTGGAACTGCGGATTGAATTGCGCATCGATGCTGAGCTGGATGCCGAGTTCGGGATCGGCTTCGGCCAGCGCTTCGCGAATCGCGGCGGCGGCTTTGTCGCTGATCGTTATCTGCGGCGGCGTGCGGTCCGGTGCGGGCAGGCCGAACAACGAGTGCAATTCTCCATTTGTATACATCGAGCGAATGATGTCCGAGCCGCCCACGAGTTCGTTCTTTACGTACAACTGCGGAATGGTCGGCCAGTTTCCGTACGCCTTGATGCCTTCGCGGATTTCCGGATCCTCGAGCACGTTGACCGTGTGGTATTCCGGCAGCAGATCGTTCAGCGCGCCGATCGCGGCGGCGGAAAATCCGCACTGCGGCGCTTGCCGCGTGCCTTTCATGAACAGCACGACCGGATGGTCGCGTAAGACGGACTCGATGCGGTTACGCGTGGTTTCGGCAAGAGGCATGGCAAAAACTCGATAGGGAATGAAGCGATGTTAGCCCACATGCGGCTAGGTTCCCCGAACTCAAGTGAGGTATAGTTTTTGGCGTCGTCATTCGGGGTGGCGGGATGCGGGTCGGGCGAGTCGGTTACGCGATAGGAACGGGCGTGGGATTCGTACTCGCCGCCGCGGTTGTACGCTTCGGATCACACGACGGCAATGTAGCGAGCGCGCCGGTCGTCGTTCCGCTGGTGCTGCTGGCGGCGTGGGCTTGGTTTCTGACCGCGTTGCGGTGCCACGATTACGACGCGTCGGCGTGGAGCAATTTCTGGCTCGAACAGACGCCGTTCGTCGGACAGTTCCTGGCGACGTGGGACCTCTACACCAAGCCGGGCACACCCGGTCCCAACCAATATGGCGACCCGCCGCTGCTTTGACCGGTTTACGCCGCGACCGGCAGCGGCGCGGCGATCGGTTCCGGCGCGTTGGAGACGGCCAGCGTTTTTTGGCGCTCGGTCCAGTGCAGCAGTTCGAAACGGCCGTCGAGATGCTCGACCAGTCCGGTGCAATGTTCGACCCAGTCGCCATCGTTGATGTAGGTGACGCCGTCGCTGTCGATCATGTTGCCGTAGTGAATGTGACCGCATATGTGGCCGTCGAAACCCGCATGGCGCGCGGAGTCGCCGACGCGTTGCTCGAAGTCGCGTATGAAGCGTACGGCTGGGGCGATGCGCAGCTTGATCGCGATGGAGATCGGCCAGTAGCCCATGCCTGATCCGCGCAGCAGCTGGTTGACGCGACGGTTCATCGCGCAAACGAACCCTTGCATCACGTCGCCGAGTTTGAGCAGCCATCTCGACGCGTTGTGTTCGCCATCGAATTCGTCGCCGTGGCTCACCTTGTAGCGGCGGCCGTCGGCGGCGACGTGAATCGCGTCGAGCGCGATGTCGATGCCGGCGAATTGCTGTCCAACAAAGGCGCGTAGTTCGGAATCGTGATTGCCCGGAATATAGGTGACCTTGGTGCCTTTCGCCGCGATCGCGAGGATTTCGCGGATCACTTCGTCGTGATCGGCATGCCACCACGGCCGCTTGCGCAGGTTTTCGAGATCGATGATGTCGCCGACGAGATACATCCGGTCGCAGCGAACGGTACGAAGAAAGTCGAGTAGATAGCGGGCTTGGCAGTCGGGCAGTCCGAGGTGGACGTCGGAAATAAAGATGCTGCGAACCTGCATGGTCGACATCGCCGTCGGCTCCGTAGGAAGGCGCGCGCAGCGTAGCGGGCCAACCAGAAGTTTTCGTTGCGAGCAGACGTCAGGGCTGTGACAACGCGGCCTTCGCGGCGGGCAGGACGCGCGTCGCCCATTCGGTATACATTTTCGCGGACGGATGCAGGCCGTCGGCAACAAGCATGGCGGCTTGGTTTGCGCCTTCACGCGAGACGGGCGTCACGTCCACATAACCACAATGCAGCATTTTCGCAATCTGCGCATTTGCTGCATTGTACGCATCGAGCTGGCGGGCGATTTCACCGGTATCGCGACCGCTGGCCTGGCCGAACTTCGTGACGCCCCAGTCTGGAATCGACACGACGATGACCTTCCGCGCGTCGCCGCCGGCCAGCTCGATAGCGCGTTGCAGCAGCTTCTGGAATTCGACACGGTAGTTTTCGAGCTCGCGTCCGCGATATTGATTGTTGACGCCGATCAGCAACGTGACCAGACGGTACGGCGGCGAGAAATGATGGGCATCCATAGCAGCGAAGAGTTCATCGGTTGTCCATCCGGTTTTCGCAACGATATCCGGCTCGCCGATATCGATTCCGTTCGTGCGAAGCATGTCCGCGAGCTGATTTGGCCAGCGCTCGGACGCGGCCACGCCTTCGCCGATCGTGTACGAATCGCCAAGCGCCAGATACGACGCGGCTATGCCAGGCGAAGTGGATATCGCGAGCACCAGTGCGAGCGCGTTACGCCACATGCCGCTCGCGCGGAGTGGCGCCGACGAGCGCCTGCAAAACCGCTTCGATGCGCACGAACACGTCGCGCAATTCGTCAGCGCGCGGCAGCAACGTGATGCGGAAATGCCCGCGCGTGTCGAGATTGAAGCCCGAACCCGGTACGACCAGAACGTGCGCGCGTTCGAGCAATTCGAGCGCGAAACGCTCATCGTCGAAATCCGGCAACCGCACACGAGGGAACGCGTAGAGCGCGCCCATCGGCGCGACGACATCGAGGAAATCGCTCTTCGCACAGTGTTCGATCACCGCGCGACGCGATTCGTGCAGACGTCCGCCCGAAGCGGTCAGCGGCGAAATCGTGTCCTCGCCCTGCAGCGACGGCGCGATTGCCCATTGGCCCGGCACGTTCGCGCACAGGCGCAACGAAGCAAGCAGATCGAGCGCGTGTTCGATGTGCACCAGCGCATGCGCCGACCCGGTCAGCGATAACCAGCCGACGCGATAACCGCAGGCGCGCTGCACTTTCGACAGGCCGTCGAAACTCAGACACGGCACGTCGCCCGCGAGTTTCGCGAGCGGCGTGAATCGCGCGCCATCGTAGAGAATCTCGTCGTAGATCTCATCGCTGAGCAGGATGAGCCGATGCCGCTCAGCGATGCGCACGATCGCGTCGAGCAGTGGCGGCGGATACACCGCGCCGGTTGGATTGTTGGGATTGATCACGACGATCGCCCGCGTGCGCGGCGTGATCGCTGCTTCGATTTCATCGGGATCCGGCCAATGTTTGCGCTCGGCGGGGCATGCGTAATAGACCGGACGGCCGCCGTTGAGAATGGTCGCGGCGCTCCACAGCGGATAGTCGGGACTTGGCAACAGTACTTCGTCGCCCGCGTTGAGCAATGCGCGCAGCGACAGATCGATCAATTCGCTGACGCCATTGCCGATGAAGATGCGATCGATGGTGGCGTTCGCGACACCGTGCGCGTGCAACTGTTGCGCGATCGCCGCGCGTGCCGATTCGAGCCCTTTCTGATGGCAATACGCTTCGCTGCGGCCGAGGTTTTGTTCGATCGCGCGGCGCACATGATCGGAAACCGCGAAACCGAACAGGCCCGGATTACCGATGTTCAACTTGGTGACGACACGCCCTTCGGCTTCAAGTTCAGCCGCACGGCTCGCCAGTTCGCCACGAATCTCGTAGCGGACCGATTCCATGCGCGAACTCGTCCGCACGGGCGAGGATGACGAAACAGCCATGACGTTAGGGGCCAATCGAATGCTTGTTGCATTGCATCCTAGCCAAACAGGCCGCAAATTCAAGCGATGAGCCGCACACTTCGCCCGCTACACTAGGCGCATGTCACCGATCGATTCATTGGATTCCCTGCGTCGCATCGGCTGGCGTGGGGATGCGATGCCTAGTGAAGGTCGCGTCGCCCGCGTCATCGCGCAGCATCGCAACGGTTATCTCGTGCATGACGGAACCGAGGAGTTCCGCGCGCAGCCAGCGCCGAAATTCCTCAAGCGCACCGTCGCATCGGAGGATCGGCCGGCGGTCGGCGACTTCGTCGTGCTGTCGCAAGCCAATCCGCCGGTGATCGAAACCATAATGCCGCGCCGTACGACGCTCGCGCGTGCCGCCGCCGGTGAGCGGCACACCAAGCAGATCATCGCGAGCAACGTCGATACCGTTTTCGTGGTGATGGGCCTCGACGGCGATTTCAACGCGCGCCGTGTCGACCGTTATCTGGCGCTGATCGAAGGCAGCGGCGCACACGCCGTGATCGTGCTGACCAAGCGCGACACCGTCGATGCCGTGACGCTCGCCAGCCGCGAATCCGAACTGCGTGGATTGAGCGTGGAGACGCACATCGTCAATGCGAAAGATTCCGCCAGCGTCGATGTGCTGCGGCCGCATCTCGAACTCGGCGACACGGCGGTTCTGGTCGGATCGTCCGGCGCTGGCAAGTCCACTCTCATGAAGGTGCTGAGCGGTGTGTATCCGCACGGGTCCTAC
>CAZZYA010000020.1:0-24866 GCA_964658115.1 uncultured Rudaea sp. | reverse complement strand
GCTCGATCACCGCGCCGACGATGCGGCTCACACCGATGCCGTAGCAGCCGGCTGTCGGGGTAACTTCTTTGCCATTCTCATCGAGCACCGTCACGCCGAGCGCTTTTGTATACAATGTTCCATTCTGGAAAATGTGGCCGACTTCAATGCCGCGCACGATGCGCAGATGGCCGCTGCCATCCGGACTCGGATCGCCTTCGACCGCGTTGCGCAGATCGGCTGTGGCCGGCTCCGCCGCGTCCCGGCCCCAGTTCGCGCCGGTGAGATGGAATCCGGCTTCGTTCGCGCCACACACGAAATCGGCGAGCACGGCTGCCGCGTGATCGGCGACAACATGCACCTTCGTTCCGACCGGCCCGAGAAATCCGGGTTCGCATCCGAACGCCGCGCGGATTTCCGCCTCGTTCGCGAGCGTCAGCGGTGACGCGATTTTCGGATGTTTCGCAGCTTTCACGGCATTGAGAGCGTGATCGCCGCGCAGCGCGATGGCGACCATCGCGCCGTCGTCGCGACCTTTCACGACGACGAGTTTCAGCGTCGTCTGCAGCGGAACGCCGAGCAACGCCGCCACTTCCTCGCATGTCTTTTGCGTCGGCGTGGCGACCTTCTGCAATTGAGCGTTGGCCGCAGGACGCTGCGCCAGCGCGCGCGTTTCGGCCACTTCGAGATTCGCCGCGTACGACGATGTATCGGAGACCGCGAGCGCGTCTTCGCCGGACTGCGCGAGCACGTGGAATTCTTCGCTCGCATCGCCGCCGATCGCGCCGGAGTCGGCTTTCACAACGCGGAATTCGACGCCGAGCCGCGTGAAGATGCGCTTGTACGCATCGCTCATGTTGCGGTATTCGCGGACCAGATCATCGTCGGTCATGTGGAAGCTATACGCGTCCTTCATCAGGAACTCGCGGCCACGCATCACGCCGAAGCGCGGACGTATCTCGTCGCGGAATTTCCACTGCACCTGATACAGATTGATCGGCAACTGACGGTAACTTTTCACGTCGCGGCGGATCAGATCGGTCACGACTTCTTCGTGTGTCGGACCGAGCACGAAATCGCGCTGATGACGATCTTTCAAGCGCAGTAGTTCCGGACCGTACTTGCTATATCGCCCCGATTCTTGCCACAGCTCCGCCGGCGCCACCATCGACGCCAACACTTCCAGCGCGCCGGCGCGGTCCATTTCCTCTCGCACGATGTTTTCCACTTTCTTCAGCACGCGCAGCCCCAACGGCAGCCAGGTGTAGATACCGGCGGCGAGCTTGCGGATCAGTCCCGCGCGAATCATCAGTTTGTGGCTGACGATTTCCGCTTCGGCGGGCACTTCCTTGAGCGTGACGAGGTGGTAGCGTGACAGGCGCATCGGACTATTTCGCGAAGGAAAGGGATCAATTGTAACGGCGCGCGCGATGCACACCAAACCAAATGACGATGGCATGTCCGGTTTTCGTCCGACGATGCGTCGTTGGGATAGCTCGTTCGCGTCGATAATTTGAAACCAACTGGACAAACAGGATCTCGAGATGACTAAACTCCAAAAATTCATGCTCTTGGCGACCACGCTGGCCGCATCGAGCGCACAGGCGTTGTCGCTGAGTCCAGGCGGCGTCGGACAGGTGCTGACGTTTCCGTACTACACCGCCAACGCCGATCAGGGAACGCTGATCACGCTGACCAATAGCTCGACGCAGGTGAAAGCGCTGAAGGTGCGATTCCACGAGGCGTACAACGGCCGTACGGTCGGCGAGTTCAATCTGTATTTGTCGCCGCTGGATGTCTGGACGGGCGAAATCATCGCCGACGGCACGGGTACGACGCTCGCAACGCGCGATACGAGCTGCACCGTTCCGGCGTTTCCTGGCTCTATCGCGGGGTCGGGCGTGATGACGATGCCGTTTTCGAGCGACGCCTTCACCGCGGCGCACAGCGACGGCGGACCTGTCGATGCATCGCGGTTACGCGAAGGGCATTTCGATGTCATCGAAATGGGCGAAATAACGGGCGACACGTTCGGCTTTCGCCTAGCGGCGACGCACGACAACGGCGTTCCACGCGACTGCGCAGCGCTCGCGGTTGCGTGGGCTGCAGGCGGCGAATGGAGCGCCGATCCCACTGCCGATCTGACACCGCCCGCCGGCGGATTGTACGGATCGTCCGCCATCATTGATGTCGGGCAGGGAACCTTCTTCGTCGTTCAGCCCGCTGTGCTCGACGGGTTCAGCTCGGCGATGCTGCACACGGCGCCGACGTCCGCATCACCGGATTTGAACAGCGCGACCGCCTCGGGCGATACGGGCACTCTGGTTTCGATCGACGTCGGCGGCCGCACGGTGAATGCGCGTTACGCACACAGCGTGGATGCGGTCAGCGCATTGTTCATGAATGCGACGCACTTGAACGAATACGTCATCGAGCCGGGTGCCGGCGCGAAGACGGATTGGGCCGTCACGTTCCCGACCAAACGTTTCTACGTCGATCCGGCGATCGTGGGAAGCAGCGCCAACTTCGCGCCGTTCGACGCCGCGTTCGGCAGCGGCGGATCGTGTTCGGTGTATGGCTTGCAATTATTCAATCGCGAAGAACTGACGCTGACACCCACCGGCGGATTCTTCGGCAGCGGCAGTGACGTTTCCGGGTTTTGCCACGAGACGAGCGTGGTTGCGCTCGCGCAGGACGGCAGCAGTGCACTGCATTCCGCGCTGAAAGAACAGAACGGCGTACCACTCATTCCTACATTCACAGAAGGCCATGCGATCGTCGACATGACCGAAAACGCCTCCGGCGCGCCGCGCCAACTCGCCGCGTCTAACGAAGGTTACGTTTTATCCGGATTGCCGGGTATCGGTTTCGTCGCGGAGAGCTACGTCAACGCCAACGTCACTGCCGGAGTACTGGCGAATTACAGTGGCGTCTTTCCTCATCACAGCACCGTTCATTGCGGAATGGGTAGCGGAGCTACACAGCCTTGCCAATGATGATGGACTGACCCGTCAGCGAATCGTGTCCTTCGGTGGAATCACCGTGGGCACGACGTTCGTGTTCGGATCGTAGTGCAACATTTCGTACGGACGATCGGTCGGTGGTACGTCGGTGACATGCAGGCCGCCTTTTGCATCCTTCCAGCGATACAGAACAGGATTGGAACGCGCGGAAACCGGCAGTTGCCGTTTGACGAACGAGGGCAATGTATCCGGCGCGACATACCACCATGCGCCCATTCCCGCCGCGGCGATGACGACCACCAACGCGAGGGCAGTGCCGCCACGCATTCCGGATCCGTGATTATTTGCAGTACGCGGCGATCTGCGCGTTCATGTCGGCGACCTGTGCCTGACGCGCCTTGTCGTCGAGCGGCACGGCTTTGCCGGTTGAATCGGTCACGCTGACCTGGAATTTACTTTGCAGCAGTTCCAGATTGCTGCGCGCATTGGCGCAATCGTGGGTATGGTCGCTCACGGGAGGCGCGGCGTTCTGAGCGACTTGCGTCGCCTGGTCAGGCTGTTGCTGCGCAGCCGCGTTCGGATCGGTCGCGGTCGTCCCCGAAGGAGTCGAGACGCCACCGGCCACGCGCATGGTTTGCACGTTCGACTGTGTGGTTGGCGGCGGCGCATCGGAGTAGTGCACGACGCCTTGCGCGTCGGTCCACTTGTATACCTGTCCGTTCGCGGCGAACGCGGCAGACGTAGCCGCAAGGGCCAGGAAAATGATGGTACGCGTCATCGCGGGTCTCCCGCACCGGTGGCCGGCGCTGTTTGAATACTGCCCCCTGTCGGCATGGCGTCTGGATAGCACTTGTCGGCTTAAGACACAAGCTTTTTCGACGCGCAGACCCGTTGCAAATACAAGGCTTGGGGTACACTGACGACATTCTGCTTTAACTTGGGTCGGGATGGATACGAACCCCGTCACACCGGCGAAACCGCGTCGCGGAATTTACCTGCTGCCGAACCTGCTGACCACGGGTGCGATGTTCTCGGGCTTCTACGCGATCATCGCCTCGATTGGCGGCGATTACGTGAGCGCGGTCATCGCGATTTTCGTCGCCGGACTTTTCGACGGACTCGACGGCCGCGTCGCGCGCATGACCAACACGCAAAGCGAGTTCGGCGTGCAATACGATTCGCTGTCGGATCTGGTCAGTTTCGGCGTCGCGCCGGCGCTGGTGCTTTATACGTGGTCGTTGAATACGCTCGCCACTTACGGACGCGCGTGGGGCAAGGTCGGTTGGGCTGCCGCCTTCATCTTCGCCGCATGCGGCGCGTTGCGCCTCGCGCGTTTCAACACGCAGGTCGGCGTGCAGGACAAGCGGTATTTCCAGGGGCTGGCGATTCCCGCCGGCGCGGCGCTCGCGATGTCGTTCGTGTGGATGACGCTGTATCTCAACCACACTGGCGAGGACATGCAGTTCGTCACGCCGTTCGTCGCGGTGATCGCGGGACTGCTGATGGTCAGCCGCTTCCGTTACTACAGTTTCAAAGTGTGGCCGCGCTCGGACAAGGTGCCGTTCGTGTGGATTCCGGTCGCGCTGCTCATCATCGTCGCGGTGGTGATCAATCCGCCGTGTGTTCTGTTCGGAATCGCGGCGGCGTACGCGCTGTCGGGTCCGATTCTCACGCTGTGGTTGCGGCGTGGCCGTCGTCGCCGTGAACCCAAGGCTCCGTGAACGCCGCGCGTCCGCTGCCGCACGACAGTCCCGAGCGGCGCGCTCTCGCGTTTCTCGCTGAACTCAGTCAGGCGCTGACCCAATCGCTGGATCTCGATCGCACGTTGCGACTCGCCGTGTCGCGCATCGCGCGCTTCATGCAGGCGGAAGCGGTTTCGCTGTTTCTCGTCGATCCGAAAACCGGGTTTCTCATTTGCCGCAATTGCGCCGGTCCGGTCGATATCACCGGTTTGAAACTGACGGTCGGCCAAGGCGTCGTTGGCCGCACCGTTTCCGACAACGCCACGCAAATCGTGCGCGATGCGCAGAACGATCCGCGTGTGCATCAAAGTGTCGATGCGGAAACCGGATTCGTCACGCGCTCGATCCTTTGCGCGCCGTTGCGTACCGCGCAAGGTGTGATCGGTGCGTTGGAAATCATCAATCGCCGCGACGGCGGCCTGTTCGATGAAGACGATGCCGACATCCTGCGCTTGATCGCAGCGCCGGCCGCGCTCGCGATTCACAGCGCGCAACTTGCCGAAGGTCTGATCGAGCAACAGCGCATCAAACGAGAACTCACGCTGGCGCGGCAGATGCAGAAATCGCTGTTGCCGAAAGTGCGCGGCGGATCGTTTCCGATCGTCGGCGTGAATCTTCCCGCTAACGAAATTTCCGGCGATTTCTACGATTACTTCACGCTTCCCGACGGCCGCGTTGCGTTCGTTATCGCCGACGTTTCGGGCAAAGGTCTGGATGCCGCGTTCCTGATGGTGCGCGTGACGAGCCTGCTGCGCAGCACCGGACGGCATGCCTCCAAACCGTCGACATGGCTCGCGGGTGTGAACGCCGAGTTGTGCGACACGTTGCAGGACGGCCGTTTCGTGTGCGCGGCCGTTGGCGTGTACGATCGCACGAACGGCGACGTCGTGCTGGCCAGCGCCGGATTTCCGCCCGCGCTGCTTTACGACGGTGAAAATTTCGAGGAATTGCCGGCCGACGGTCCACCGCTGGGCATCCTCGCCGAAGCGGAATACGCCGAACACACGTTTCGACTGGGTACGCGTGCGCTCTATCTTTTCTCCGACGGGGCCACCGACGTTCACAAGAACGATGTCAGCAAAAGCGAAGACTCGCGTCTGGGCACGCACGGCCTGCGCGATCTAATCGTCCGCTACACGGTGCTGTCGCCCGAACCGCGATTGCGTGCGTTATTGGGCGACCTCAAGCGTCTGACGCTCGTCGACGACACGACGATCCTGCTGGTACAGGAACCGCGCGGGAAAACCGCCTTCAGCCTGCTCGATCTCACGTTTCCGGCCGAGCCCGCGCAGATGCGTTCGGTCCGCGCCGCCTTGCGCAGCGCATTGGACAGCCAGGAAGTCGGCCCCGAATTGCGCGACCGGCTCGTGCTGGCGGTCGACGAAGCCTGCACCAACATCATGCGCCATGCTTATCACGGCGATGGCAAAGAAACGATCTCGCTGCATCTGTCGCGCGAGCAGGATATGCTCTTGTTCGAGCTGCGCGACCAAGCCCCGATCGTGGACGCGAGCAAGCTCAAGCCACGCGATCTTTCCGAATGCAGGCCCGGCGGTCTCGGGCTGCCGTTCATCGATGCATTGATGGACGAGTGGAAGGTGCTGCCGGGCGGCAAGAAAAAAGGCAACGTGTTGCGAATGATGAAGCGGCTGACGCGCCGTGACCAGTCGGCAGGAGGTTAAGTGAGCAACGACAACAACGAATGCACGAGCGAATCGCTCGGCGACTACGTGTTGGTGCGTCTTCGCGGCGAAGTGGATTTGTCGTGGTCGCAGCAAGTGCGTAAAACCATTCTCGAAGCGCTCGACGATTCGTCCCAAGTCGGCGTCGAGCTGTCGCAGGTGAGTTACATCGATTCGTCCGGCATCGCCGCACTCGTCGAAGGATTTCAGAACGCGCGCGAAAAAGGCACGAAGTTCGGTCTGGTCGCAGCGAGCAAAGCGGTGATGGCGGTGCTTCAACTGGCGCGGCTTGATCGCGTTTTCCCGATGTTCCCGACGCTCGAAGCTGCACGCGCTGCGTGATGAACGCGATCACGCGCCCGCTCGTGTACATCGGCCGAACCAGCGTCCAGGCGGCGGCCGGTATCGGTTATGCGGCGACGCTGCTCGTGGAAAGTCTCTACTACGCCGCGTTCGGTTGGCGCAGCGGCCAGCCGATGCGTCCGCGCGCGCTGCTCGAACAAATGCGCCAGATCGGCGTCGACGCGCTGCCGATCGTAACGATGATGTCGCTGACCATCGGCATAATGCTAGGCATTCAGTTCATCGCGGCATTGTCGGAATTCGGCGCGCAGTCGCAGGTCGTCGTCGCGGTGGCGAAATCGGTGACGCGCGAGTTCGGCGCGCTGATCACGGCGATCATCGTTGCCGGTCGTTCCGGCTCGGCGCTCGCCGCGCGAATCGGTTCGATGAATGTCTCGCAGGAAATCGACGCGCTCGCCACGATGGGCATCGAGCCCGTGCGTTTTCTTGCCGCGCCCGCATTGATCGCGATGTTGCTGATGCTGCCGGTGCTCACCATGTTCGCCGACGCTGTCGCCATTGTCGGCGCGGCGTTGTACAGCGCCTCGGCACTCAACGTGACGCCGACCGCGTACATCATGCAGACGCTTTCGCTGCTGAGCACCGGCGACATCTGGCAAGGCATCGCGAAAGCGTTCGTCTTCGCCACGCTGATCACGCTCATCGGCTGCAGCACCGGATTCGCTGTCGTCGGCGGCGCCGAAGGTGTGGGCCGCGCGACGACGCGTTCGGTGGTGCTCTCGATCTGCTACATCATCGTGGCCGACATGATCTTTTCGTTTTTCCTCAGCCGATGAATTCGCCCGCGCCGCTCATCGATGTGCACAAGCTGGAAGCCTGGTACGGCCGCCGGCGCATTCTGCAAGGCGTCGATTTTTGCGTGAACCCGGGCGAGATCCGCGTCATCATGGGCGGATCGGGATCCGGAAAAAGTACACTTTTGCGCCATTTGCTAGGACTGCAGAAACCGCGCAGCGGAAATGTCAGGTTGCTCGGCGTCGACATCGGCGAAGCGAGCGAGCTCGAGATGCTCGCGGTGCGTCGGCAGATCGGCGTGTCGTTTCAGGGTGGCGCGCTGCTGACGTCGCTCAGCGTCGGCGAGAACGTGTGTCTGCCGTTGCGTGAGCACACGAAACTCGACGAAAACACGATCCGCATCATGAGCCGTCTCAAGCTCGAAGTGGTGAATCTCGGTGGATTCCAGGATCTGATGCCGAGCCAGCTTTCCGGGGGCATGATCAAGCGCGCCGCACTTGCGCGGGCCATCGTGATGGATCCGAAACTGCTGTTTTTCGACGAACCCTCGGCGGGTCTCGATCCGGTCGTCTCGGCCGAGCTCGACGAATTGATCTTGCGCTTGCGCGATGCGCTGCGCATGACGATCGTGGTTGTCACCCACGAGCTCGAAAGCGCGTTCAAGATTGCCGATACGATCACCGTGCTCGATCAGGGTCAAATTCTGATGACGGGAAAAGTGGACGACGTGCGTCACGCCGGCAACGATCGGATTCAGGACCTGCTCAACCGGCGTCCGCGCGAAATCCAGGTCGATGCCGATGCATACTTGAAACGCTTGACGGAAGAACAGGCCGCCTAACCGGGCATGTGGGGAAGGACGCGATGAAACGCGACAACGTAAATTATCTGCTCGTAGGGATCGTGGTGGTGCTCGCCTTCGTGCTGTTTCTCGGTACGCTGACGCTGATTACGGGCCGCACGGGCGGCAGCACCGGTTATTACTCGCACTACCGCAATGTCACCGGCCTGCGGTACGGCGCACCCGTTTTTTATGAAGGCTTCCGCATCGGCCAGGTCGGCGCGATCGATCCGGAACGCACCGACAAAGGCGTGTCGTTCAAAGTCGAATTATCCGTGCGCAAGGATTGGCCGATTCCGAAGGACAGCATCGCCCGCATGACATCGACCGGCCTGCTCGCCGATGTAGCCATCGGCATCACCGAAGGCGTCAGCAAGGATCCGGCGCCGCCGGGCAGCGAACTGCGCGGCTCGGAAAGCTCCGATATTTTCGCCGCGATGAACGAGCTCGCCGCGCAGATAACGATTCTCACGCGCGACCAGATCGCGCCGCTCATCAAGAATCTGTCGCAGCATGTCGACTCGATCGCGTCGGTGATCGACAAAAACACACCGGAACTCGTCGAGCAATCGAAGGTGTTGCTGTCGCGCCTGAACGTCGCGTCGGATTCGATGAACGATGTGCTCAAGCCCGACAACCGCGCGGCGATCAGCGCGGTGCTCGCCAACACGCGCGATCTGACGAAGGAATTGAAAAGCACGCAGCAAAAGCTCGACGACGCGCTCGGGCAACTCGACAGCATCGCAAAAGAAAACCGCGCCGGCGTGCGCGATTCCGTCGACGATTTGCGCTCGGTGCTCGCTGCGTTGTCCGGCCGCACCGAATCGATCATGCAGCATCTGGAAGTGGCCAGCCGCAACTTCGACGAATTCGCGCGCGAAGTGCGCAAGAATCCCAACCGCTTGCTCATCGCGCCGAAGGGCGACAAGCTTCAGGAACCCGACCAATGAGAAAGCTCTTCGCGATCGCCGTCGTTGTTCTGCTCAGCGGGTGTTCCTCGCCGAGCGTGCCCGACGTCACCTATTTCCGCCTGCCGCCGCCAGCGCCGCTGCCGCATGCGGACAAACCGCTGACCTCGCTGCCGATCGAAGTGGAAGTATTTCGCGCCGAAGGAATCTACGCCGAGGAAGCGCTGATCTACGCCGCCGATCCGGCAGGGACGGCGCTGCGCACCTATCATTACCAACTGTGGAGCGATCCGCCGTCCCGCGGATTGCAAGGTCGCCTCACGCGTCTGCTGCGCGAGTCGGGCATCTCGATCCTGGTTACGGACACGTTGCCGGCGAGCACGCAAGCATTGCGCATCCAGGGCCGCATCACTCACTACGAACGCGTGCAGAACGGAGCAGCTTTCAGCGTACGCGTCGGCGTCGAGATGCGCGTCGAACAGGACAACGGCGAACCGATTCTCGAACAGACCTACAGCGCCGATGCCAATGCGGCCGATCCCACGATCGGCGGTTCGGTGCAGGCGTTCGGTACGGCCGTCGATGAGGCGTTCGCCAAGTTCTACACCGATCTCGCCGCGTTGAGCAAAGACACGCATGCTGGCTGAAGCGCACCGCCGCGAGTTGCTGTCGGCGATGGGCGTGGATGTTTATGTGCTGCGCGCGGCCAGCGCGGGAACGAATCGCGTCGCGCAGAGCGCGGACTGGCTAGTCGTCGTCGCTTCGACGGAGACGCAAAAAAGTATACAATGCGCGCAATTGCGCAAAACGCTGCCGGCGATGCTCGGCGTCGCGCCCGACCGCGTGCGCTGGATCGCCGCCGACGCGAACGATATTCCCGATGCCGCCGCCTATCTGGTTTTCGGAGCGGCGCTCGCGCGGCAATTCGGCGCGAACATGCCGGCGGCGAAACAGCAGGCAGCCGTGATCGCCGTCGCCGACGAACCGGCTGCGAGTTTCACCAGCGCGATGGCCAAGCGCGCGTTGTGGCAATCGCTGAAGCCGATCGCGCGCTGCGCGGCCGAGGTCGCCTCATGGTAGCGATCATGAAGGAACCGTATCCGCTGGTGCGACCGATGCGGATGGACGATCTCGACCAGGTCGTCGCCATCGAAATCAGCGCGTACGATTTTCCCTGGACGAAAGGAATTTTCCACGACTGCATTCGTGGCGGCTATAACTGCTGGGTGCTCGCGCAGGGCGTCGAAGTCATCGGTTACGGCGTGCTGAGCGTCGCCGCGCGCGAGGCGCACGTGTTGAACGTTTGCGTAGCGAAGGATCAGCAGTCCAGCGGTCACGGCCGGCACATGATGCAGCGCCTGATCGACTTGGCGCGCTGGCATCGCGCCGAACGGATCTTTCTCGAAGTGCGACCGTCGAATCCGCGTGCGATCACGCTGTATCACTCGCTCGGCTTCAACGAGATCGGTCGGCGTCCGGGCTACTATCCGGCGAAACGCGGCCGTGAAGAGGCCATCGTGATGGCGCTGGAATTGTTGCCGGCGGACGACGAGTGACCGGCAACGGCATCCGGTTTCATCATCCCATCGCATTCTGGCTCGGTTGTCTCGCGGTGATCGCGGGCGTGCTCGCGCACATGCCGATGTTCGTGATGGCGGCACCGATGCACTATCACCTCGCGGGCATGCCGATGGACCGTGCAATGCTCATCGGTATGGCGATGATTCCTTTCGGCGTGCTGCTGGCCGGTTACGGACTGATGCCGCGTATCGATCAGATGCAGCGCACGCTGAGCGGCGGCGATCATGTGCATTTCCATGTCGCCGACGGACTCGCGCTCAATCGCGAGCACTGGAAGCTGATCATCGTGCTGATCGTCGCGCTCGCCGTCGACGTCATGAAACCGGCCACGCTCGGTTTCGTCATTCCCGGCATGTCGTCCGAATACGACATCACGAAATCGACGGCCGGATACCTCGCGCTGTCCGCGCTGACCGGCACCACGGTCGGCTCGGTCGTGTGGGGCCGGCTCGCCGACGTGTTCGGCCGGCGCTCGGCGATTCTGCTGTCGGCGATTCTGTTCATGGGCACATCGATCTGCGGCGCGATGCCGACGTTCGCGTGGAATCTCGTCATGTGTTTCATGATGGGCGCGGCGGCCGGCGGCATGTTGCCGATCGCGTTCACACTGATGGCCGAGACGATTCCCGCCGCGCATCGCGGCTGGCTGCTGGTGACGCTCGGCGGCGTCGGCACATCGGCGGGTTATCTGCTTGCTTCCGGCGCGGCGACGATGTTCGAACCTTTATTCAGTTGGCGCGCGTTGTGGCTGCTCAATCTGCCGACGGGCGCACTCATCATTTTCCTGAATCGCTACATTCCCGAATCGCCGCGATTCCTTGCCAACGCCGGACTCAATGACGAAGCGCGCGCCGTGCTCGCGCGTTTTTCGGCGGCCGATGCCGGCAGGTCGGACGTGGCGGCGGCCGCCGATCCGATCGTCGAAGTACATCATCCGGCCGGTGACATGCGCGAACTCTTGCGCGGTCGGCACGCGCGAATCACGTGGGGATTGTTGTTGTGCGGCGTCGCGTGGGGCTTGGTCAATTTCGGGTTTCTGCTGTGGCTGCCGGCGAATCTGAATCTCATCGGCGTCGACGCGAAGGCGACGAACCTGCTGCTCGCGCGATCGGCCGTTTACGCGTTGCCGGCAATCGGCGCGGTGGTTTGGATTTATCAGCGCTGGAGCAGTATCCGATCGTTGGTTCTTCTCATCGGATTGACCGTTGTCTCATTGCTCGCGTTCTTCGCGATCGCCGTCACCGGACTGCGTTCGACGGCGGCGACGACGATCGCCACCGTCGCGCTTCTGTCGAGCGTGAGCGGCGTGATCGCGACGCTGATTCCGTACGCGGCCGAAATTTATCCCGTGCATTTGCGCGGCACCGGATCAGGACTCATTGCGGCGAGTTCGAAAGCGGGCGGCATTCTCGGCGCAATTCTCGGCGTGCTCGGATTGTTCGGCAACTTCATGGTGTCGGCCATTGTCATTGCCGTGCCGATGGCGTTCGCATGCCTGATGCTTGCGCGCGGCGGCGTCGAGACGCGCGGTTATCGGCTCGAAGAAATCCAGGCGCGCTTGTCGAAATAGTTCAGTCGATAGAGCCCAAACTCGCGAACTGTGCGCGTAACGTGGCGAGTTGCGCGGCGCGCTCGGCGACGCGTTGTTTCTCCTGCTCGATCACTGCCGCCGGCGTGTTCGGGCCGAAGTTCGCCAGTTTTGCGTTGCTTTTGGCGATTTCCCCGTCGAGTCGTTTGATTTCTTTTTCGAGCCGCATCTTCTCCGCGCCGACGTCGATCAAGCCGGCGAGCGGAATCAAAATGCGCATTTCGCCGACGATTGCCGCCGCGCTCGCAGGTTCGGCTTCGCCGTCGGCGAGCCAGCGTTGCGAGTCGGCGTTCGCGAGAAACGCGATCTGCGATGTGAACTTCTGCGACAACGCATGCTGGATCGACGTGCCGTTCGCGAACAGGATCGGTATCGCCTTTTTCGGCGCGATGTTCATCTCGCTACGAATGCGGCGGATTTGCGTGAGCACCTGACGCAGCCATTCGACGGATTCGTCGGCCTGCGCGTCGGCGAATTCGGTGAAGTGCGAGGCAAGCGGATATTTCTGCGTCGAAATGCTGCCGGCCGTTTTGCCCAGCATCGGCGCGACCGTTTGCCAGATTTCCTCCGTGATGAACGGAATGATCGGATGCAACGCGCGCAGCAATGCTTCGAGCACGAACAGCAGCGTGTGACGTGTCGAATCGGCGTGCGCGCGATCGTTGAGCGCGGGCTTGGCGAATTCGACGAACCAGTCGCAATAGACGTTCCACGTGAATTCGTACAGCGCCTGCGCGATCAGGTCGAAACGGTAAAGCGGCATCTGTGTTTCGATTTCCGTGAGCGTGCGCTGCAACTGCGTAAGAATCCATTTTTCCGCTTCGGAACTCGGCGCGAGTTTCTTGTCCGCCGGCACGTTGAAGCGTTCGCAATTCATCATCACGAAACGTGCTGCGTTCCATAATTTGTTGCAGAAATTCTTGTAGCCCTCCGCGCGTTTCAGATCGAAGTTGATCGTGCGGCCATACGTCGCCAGTGCGGCGAACGTGAAGCGCAACGCGTCGGCGCCCACGGGAGCGATGCCGTCGGGATAATCCTTGCGGATACGCCTCTCGACTTTCTCGCGCACCTGCGGAATCAGCAGCGACTTTGTCGACTTTTTCACCAGCGATTCGAGATCGATGCCATCGACCAGATCGAGCGGATCGATCGTGTTGCCTTTCGACTTCGACATCTTCTGGCCTTCGGCGTCGCGCACGATGGCGTTGATGTACACCTCGCGAAACGGCACTTTGCCGATGAAATACTGTGTCGCCATGATCATCCGCGCGACCCAGAAAAAGATGATGTCGAAACCGGTGACGAGCACATTCGTCGGCAGATAGCGTTCGTCATCCGCCCAGTTCGCGACGGTCTTTCCGTTTTCCCGCACCGGTTCGTTCGAGGGCCAGCCGAGCGTCGAAAAAGGCCACAACGCGGACGAGAACCATGTGTCGAGCACGTCGTCGTCCTGACGCAGCGCGCCAACCGGTTGCGATTTGCTGTGCGCGATCGCATCGGCTTCGTTTTCGCCGACGAAAATGTTGCCCGCTTCGTCGAACCACGCCGGAATGCGATGGCCCCACCAAAGCTGACGGCTCACACACCAGTCCTGGATGTTTTCCAGCCACTGGTTGTATGTGGTGGACCAGTTTTCCGGCACGAATTTCACCGCGCCGTCTTTCACGGCATTGAGCGCAGGTTCGGTGATGGCCTTGCGTCCGCCGACGCGGCCGTCAGGCAGTGTGTCTCGCGTGAGATCGAGGAACCATTGATCGGTCAGCATCGGTTCGATCACCGCGTCGCTGCGCTGGCTGATCGGCACCTGCAGTTTGTGTTTTTTTGTCTCGACGAGCAGACCGAGCGATTCGAGATCGGCGAGCACCGCCTTGCGCGCGACGAAGCGATCCATGCCACGGTATTTTTCCGGTGCGCCGTCGGACACTTTCGCGTCGAGCGTCAACATGACGCGCGGCGTGAGCTTGTGGCGCGCGCCGACCTGCCAGTCGTTGAAATCGTGCGCGGGCGTGATCTTCACCGCGCCGGTGCCGAATTCCTTGTCGACGTAGTCGTCGGCGACCACGGGAATCGTGCGATCGGTCAACGGCAGCTTCACCGATTTGCCGATCAGCGCCTGATAGCGTTCGTCGTCTGGATGCACGGCCACCGCGACGTCGCCGAGCATCGTTTCCGGACGCGTCGTCGCCACCACGACACCGTCGCCACCGTCGAGGGCGGGATAGCGAATCGACCACAGATTGCCGTCGCGTTCCTCGTTGTTCACTTCCAGATCCGACACGGCCGTCATCAGCACCGGGTCCCAATGCACGAGGCGTTTGCCGCGGTATAAAAGTCCATCTCTATACCATTGCACAAATGCACGCCGCACCGCGGCCGACAAACCTTCGTCCATCGTGAAGCGTTCGCGCGACCAGTCGATCGACGCGCCGAGCCGGCGCATCTGGTTCGTGATCGTCGAACCGGATTCTTCTTTCCATTCCCACACGCGCTCGACGAACTTTTCGCGTCCGAGGTCATGGCGGGTCTGGTTGTTGGCGGCGAGCTGGTTCTCGACGATCTTCTGCGTGGCGATGCCGGCGTGATCGACGCCGCCCTGCCACAACACGCGAGAACCGCGCATGCGTTGGTAGCGGATCAGCGCGTCCATGATGGTCTGCTGAAACGCATGGCCCATATGCAGGACGCCCGTGACGTTCGGCGGCGGCAGCATGATGCTGTACGGCACTCCGTCCCCGGCCGGCGCGAACAGGCCGTCGGCTTCCCAGCGCGCGTACCATTTCGATTCGATCGTTTGCGGTTCGAAGCTCTTTTCCACGGGAAAAACAACCTGTCCCGCCACGGCGGGTTTGAGTGAACGGATAGTCCGTCGAATTGTAGCGCGCGGTATTCGAAAACGGATCGAAACCGGCTATTTTCTGACAGACTTGCCGGTGCGCCGCTGCGCCGATCGGCTATGATCCGGACATAAACTCAGCACTCGCGGGAAGCGAATGCGAAACGTTCGTCAGAGGTTTTCTCGGATCCGGAATGCGCAATTGAAAGATTACTTGGTCGGACCTCAAGCGCCGCATCGCGCTGATGCCCGGCGACGTACATTGCGATGCCGAGTTCGCCGAGCTGACTAAAATGGCGCAGATGACCGATCCGAACCACGACGCGTCGTGCAACAAAAATCCATGAGCGATTTCTTCAGCCGCCTGCGCGAACGCAAGCTGGTGCAGTGGGCGCTGGCCTACATTGCCGCCGCGTTCGCGCTGATCCAGGTGGTCGATATCGTCGCGCAGCGTTTCGGCTGGCCGGAGCAGACGATCCGTTTCGTGATCGTTGCGCTCGGCGTCGGGTTTTTCGTCGTGCTGGTGCTCGCGTGGTATCACGGCGAACGCGGACGCCAGCGCGTCAACGGCACGGAGCTGCTGATTCTTGCGTTGCTGCTCGGTGTCGGCGGGCTGGCGATCTGGCGTCTTGCGCCCGAACCTGCGGAGAAAAGAACCGCGGACAGACCCGGCGCGCCGGAGATTCCGCGCAAGTCCATCGCCGTGCTGCCGTTCGACAGTCTCAGCGAAGAGAAAGACAACGCGTATTTCGCCAGCGGCATGCAGGACATGATCCTGACCAAGCTCGCCGGCATCGGCGATCTGAAAGTCATATCGCGCACGTCAACGGAAAAGTACAAGAGCCATCCCGACAATTTGAAAGACGTCGGCCGCGAACTCGGCGTCGCCACGATTCTCGAAGGCAGCGTGCAGAAATCCGGCAAGGATGTGCTGATCAACGTGCAGCTCATCAACGCGGCCGACGACAGCCATCTGTGGGCGCAAGACTATCCGCGCAATCTGGAAAACATCTTCGGCGTGGAAGGCGAAGTCGCGCAGAAAATCGCCGAGGCGCTGCAATCGAAGCTGACTTCCAACGAGCGCAAGTCACTCGCGGTGTGGGCGACGCAGAATCCCGATGCCTTGCAGGCGTACTTGCGCGGATTGGAAATGCAGCGCGACTTCAACGTGCCGATGACCCAGATCAACGAGCAATTCCAGAAAGCCGTCACGCTCGATCCGGATTTCGTGCTCGCCTGGTCGGAGGTGATCTGGCAACGCCTGCGTGCCTACTGGTTCGGCTTCGATGCGACCGAGTCGAACCTCGAACTTACGCGCGTAGCGCTCGACCGCGTGATGAAGCTCGCGCCAGCTTCGCCGCAGGTGCAGCGCGCGCAGGCGGCGTATCTGTATTTCATGAAGCGCGATTTCCACGGCGCGCTCGACATCATGAAGCGCGTCCAGGAAGGCTTGCCCAACGACGCGCGGACATGGTTTTTCACCGCCCTGGTCGAACGCCGCGCGGGATTGTTCGACGATGCCGTCGCGCATCTGCACCAAGCGCAAACGCTCGATCCGAAAGACGACTTCATCGCCTACGAATTGCCGAACACGGCGATAGCACAGCGCCGGTTCGCTGATGTGCTCGCGCTGGTAAAAAGCATGCCCGCCAGCAATCTCGGTGCGATGGAACTGAAGCTCTTCGCGGAATGGAATGTCGGCGGCCTCGATGCTGCCGAACCGGTGCTCGCCGAGTTGCCGGTGTCGCCGCTGTCGGAAGGCATGCGCGCGGATCAACGCCTGTTCCGGCGCGATTTTCGTGGCGCGTCGGCGCTCTATGCACACGCCATCGACGACGCCACCCAATCATCGACCGCTGATCTTTACCAGGCCGAGTTGTTTATGGCCGGATATCTTCAGACACAACTCGGCTGGCGTTTGCGGCAAGCCGAATGCGAGACCGCGCTGGGCGACAGAGACACCGCCAGAAAATTGCTGAGTGAGGTGCGCGATCGCGCGCAAGTCGAACTGGCGAAGAAGCCCGTCAATCTGAATATCGAAGCGGCATGGCGCGCGACACTGGCGCTCGCGCTGGCCAGTCTCGGTGAGCGCGACGCTGCGGTAACGGAAGCGACCAAGGCCACGCAGCTGATTCCCGAATCGGTCGATCGGTATGAAGGCCCGTATTGGCTGGACACACTCGCGGCCGTCCACGCGATCAACGGCGATGCGGCACGTGCGGTTCCGTTGATTCGCCATCTCGTCGACACACCCGGCAGCATGACTACGCGCGCGATGCTGGCGCTCGATCCGGTGTGGGATCCGCTCCGTGACGACCCGAGTTTCAAAGCGCTGTTGAACGCCGGTGCGCAGCCGTGACCTCTCGTTTCCGCGGCAAGTGTCGGAGTAGCCGTAGAGTTGCTATACCGTCCCGGATCCGACGATGAATTTCTACGAAGATCCATTGTCCTGCACGCGTTGCACGACTATCCGAGCTTGACCGATTCGCGAAAAACAATCGGCATTTCCATTCCGGTTAGGGTTTCCGAACCCTGAGTGAAGGACGCCGCGAAACGCTGAGCGTGAGACTTTTGTTCGCCGTCCTGCGTATCACGCTTCGGGACGAGGCGATGCGAGGGTTTCATGTTCAATCGACGACATCATTGGATCATTGCCGCGCTGGCGCTTGCGAGCATCGTGTCAGCGCACGCGCAAACACTCACGCCGTTGCGCGGTATCGCGCAGATAAGCTCCGGCTTCGGGCACGTGTGCGCGCTCACCACCTCGGGCGGCGTGAAATGCTGGGGCAATAACGAATTCGGCGAACTCGGCGACGGCACCACGACGAATCGTTCGATCCCGGTCGACGTTCCCGGACTGACCAGCGGCGTCAAGGCCGTGGCGGCGGGCAGCGGTTACACGTGCGCGCTCACGATCGCAGGCGGCGTGAAATGCTGGGGCTGGAACGAAACCGGACAGCTCGGCGATGGCACCACGACGGATCGACTAACACCGGTTGCCGTAAGCGGACTTTCGCAAGGCGTGACGGCGATCGCCGCCAGTGGACATACATGTGTGTTGACGACCGTCGGCGGCGTGAAATGCTGGGGCGTCAACTTCACCGGCCAGCTCGGCGACGGCACTACGATCGATCGCCTGGAACCTGTTGACGTCAGCGGCTTGACCAGCGGGGTGACGTCGATAAGCGCTGGGAACGACGGCAATTGCGTCCTCATGAGCAACGGCGGCGCGAAATGCTGGGGCAGTAATTTCGACGGCGAACTCGGCGACGGCACCACCACCGCCCGTCTCACGCCCGTCGACGTGCTCGGGCTCACGGCTCCGATTACCGCGATCGGCGGTGGGTTCCGCCACACCTGCGCGCTGACTACGACGCAGCTCGTCGAATGCTGGGGCGACAACGCGTGGTACGAATTGGGCGACATCGATTTCAGCGATCAGTATTCCACCTCGCCCCTGATCGTCAGCAACCTCACCAACGTGACGTCGCTGAGCACCAACTGGGGTGACACGCAGACGTGCGTCGTGGAGGATTCGAATCCTGATGGCGTCGTCAGTTGTTGGGGATCGTTCTATTTCTTCGCCGGGATGATCTACCCGTATTTTTCCGTCGGCCGCGCGGACCAGTTCGCAGACGCGGTGTCGGTCAGTGCCGGTGCCGAACAGCTGGAGGATTTTTTCTGCGCAGTCACCCACGAAGGCGGCGTGAAATGCCTCGGTGCGAATACCGACGGCGAGCTGGGTAACGGCACGACGAGCAGCGATTACATCGCGACTGCCGTCGATGTACTCGGTCCGTCCGACGTCATTTTCCAGAACGGCTTCGAAAATTGAACGCTACATGTCGTGCTTGGCGACATCCAGCCCGGCCGCTTTGTACATCGCCCAGCGTTTGCGCGAGCCGTCGCGTTCGGACTGCTCGGCGGGTACCACTTCGAGCACGCGATCGAACAGTCCGGGCGCGGCCTCTTCGCGCAGATTGATGACGAGCGCGCGATCGGGCGTCGTCGTATCCGGCGGTACGATCAAGACCGGCGTGATCCCGTCGTCGTCGTCGCCGGCAATCTGGTGCGGAACGAACGCGTCGTCGGAAAATTCCCACAATTTCTCGTCGATCTGTTCGGCCTGATCGAACGATCGGGCCAGAATCAGAGCCGGCTGGCCCGCGTCGAGCGCGCGCTTGGCAAGTTCGCAGACGAGCAGCAGCGGATCTTCGCGAAATCGCGGTTTGTCGATCAGATAGAAATCGGCGCGGGCCATGATCGCGCGCTCAGCCGTTGGCGACCTTTGTCAGATATTCCACGAGCATCGGCACCGGGCGTCCTGTCGCGGAGCCTTTGCGGCCTTCGTCCCACGCGCTGCCGGCGATGTCCAGATGCGCCCAGCGGTAGCCTTCGGTGAAGCGTGCGAGGAAACAGCCGGCGGTGATCGCGCCGGCGTACTTGCCGCCGATGTTGGCGATGTCGGCATAACCGGTGTCGAGCTGGCTTTGATAGTCGTCCCACAAGGGCAAGCGCCACGCGCGGTCGAGCGAGGTTTCACCGGCGGCGATCAGATCGTTCGCGAGCGCGTCGTCTTTCGTCATCAATCCCGACGCATGTTTGCCGAGCGCAACGACGCATGCGCCGGTAAGCGTGGCGGCATCGATGATGATTTGCGGATTGAATTTCTGCACGTAAGTGAGTGCGTCGCACAGGATCAGGCGGCCTTCCGCATCGGTGTTGAGCACTTCGACGGTCTGGCCGGACATCGTGGTGACGACGTCGCTCGGACGCTGCGCGTTGCTGCCCGGCATGTTCTCGACAGCCGGCACGATGCATATGAGATTGAGCGTGAGTTTCAACTCGACCGCCGAAACGAACGCGCCGAGCACGCCCGCGGCGCCGCACATGTCGAATTTCATTTCTTCCATGCCGGCGCTCGGTTTAATCGAGATGCCGCCGGTGTCGAACGTGATGCCTTTTCCGACCAGTGCGACGGGTTTTTCCTTTTCGCCCGCGCCGGTGTATCGCAGAATGATGAACTTCGGTTCGTTCGCCGAGCCTTGCGACACGCCGAGCAGTGCACCCATGCCGAGTTTGCGCATGTCGGCTTCTTCGAGAATTTCGCACGTCACGCTTTCGTGATGCTCGGCGAGCTTTTTCGCCTGATCGGCGATGTATTGCGGATTGCAGATGTTCGGCGGGAGGTTGCCGAGTTCGCGCGCGAAACGCACGCCGTTCACGATCGCGTTCGCGGTGGCCAGCGAAGGTTTTGCCTTGTCGCTCGCGAAAAAGGCGATCGATTCGAATTCCGGCGTCTTCGATTTCTCGCGCGGTTTGAATGTCGCTGTGTATTTGTACGCCGCCGTGTCCGTGGCGACGGCGGCGATGCGCACTTTCCACGCCTCGTCTTTCGTCGAAACGTCGACATCGGTGAGATACGAAATCGCGTTCTTCAGCGGCAAACCCTTCAGCACTTTCGCCGCTTCGGTATTCGCACGGTTGAAACGCGCGGCGTCGAATTTTTTCTGATCGCCCAAACCGACAATCAGCACGCGCGGCGTCTTCACCTCATTGAGGCCGAACAACACCTGCGTGCCGCCGATCTTGCCGGTGACATCGCCTGCGTCGAGCAGCCGAGTGATCGCGCCGCCGGATTTTTCATCGAGGCGTTTGGCCGCGTCGGTGAGCACGCGATCTTCGAATACGCCGACGACGACACAGGGCGCATCGGCGGTTTCGGGCGTTTGCTGGGTGAGGCTGAACTGAATGGTCATGGTCGTTCCAATGAGAAAATGCGCCGCGGCGTGCGAGGCGCGGTTAAACTTAGCACTGACTTAGACGGCGCTGACTTAAGACGCTTTGAACGCAGCGCGCGATCCAATCCGCGCCCGCTCCGATCAGTGCGCGGGCGAGGCGAAAACCGAAAGTTTACTGCAAAACGTTCATCATCGATGGGTCCATGCTCAGAATCGTCGACCGTTATCTCGCGCGCGAGTTGTTCTTCAGTTTCATCGCGGCGCTGTTGATCCTGCTGCTCGTCGTCACCGGCGCGACGGTGGCCGATCTGCTGCAGAAAATCGCGCATGGAAAAGTGGCGGCGGACTTGCTCGTGGCGCTCATCGGCTTGCGCACGGTGGACACGCTGTCGCTGCTCATTCCGCTGTCGGCGTTCCTCGGCGTGCAGATCGCTTACGGCCGGCTGTACCGCGAAAGCGAAATGGCGGTATTCGCCGCGTCGGGTTTGCCGGTAACAGGCTTGTTGCGACCGCTATCCCTGTTCGCGATTCCGGTGATCATTCTCACCGCGCTGGTTTCGTTCTGGCTCGCGCCCGCGGCGGATCGCAAAGCGCAAACGTTGCAGGAAGAAGCCAGCCGGTCGCTCATCATCGCGGGTCTCGAGCCGGGTCGCTTCGTGACACTGCCGAATGACGACGGTGTGATGTACGTCGAGAGCATGAATTCCGACGGCACGACGTTCACGAAAATGTTCGTCGCCAGCGAACGCGTGAGCACGGACAAGAAAACCACCGGCATCAACATCGTCACGGCCACCGACGGCGAGCTGTATCACGAAGCCGACGGCGTCGAGCGGTTCCTCGGGCTCAACGATGGATTCCGCGTCGAAGGCACGCTGGGTCAGGACAATTTCCGTTTGATGCGCTATCAGCGCAACGACATCAAGCTCGCGGACAACTCCAACGACAACACGCCCGATTCGGTCAAGCGCAGCGCGCCGACAGCCGACCTTTTGCTCAGCACGGACAACGTGCAGCGCACCGAACTTCAATGGCGTCTGGTGGCGCCGCTGTCGGTGCTGGTGCTGGTGATGCTGGCGTTGCCGCTCGCGAAATCGAGTCCGCGCGAGCCGCGATACGCACGCTTGCTGATCGCGCTGTTGGCGTGGTTCGCGTATTACAACTGTCTTGCGTTGTGGCGCTCGCGGTTGAGTCAGGGATTCACCGATCCGCGCGTCGGTTTCTGGATCATTCTCGTGCCGACGTTCGTGCTCGCGATTTACATGACCTGGCGCGGACAGCAGTTGCCGAAACCCAAAGTCGTCGTGAAGCCGGGCGAGGTCGCCGCATGACGGTGCTCTTCAAGAAGGTCGACAAGCTCGTCGCGCTGTCGGTGCTCGGCTCGGTACTGCTGGCGTGGGGATTTCTGGTCGGCTTCGACGCGTTCCATGCGTTTCTCGCCGAGATCAACGACATCGGGACGGGTCAATACACGTTGACCAAAGCGATCGTTTACATCCTGCTCACGATTCCCCGACGCGGCTATCAATTCTTCGGCTATGCCGCGTTGATCGGCGGTTTGCTCGGCATGGGCGGACTCGCATCGAGCGGCGAGCTGACCGCGTTGCGCGCGGCGGGATTGTCGAAGTTGCGCATCTGCGTGTCGGTGATCATCTCACTGACGTTGCTGACGATCGGCGTGATGGCGATCGGCGAGACGATCGGTCCGCGCGGCGAACAGCGTGCCGAAGCACTGGCATTGACGGCGAAATCCAAAGACGTCGCCATCAGCAAGAACGGCAGCCTGTGGGCGCGCGATGGCGCCACCGTCGTGAACGCCAAGCACGGACGCACGCGCAGCACGGCGAAAGGTCCGACGGTCGAACTCCAGGATGTGCGCATGTTCGAGTTCGAACCCAATGGACAGCTCGCCGCGCTGTCGCAAGCGAAAACGGCGACACATAACAGCGGGCAATGGACGATGTTCGATGTGCGCCGCACCGAGTTCAATGGCACGCAGGCGATCACGACGACGCAGGCGCAAACCGAATGGAAATCGAATCTCGACCCGAACATTCTTGCCGTGTCGATGATCCATCCGGAATATTTGTCCGCGCTCGATCTGTCGCGCAACATCGATTACAACGTGCGCAACCATCAGGATGCATCGCCGTTCCAGCGCGCTTACTGGGCGCGCATCTTCTACCCGCTCAACGTGCTCGTGCTCGCGTTTTGCGCGGTACCGTTCGCGTTCGGAACGTTGCGCACCGGCGGACTCGGCAAGCGCCTGTTCATCGGCATCGCGCTCGCGATCATGTACTACTTTTTCCAGAGCGCGGTGGTCAGCATGGGCTCGGTATACAATTTCAATCTCGCGCTAGCCAATGCAGCGCCGTCGATCGTGCTCGCACTCGCCGCGTTGTTCTATTTCCGACGCCACGGTTAGCGTTTCGATTCACGGATCATGCGCGTGCGCGCGATCGCATCGTGCGCGGTGCGTTTTCCCCGATCGAAAAATTGCCACCAAAAACCCGCGCCGAGCAGCGCGAAGGAAACGCAGGCCAGGACGAAACGCAGAAGCGCGCGCGACCACGTAATCCGTGCATCGTCGTCGCCGGTCACGCGCAGACGCCACGCGCGCATGCCGATGGTTTGTCCGCCGCGCGTCCACGAAATCACGAAATAGCCGGCGGTGAACAGCAAGACGAGCGACTGGATCACGGCATTGCGAACGAATACGTCGGTGTCGCCAACGATCGACAGTCCGATCGCTCCAGCGAAAAACCAAAGTCCGAGCAACGGGAAGACGTCGTAGACCAGCGCGGTGAGACGCAACCCGAGCGAAGCCGGTGTGGATGTCGTCGAACTCATGCGGTCGTCGTCGGAAGGGCGCGCAAGCGTCGCGGATTATGTCCGGCGTGGCAAGATGTCGCCGATGCACGACGCCGTTGAAAATGAAGTTTCGCTGGCCGATCTTGCGGCGATCGATGCATTTCTGGAAAAGATCTGGTCAGAACAGGGGCTGGCCGACAACACGCTCGCGAGCTATCGCCACGATCTGGAGGCGCTCGCGCGATGGCTCGCGCCGCAATCGCGCACGCTCGACGGTTGTTCGCGCGAAAACCTGTATCGCTATCTCGCGCAACGATCGTCGAAAGGTGGACGTCGAGGGACGGGATTCACGGCGCGCTCGAACGCGCGACTGTTGTCGACGTTGCGCCATTTCTATCGCACGCGATTGCGCGGCGGCGCCATCGCCGAAGATCCGACGCTGCTGCTCGATGCGCCGAAGTTGCCGCGCGCGTTGCCGAAAGCGTTGTCCGAATCGCAGGTCGATGCGTTGATATCAGCGCCGGATGTTTCGACGCCGCTGGGTTTGCGCGATCGCGCGATGTTCGAACTGATTTACGCGACCGGGTTGCGCGTCAGCGAACTGGTCGGCATTCGCACCGAGCAGATCAATCTGCGTCAAGGTGTCGCGCGCGTCACCGGCAAGGGCGGCAAGGAACGGCTGGTACCGCTCGGTGAACAGGCGCAGGACTGGATCGAACGCTATTACGCCGAATCGCGTCTGGTGTTGCTGCGCGGCGCGCAAGTCGATGCCGTGTTCGTCAGCAATCGCCGGGCGGCGATGACGCGTCAGATGTTCTGGGTCACGGTGAAACGTTACGCGCAACAGGTGGGCATTGATGGCAAGCGCATTTCACCACACGTGTTGCGTCACTGTTTCGCGACGCATCTGCTCAACCACGGCGCCGATCTGCGCGCATTGCAGATGCTGCTCGGTCACAGTTCGCTGTCGACAACACAGATTTACACGCTCGTCGCCCGCGAGGCCTTGAAAAGGCTGCATGAGAAACACCATCCAAGAGGTTGACGTCGCGCGACGACATCAGGCCGATGCGCATCCAGCGGGTTCCGAGGTTTCGCG